>PKQR01000115.1 GCA_017578085.1 Bacillota bacterium
GCCGAGCGGTTGCGGCAATACAACGCCGACGTCCGCTACGAGGAATTCCCCATGGACCACGAGGTGAACACCGCCTGCCTGGAGGTCATCCGTGGCTGGCTTGCCGCCCGCATCAACGGGGAGGTCGGCCAACCCGGCTAGGCTATGTCGGCGTCGGTGCCGCCCGGGTCACAGGATCGGGGGCTCCGGCACCGTCCCCGCCAACGGGGTGCTCCTGGTGCGGGGCCCGTGCGGGGCAGGCAAGTCGACGCTGCTCAGGGCCTTGGCCCGCTGCCTCGTCCACTATTCCGCCCAGCAGCCGGTGGCGTTTGACGGCACCCGTCCTCGACAACATTCTCCTCAGTGGCGCAAGAGCCAACCCGCGCAGCGCGGGTAGCAACCTTGCCGTGTTCGGCTTGTCTGTACCGCGAGGCTGTGCTACACTACGCGTACCGAACATACATGCGGTGGCACGTATGTTCGACTCTTTCACCGGTGCGGAGTGCGCCCGCGGGGGTGAGGTTGCCGTGCGAGGCCTGAGGCTGGTCGAGGTGCAATGCAAGTCGCTTCTCAACCGCGTCGACACCCCGTACATGTCCTTTGGCTGGTCCGTGAACCCGTACAGGGGATGTGTGCATGCGTGCGTCTACTGCTACGCGAGGCGCTACCACGAGTACTTGGAGCTTGGGCCAGGCAAGGACTTCGAGCAGCAGATCTTCGTCAAGGTCAACGCCGTGGAGGTGCTGCGCCGGGAGCTCGCCCGCAAGAGCTGGAACCGCGAACCGGTGGCCGTCGGCACCGCCGTCGACCCGTACCAGCCCGCCGAGGGCCGGTACCGCCTCACCCGCGGGATTCTCGAAGCGCTCGCGGACTTTGATACGCCGTGTTCCATCGTGACCAAGAACTCCATGATCCTGCGGGACCTGGACGTGCTGCAGCGCCTGGCCCGCGGTCCCGGCGTGACCGTCGCCTTCAGCATCACGACGCTTAACAATGCCCTCGCGCGCCGCATCGAACCCGATACCCCGCCCCCGCAGCAGCGCCTGCGCGTCATGCAGCGGCTGGTGCAGGCCGGGATCCGGGCAGGAGTCCTCTTGGCCCCTATCCTCCCCGGGCTCACCGACGACGCCCACTCCCTGAACGCCGTGATCCGCGCCGCCCGGGAGCACGGTGCCGCGTTCGTCAGCGCGGCCGTCCTGCGGCTGCAGGGCAGCGTCAAGGACGTCTACGAGGACTTCCTCCAGCGGGAAATACCCTGGTTGCTGCCTCTCTACAAAAAGCTTTATCCGGCAGCCTACGCTTCGCGGGCGTACCAGGATCGCATCTTGCGCCGGGTCCAGCAGCTCAAGCGGCGTCACGGCTTCGTCCGCTCCGAGCCATTTCTCTACGCACGCCCTCAGGCGGCACCGGAACAGTTGTCCCTGTTCGCGGCCAGCGACCGCAGCCTGCGCTCTGCCGCGAACTGTTAAGAGGAATCACGCCCCCGAGCCAGAATACTTGCGCCTATGACGACCCCATATCCCCACCGGTGAAGTGGGTGATAGCCCGGCAGCCGCCCGCAGCGCCGGCAGCCCCGGCGCTTGGGTAGGACAAGCGGCGATGAGCAAAGGAGGCCACACAAAGATGGCAGTCCGACGGGGTGCACTTCTGTCGACGGTCGCGGTGCTGTTCCTTGGCATCACGCTCTTGCTGGCCGGTGCTTGGCAGCAGGCCTCGGCCCAGACGGCACGCGTGGCCGTCGTGTTTGCCACGGGCGGGTTGGGCGACCAGTCCTTCAACGACTCGGCCTATGACGGCATCCAGCGGGCCGCCCGGGAGCTGGGCATAGAGTTTGACTACGCCGAGCCGACCGCTATCGCAGAGTATGAGCGGTTGCTGACCTTGTTTGCCCAGAGCCGCCGTTACGACCTGATCATCTCCATCGGCTTCGACCAGGCCGACGCCGTGGCAGCGGTGGCTGACCGCTTCCCCAACCAGAAGTTCGCCATCGTTGACACGGTCGTGGAGAAGCCCAACGTGGCCGCCTACGTCTACCGTGAGGCGGAGCGCGGGTTCCTGGTGGGCGCCATCGCGGGCCTGATGACCAAGCGTCAGGGCGACCCCAAGATCAACCCCGACAACCACGTGGTCGGCATCGTGGCCGGCATGGATATACCGCTCATCAATGCCAACATCGCCGGGTTCATGGCCGGCGCGCGCTTGATGAATCCCGACGCCGACGTGCGCTACTCGTATGTCGGCCACTGGGCCGACCCGGCTCGCGGCAAGGAGCTGGCCCTCGCCCTGATCGCCCAGGGCGCCGACATCATCTGGGGTGCCGCCGGCCTGTCGGGTCTCGGCGCCATCCAGGCCGCGCAGGAGTCCAACCGCTACGCCATCGGCGCCGACTCTGACCAAGGCCACCTCGCGCCGGGGCACATCCTGACCAACGGGATGAAGCTGGTTAACAACACGGTGTTCCTGGCCGTGGAGAGCGTCGTCAACGGCACCTTCCAGCCCGGCGTGCACGTACTGGGCGTTAAGGAAAACGTCCTCGGCTACAGCCCGAGCCTTGTGCCCGATGACGTGCGGGCCGTGGTGGACGCGCTGGCGCAGCGCATCGCCAGCGGCGAACTCATGCCGCCGGAGAACATTCCGGACGTGGAGGCGTGGCTTGCGGCCAACCGCTAAGCCATCGCGGCATTGCCCGGCGCCGGGTTGCGGGCCCGGCGCCGGGTACGTGGCCTTACGCACATCCCTGTAGTTGAGGCGTTCCGCCTAGCGATGGCAGTCGCATCCCCGGATCTGCATCCACCCATTGTCGAGTTAATCGGCATCCGCAAGCGCTTCGGTCCCGTTGTCGCCAACGACGGCGTCGACCTCGCCGTCCTGCGTGGGGAGATCCACTGTCTCTTGGGGGAAAACGGGGCCGGGAAGAGCACCCTGATGAAGATCCTTTACGGCCTCTACCCGCCTGATGGCGGCGAGATCCGGGTCCGTGGCCAAAAGGTCCACATCCGCAGCCCGCGCGACGCCATGGCACTCGGCATCGGCATGGTCCACCAGCACTTCATGCTTGTGGACCGCCTCACCGTCGCGGAAAACCTGATCGCCGGGCAAGAACCCGTCCGCAACGGCCTCCTGGATCTCCGCCGGGCGCGGCAGGCGATCCGGGAAATGGCGGACCGCTACGGCCTGCGCGTTGACCCGGACGCGCGCGTCCAGGACCTCTCCGTCGGCGAGCAGCAGCGGGTCGAGATCTTGAAAGCCCTTATGCGCAACGTCGACATCTTGATTTTGGACGAGCCGACAGCGGTCCTGACCCCGCAGGAAGTGGACGAGCTGTTCCGTGTCATGCTGCAGCTCAAAGCCGATGGGAAGACCCTCATCTTTATTACCCACAAGCTGCGGGAAACGATGGCCTTCTCCGACCGGGTGACGGTGCTGCGCAATGGCAGGCACGTGGGCACCTGGCGTACCGCAGACACCTCACCCGAGCAGCTGGCGGAGATGATGGTCGGCCGCCAAGTAACCCTGCGGGTGGCGCGGCCGCACCGGCTGCCGGGAGACGTCTTGCTGGAGCTTGACCGAGTGTCCGCCATCGACGATCGGGGCCAGCCCCGCTTGCGCGACGTGACGCTGTCGGTGCGCAGCGGCGAGATCCTGGGCATCGCCGGCGTCGAGGGCAATGGACAGCTAGAGCTCGAGGAAGTCATCGCAGGCTTGCGACCCATTTCCAGCGGCCGCATCCGTATCAATGGCCAGGAACCAAGGCAACCGGGACCCCGGGGCCGGCGGGCGCTGGGCCTCGCCCACATCCCCTCGGACCGCCTGCGCCGGGGCTTGGCGGCGCCGCTTCCGGTCACCCGCAACGGCATCCTCGGCCGCCACTGGCAGCCTCCCTTTGCCCGCCGGGGCGTGTTGCGAGAACCGGCGATCCGCTCCCACGTAGGACAGCTCCTCGCGGAATTCCAGATCCGTGGCCGGCTCGACGCGCCGGCAAGCACCCTGTCCGGCGGCAACCAGCAGAAGCTGGTGGTGGCCAGGGAACTCGCCCACGGGCCGCGGGTCATCCTCGCCTGCCAGCCCACCCGGGGCGTAGACGTGGGCGCCATCGAGCACATCCACAGCCGCTTGCTCGAGATGCGGGCCGCGGGCGCGGCTATCCTCCTTATCTCGGCGGACCTAGATGAGCTGCTGGCCCTCAGTGACCGGCTGGTCGTGATGTACGAGGGAACGATCGTAGCAGAAGGGCCGGCCGACCGGTTTACCAGAAAGGAGCTGGGCCTCTGGATGGCCGGGCAGCGTCCAGACAGGGCCGGATCCCTCGCGCAGGCCGCACCGGATCGCCACCCTGCGCCGCCCAAGGAAGGTGCCGCCCATGCTTGAGGGCACGGGAACAAGCCGCGCGTGGCTGCGGGAGTTGGCCGTGGCCCTCGTGGCCATCGCCCTGGCCCTCTTGGCCGGCGCGCTGCTTTTGGCCCTGGCGGGCTACAGCGTCAGGGATGCGTATTGGAGCCTTTTCCAGGGGGCCTTCGGCAACATCTACAGCCTGGCGGACACCTTTCTCAACGCGATCCCCCTGATGTTCACGGGACTTGCCGTCGCCTTTGCCTTTCGCGGCGGTCTCTTCAACATCGGTACCGAAGGGCAGCTCTACGTGGCCGCCTTGGCCACGGCCATCACCGCCCTGGCCGTGCCCAGCTGGCCTCCTGTCTTGGCCATCGCCGCCGCTCTCGCCGCTGGAGCGGCAGCGGGCGCGGCCTGGGGCTTCGTGCCCGGCCTGCTCAAAGCCCGTACCGGCGCCCACGAAGTGATCACCACCATCATGCTCAACTACGTAGCCATCCTTCTCACGACCCACCTGGTCAAAACGCGGTTCAAAGCGCCCGGCCCGGTGGACCAGACGGCCCTCATCCCGGCAGCGGCCCGCCTGCCGGAGCTCGTGCCCACCACCCGGCTCACGTGGGCCATCGTCATCGCCGTCGTTCTCATCGCGCTGGTGGACTGGATCCTGCGCCGGAGTGCCTGGGGGCTTGACGTGGAGCTCATCGGGCAAAACCCGTCGGCCGCGGCCTACGCCGGCGTGCCCGTCACGTCCCGCACCGCGTGCATCATGGCCGCAAGCGGGGCCATCGCGGGGCTTGCCGGCAGCACCATCGTGCTGGGCGTGCTGCACCGGTTCATCACCAATTTCTCGCCCGGCTACGGTTTCACCGGGATCGCCGTCGCCCTGGTGGCCCGCACACGCCCCTGGGGCGTCGTCCCGGCCGCCCTCCTCTTTGGGGCGCTGCAGGCCGGCGGGCTGTCCATGCAGTTGTTTGCGCGGATCCCCGCGGATCTCTTGACAGCTGTCCAAGGGCTGGTGATCCTCTTTGTTGCCGCCCCGGGCCTGGTCGCCATCGTGCGGAGGAGGCGCCGAGCGCGGACGCCTGCGGCCCATGAGGCGCACGAGGCAAATGAGACGTGCGTTGCACACGAGACGCGGGACGCACATGAGGCGCGCGACGCACATGAGACACGCGAGGCACATGAGACGCGCAACGCACATGAGGCGCATGAGACGGTGCGTAAGCGGGGGGCAAACCGGTGAGCGACGCCTGGGAAGTCATCTTCCAAATCAATACCCTCACCGCCGCCCTGCGCTTAGCCACCCCCATCGCACTGGCGGCCATGGCCGGCACCTTGAGCGAACGGGCGGGCGTCATCAACATCGGCCTTGAGGGGAAACTTCTTGCCGGCGCCTTCGCCGCCGTGTACGTGACCTACGTGACCGGCGCGCCGTGGCTCGGCGTGCTCGCCGCCATGGCGGCAGGGATGCTGGTGGGGTTGCTCTTGGGCCTGTTCGCCATCCGGTTGCGGGCCGACCACGTGGTGGCCGGAGTCGGGATCAACATCCTGCTCTTAGGTTTGACCACGTGGCTCTTGCAGGTGGTGTGGGGCGGGCGCGGCACCTCGCCGGCGGTGACCAGCCTCCCGCGCTGGTCCATCCCCGTCTTACGGGACATCCCCGTTGTGGGGGAACTTCTGGGCAGCCACTCGCCCTTGGTCTACTTCACCCTTCTGGCCGCGCCCGCCCTCTGGCTTGTCCTCTTCCGGACGCCGGCGGGCTTGCGGGTGCGCCTGATCGGCGAGCACCCGGAGGCCGCCGACACGGTCGGCATCGCCGTCAACCGCACCCAGTACTTGACGCTGATGGCGGCGGGAGCGCTGGCGGCCCTGGGCGGGGCGCAACTGTCGCTGGGAGATCTGGCCTGGTTCAGCCAAAACATGTCCGCCGGCCGCGGCTACATGGCGCTCGCGGCCAACGTGTTTGGGCAATGGAACCCTGTGGGCAGCCTCCTCGCCGCCCTGCTGTTTGCCCTTACCGACGCGGTGCAAATGCGCATCCAGACGCTCCCCAACCCGTGGCCCGCGGAACTGGTGCAGATGCTCCCCTACCTTCTCACCATCCTCGTCCTGTCCGGGGCCGTCAGGCGGAGCCGGCCGCCCGCCGCCCTTGGCCGCCATTATCCCCCGGACCACGGCGCAGGAGCACTTTGATCACCCCATTGATCACCCCAGGGCCCGGCGGCCCGGACCAGCGCCCGGTCGCCCCCCTCCCCACGCTGGCTTCCCCTGCCATTCTCCGCCACGCGGAACCGACCAGGAAGGCGCCGCGGTTCGGTCGAAGTTGGCTGTAAGCGCAGGCAGCACCTGCGCAAGCTACCACCGGGGCCGGCTCCGCCGATCGGCGCGCGGGGGATCGGCACACGCCGGGCAAGGCCGCCGGTGGGAAGGGTGGAAGATGCCTCATGAGACGGAAGCAGCGGACGCGCCTTGTGGCTGCGGCGATGCTAATCGTGGCAGCCAGCGCTCTTTTCGCCTTGGCCGCCGGCAACGACGGCCTGCTCTACGAGGGAGAAACCCAGCGCTCATGGCGCTGGCAGACCGAAACCGACTTTCCTGACCAGTACTTCGCCCTGCTGATGGATCCGGCTGACCTGCGGCTCGCCCGCCTGGCGCTGCCTGACGCGGTCTGGTCGACCCATGGCGAAGAACTCTCTCGCTGGGTCGAGGACCCCGATACCGCCGCGGTCGTGGCCTACTTGGGCGAAGCGCCCACCGGCGG
>PKQR01000116.1 GCA_017578085.1 Bacillota bacterium
AGCGGCCCACCCTCGTCATCGCCCACAACAAGACGCTGGCGGCCCAGTTGTGCAGCGAGTTCCGGGAATTTTTCCCGCACAACGCGGTCCACTACTTCATCAGCTACTACGACTACTACCAGCCGGAGGCGTACATCCCCCAGACCGACACCTACATCGAAAAAGACGCCTCCATCAACGACGAGATCGACCGCCTCCGCCACGCGGCCACGAGCGCTCTTTTCGAGCGGCGGGACGTCATTATCGTCGCCAGCGTGTCCTGCATTTACGGCCTGGGTTCGCCGGAAGATTACGTGGGGATGAAGCTCTCGGTGAAACACGGCGACATCCGGGACCGGGACAACATCCTGCGGCGGCTCGTGGGCATCCATTACCAGCGCAATGACGTCGGTTTCAAGCGGGGCACGTTCCGGGTGCGGGGCGACGTGGTGGAGATCATCCCCGTCTACGAAGAGAACGTGATCCGCATCGAGTTTTTCGGCGACGAGGTCGAGCGCATCGTTGCGGTGGACGCGCTCACGGGCGAAATCTTGGGCGAGCTGGATGAGGTGCGCATCTATCCGGCCACCCACTACATCACGCCCGAAGAAAAGCTGAAGCGGGCCATCGCGTCCATCGAAGCGGAGCTCGAGGAGCGCCTGGCGTGGCTCAAGAAGCACGGTAAGCTCCTGGAAGCGCAGCGGCTTGAGCAGCGCACCCGCTACGACATCGAGATGCTGCGGGAAGTGGGCTACTGCCAGGGCATCGAGAATTACTCGCGCCACCTGGACGGGCGCGCCCCGGGCGAGCCGCCGGCGACGCTGTTGGACTACTTCCCCAGGGATTTCCTGGTGTTCATCGACGAGTCGCACCAGACGGTGCCGCAGATCCGGGGCATGTTCAACGGCGACCGGTCCCGCAAGGAAACGCTGGTGGAGTTCGGTTTCCGCTTGCCTTCGGCGTTGGACAACCGGCCGCTGACGTTTGAGGAGTTTGAAGCGCGCCTCAACCAGGTGGTCTTTGTCTCAGCGACGCCCGGGCCGTATGAGCGGGAGAAAAGCGAGCGGATCGTGGAGCAGATCATCCGGCCCACTGGCCTCGTGGACCCCGAGGTGGTCGTAAAGCCGGTGGAAGGCCAGATCGACGACCTCATGGAGGAGTGCCGCAAGGTCATCGCCCGGGGCGAGCGGGTGCTGGTGACCACTTTGACCAAGAAGATGGCCGAGGACTTGACCGACTACCTGCAGGACATGGGCTTCAAGGTGCGCTACCTGCATTCGGAGATCACCGCCCTGGAGCGCGTCGAGATCCTGCGGGGCCTGCGCCTGGGCGAGTTTGACATCCTGGTCGGCATCAACTTGCTCAGAGAAGGATTGGACCTGCCCGAGGTTTCGCTGGTGGCCATCCTGGACGCCGACAAGGAAGGTTTCCTGCGTTCGGAAACCTCATTGATCCAGACCATCGGCCGGGCGGCACGCAACGTCAACGGTCGGGTGATCATGTACGCGGACACGATCACCGAGTCCATGCGGCGGGCCATCGACGAAACCAACCGCCGCCGCGCCATCCAGATGGAGTATAACCGCCGGCACGGCATCACGCCGGAAACGGTGCGCAAGGCGGTGCGGGACATCATCCAACAGGAGCGGGCGGCCGAAGAGCGGGCCCGCTACGAGGCGGTCCGGGCGGTCGTGGACGAGGTCAGCGCGCTGACGCCCGAGGAGCTGGCCCGCCGTATCAAGGAGCTGGAAAAGGAAATGTTTGCGGCCGCCGAGGAGCTCGAGTTCGAGCGGGCGGCGGAGCTGCGCGACCGCATCAAGGAGCTGCGGGACCTGCTGGTCACGCTGGACCCCGGCAGTTAGGCGGTGCGGTCGCTGGTTGAAACGCGAGCCACCGGGTGACAAGAAATGGCTAAAGATAAAATCATCATTCGCGGCGCACGCCAGCACAACCTGAAAAACATCGATCTGGAGATCCCCCGGGACAAGCTGGTGGTGTTCACGGGGCTGTCGGGGTCGGGGAAGTCATCCCTGGCCTTTGACACCATCTACGCCGAAGGGCAGCGGCGCTACGTGGAATCGCTGTCCGCGTACGCGCGGCAGTTCCTGGGCCAGATGGACAAGCCGGACGTGGACTTTATCGAAGGCTTGTCGCCGGCCATCTCCATCGACCAGAAGACTACCAGCCGCAACCCCCGGTCCACGGTGGGCACCGTGACCGAGATCTACGACTACCTGCGGCTGTTGTATGCCCGCATCGGCCACCCCCACTGCTGGCAGTGCGGCCGGCCCATCCAGCAGCAGACGGTGGAGCAGATCGTGGACCGGGTCATGGCCTTGGGCGAGGGGACGCGCCTGCAGGTCCTGGCGCCGGTGGTGCGAGGGCGCAAGGGCGAGTACCGCAAGCTCTTGGAAGAGTTGCGCCGCGAGGGCTTTGTGCGGGTGCGGGTCGACGGTGAGCTGCGGGAGCTTACCGAGCAGATCGAGCTCGACAAAAACAAGAAGCACACCATCGAGATCGTCGTCGACCGGCTCATCGTGCGGCCCGGCATCGAGTCGCGCCTGACCGACTCCCTGGAAACCGCCCTGCGGCGGGCCGACGGCATCGTGATCGTGGATGTCATCGGCGGAGACTCCATGCTGTTTAGCGAGAAGCTGGCGTGCCCTGACTGCGGCACAAGTTTCGAGGAACTGGCGCCCCGCATGTTTTCTTTCAACAGCCCCTACGGCGCTTGTCCCAGCTGCGACGGGCTTGGGATCCGCATGGAGATCGACCCGGACCTGGTACTCGACCGCAGCCGCTCCATCCGGCAGGGCGGCATCCTGCCGTGGGCCAACTACCAGAGCAAGTGGCACCACGCCATCTTGGAGGCCGTGTGCCGCCGCTTCGGCATCGACATGGATAAGCCCTTAGGCCAGCTGACCGAGCAGCAGCTCAAGGTGCTGCTCTACGGCCTGGGCGAGGAGCGGGTGCCGTTCCGCTACGTCAACCAGGCGGGCCAGGAACGGACGTACGAGTCGGTCTTTGAGGGCGTCATCCCCAACCTGGACCGGCGCTACCGGGAAACCCAGTCCGACTGGGCCCGGGAAGAGATCGAGCAGTACATGAGCGCCCGCCAGTGCCCCGCTTGCAAGGGCGGGCGCCTGCGCCCGGAGAGCCTGGCCGTCACCGTGGGCGGGCTCAACATCATGGAGCTCACGCGCCTTTCGGTCCGGGAGGCGCTGGCGTTCTTCAGCCGCCTGGAAAGCGAGCTCACGGAGCGGGAGCGCACCATCGCCCACCAGGTGCTCAAGGAGATCCGGGCTCGCCTAGGCTTCCTGGTGGACGTGGGGCTCGATTACTTGACGCTGGACCGCCCTGCGGGGACGTTGTCGGGCGGTGAGGCGCAGCGGATCCGCCTGGCCACCCAAATCGGTTCGCAGCTGGTGGGCGTGCTCTACATTTTGGATGAGCCCAGCATCGGCCTGCACCAGCGGGACAACGAGCGGTTGCTCAACACCCTCAAAGGCCTGCGGGACCTGGGCAACACCTTGATCGTCGTCGAGCACGACGAGGACACGATCCGGGCCGCCGACTACATCGTGGACATCGGCCCTGGCGCTGGCGCCCACGGCGGGCGCGTGGTGGCCGCGGGGACGCTGGAGGACATTTGCGCCAACCCCGAGTCGATTACGGGGCAGTACTTGTCGGGCAAGCGGTCGATTCCCGTGCCCGCGGTGCGCCGCAAGGGCAACGGCAAGAAGCTGGTCATCCGCGGCGCCCGGGAGCATAACCTCAAGAACATCGATGTGGAAATCCCACTGGGAGTCTTTGTGTGCGTTACGGGCGTGTCGGGGTCGGGCAAGAGTACCCTGATCAACGAGATCCTGTATAAGCGGCTGGCCCAGGCGCTGCACGGCGCGGCCACGAAACCGGGCGCCCACGATACGATCGAGGGCATCGAATACCTGGACAAGGTCATCAACATCGACCAGTCGCCCATCGGCCGGACGCCCCGGTCCAATCCGGCCACGTACACCGGCGCCTTTGACGCTATCCGCGAAGTGTTTGCCCAGGTGCCCGAGGCCAAGATGCGGGGATACAAGCCGGGCCGGTTCAGCTTTAACCTTAAGGGCGGCCGCTGCGAAGCGTGCAAGGGCGACGGCATTATCAAGATCGAGATGCACTTTCTGCCCGACGTGTACGTGCCGTGCGAGGTGTGCAAGGGCAAGCGCTACAACCGGGAAACGCTGGAAGTGCGGTACAAGGGCAAGACCATCGCGGACGTCCTGGCCATGAGGGTGGAGGAGGCCCTGGACTTCTTCTCCGCCCACCCGACCATCCACCGCAAGCTGCAGACGTTGTACGACGTGGGGCTAGGGTATATCGAGCTGGGACAGCCGGCCACGACGCTGTCGGGCGGCGAGGCACAGCGGGTGAAACTGGCCACCGAGCTCAGCCGGCGCAGCAACGGCCGGACCTTGTACATCCTGGACGAGCCCACTACGGGCCTGCACATGGCCGACATCGAGAAGCTCCTGCAGGTGCTGCAGCGCCTGGTGGACGCCGGCGACACGGTGGTCGTCATCGAGCACAACCTGGACGTCATCAAGACGGCCGACTACATCATCGACCTCGGGCCCGAAGGCGGCGACGGCGGCGGGATGGTGGTGGCCACCGGGACGCCCGAGGAGATCGCCCAGGTGCCGGAGTCGCACACCGGCCGGTTCTTGCGCATGGTGCTGGAGCGGGACCGGGCCCGCGCCGTCAACGGGAACGCCACCGCTGACGGGACTGCCAACGGTGCCCTGGACTCCGCAGACGCAGGCCAGCGGGGCCGCAAAGCCCGCTCTGGGGAGTCGGCGGCTGGCTCTGAGCCGCTGGCTGTCTCCGGCGGAACGTCAGGCTAGCTTTCAGGCTAGCTTTCAGGCTAGCTTTCAGGCAAGCCCGTTCGGTGACGGGCGGCGGCGGAAGTGCCCCGCGGGCGAGCATACACTCCTGCACAAACAGCCAGTGGGAGCCGCAAACAGCCAGTTGGAGCCGCAGGAGGTGTCCTGCGGCTCTGTTTTGTCCCGCGGCTTCGTTTTGTCCCGCGGCCCGATTGGTTGTTGGGCGTCAGGACTTCCAGTTTCTGTTGGCGGCGGCACCCCTGTGTTCGGCTGTCAAACCCCTGATCTGTGTTTGGCTGTTAAACCCCTGACCTGTGTTCGGCTGTTAAACCCCTGATCTTTTTCGACCGTTCGGTCTGAAATAAACCCTCTTGGGAAGCACGTTTGCCGGAACGCCTGGCATTACGGATTTCGTCCCGACTTATTTGCCCAGCTTGTTTGGGGCACACCGAACAGGTTCTTTACCACCCGTTCGTTTCTAGACCAAACGGTCGGTATAAACCAGCGGCGTCGTTCTTATTCGACCGCTTGGCGAAAAGCAAACCCGCATCCTATCGACATTCTGACAGTCGAATCCGCAACTTGCCGGCCTCCTAGAGAACAAATCCCCGTCCAACTGGCATTCTTTTTGGACCGAACGGTCGAAATAAGGCTGGGGGTAACGCCTCCACATACCATTTTCGGAGACGCTACAAATCCCGGAACGCCATAAAATGGAAACCGTTGGTCGGCCGGGAGGGGCGGCTACACTGAGCCGGTTGCGCTCGAAGAGTCGGCGACGAGTCGACGTGTCGGCAACCGGTATTTCCACGGGGCGGCGGCCAGCGGGATCCCCAGTAGGCCTGTGCTATAATGAACCGGGTGATCGGCCTTGGTAGATGGCGGTGCGCCGGGCACTGACGGCGGACGAGGAGAAACTGAATTGCACCGGGCCAACGACGAGCAGCCGGCCGGCGAGCCCGCCCCCGCCGAACGGAACGGGGAGCGGGGAGACGAGCAGGACGACGAGGTCCGGGAGAAGTTGCGGGAGAAGCTGCGGCTGCTGCCGGACCGGCCAGGCGTCTACCTCATGAAGAACGCCGCCGGCGAGGTGATCTACGTCGGCAAGGCGGTTTCCCTGCGAAACCGCGTGCGCAGCTACTTCCAGTCGCCCGCCGGCTTGTCGGCCAAAGTCCGCGTGATGACGTCCCACATCGCGGACATCGACTACATCGTCACCGGCTCCGAGGTCGAGGCCCTCATCCTGGAAGCCAACCTCATCAAGGAGTACCGTCCCCGCTACAACGTCCGCCTGCGGGACGACAAGGCGTACCCGTACCTCAAGCTGACCCTGAACGAGCCGTTCCCGCGCGTCGTCGTGGCGCGGCGGGTAGAGCGGGACGGCGCCAAGTACTTTGGGCCCTACACCAACTCCAACGCGGTACGGGAAACCATGCGCTTTTTGCGCAAGCTGTTTCCCATCCGCACCTGCAGCCTTGACCTGAGCGGAGAGCTCAACTACCGGCCGTGCCTCTTGTACCACATCAAGCGCTGCGTCGGGCCGTGCGCTGGCAAGGTAACGCCGGAGGCTTACGACCGCCTCATCGAGCAGGTGAGCTTGTTCCTCGAAGGCCGCCACGACAGGCTGCTGCCGGATTTGCACCGGGAGATGCGGGAGGCGGCCCAGGCCCTCGAATTCGAGCGGGCGGCCCGTATCCGGGACCAGATCCGCGCCATTGAGCGCGTAACCGAGCGACAGACGGTGGTCAGCGACCGGCCCGTCGATCAGGACCTGATCGGTTTCGCCCAGGAGAAGGATCTGGTCTGCGTGCAGATCTTCAACGTCCGCGGCGGGCGGCTGATCGGCGGGGAGCACTTCTTCCTGGAAGCGCTGGCCGAGGACGAGCCCAGCGAGATCATGACCGCCTTTGTGCAGCAGTACTACCAGCGGGCGCCGTTTGTCCCGCCCGAGGTGCTCATCCAGGTGCCGGTGGAGGATGCGGCCGTCATCGAAGGCTGGCTGCGGGAGCGGCGCGGCGGCGCCGTGCGTTTGCACGTGCCGCAGCGGGGCGAGAAGCGGCGCCTCATGGAGATGGTGGTGGAGAACGCCCGCCTCATGCTCAGGGAGCGCCTGGCGCAGGAGGCCCGCCGTTCGGAGGAGGCCGAGCGGG
>PKQR01000234.1 GCA_017578085.1 Bacillota bacterium
CTGCTGCAGCAGTACGCCAGGCCCGGCGTCGGCGAGGTGGAGCTGTCGCAGCAGGCGTCGGCCGAGGCGACCCGGGAGATGCTCAAGGCCTTGGGGCCGGGCTATGTGCCGCAGAGCTGGGAGAAAGCCGGGGCTTATGCGGGCTTCCACGGCCAGGTGGGCAAGCAGTCGGCATTGCCCCACGTGCTCACGTCCAACGCCAAGCTCATGCCCGGCGACGTGCTGGTTACGCTCGCCACCTCCACGGTGGCCGGCTACTTTAGCGAGCTGGAACGGACCATGATCATGGGCGAGCCGTCCAAGGACCAGGAGCGCTTCTTCCGTCTCATGCTCGAGGCGCGGGCCCTGGCCATTGAGATGATGGGACCGGGCGTCCGCTGCGCGCAAGTGGACGCGGCCGTGCGGGAGTTTTTCGAGGCGAACGGTCTCATGCCTTACTGGCGCCACCACACCGGCCACGGCCTGGGGAGGCTCTTGCACGAACCCCCGTATCTGGATATCGGGGACGAGCGGGTGCTCATGCCGGGCATGGTGGTGTCCGTGGAGCCCGGCATCTACGTGCCCGGGCTAGGAGGCTTCCGGCACTCGGACACGGTGGTCATCACCGAAGACGGCGTGCGCTTCATCACCACTTATCCGCGGCAGCTGGAGGACCTGGTCATCCCCTGCTGACGTCCTGCTGACAATTCATGGGCCTCGGGCAAAACTGCTCAGGCGGCGGGCGGCGGCCCGCCGCTTGCCGCGTCTGCCCATAAGGCGCGCAACTCGTTGATCGGCGAGCAGAAGACAGCGAATAGAAAGAACTAACTGAATATAAGCAGGTGTACAGCAACTGTTTGGCGAAGGACGGGCTATTGAAACCGGCTGCGTGAGGGGGGGATACGCCGGAAGCCAGGGTTTCGCTGGGTATATCCACAGCCAAGCGTCGCGCCGTTCTGCGGTGAATACGGGAACTGGAGGGATGGAGGGATGCACTTCATTCGCCGAGCGCTGCCGCTGGCTGCGCTCTTCGCCCTCGTCTTGGCGCTCTTGACCGGGCCGGTTTTCGCCCAAGGCCGCCTGATCATCGCCTCGGGCACCGACGCGGTCACGCTGGACGCCCACCGCATCACCGACTCCCCGTCGGCAACGGTGTCCGAGCACATCACCGAAACCTTGTTTGAGCTGACCCCCGACGGCCGGATCGTGCCACACCTGGTGCAGTCCTATGAGGTTTCCGAGGACGGCCTCGTGTGGACACTGCACCTGCGCCAGGGCATCCGGTTCCACGACGGCACGCCCTTCAACGCCGCCGCGGTCAAATACAACCTGGAGCGCATCCTGGACCCGGCTAATGCGGTCACTTTCCGGTTCCTCATCAGCCCGATCACGTCCGTGGACGTGGTGGACGAGGACACCGTGCGGCTGACCACCGCGGCTCCTTTCGCGCCGATCCTGGCCCACTTGACCCATAGCAGCATCGGCATGTTGAGCCCGGCCGCCCTTGAGCGTTACGGCGAGGACATCGCCCGCAACCCCGTGGGCACCGGTCCGTTCCGGTTGAAGGAGTGGGTGCGCAACGACCGCATCGTGCTCGAGCGCAATCCCGACTACTGGGGCGAGCCGCCGCAGATCGATGAGATCGTGTTCCGGGTCGTTCCCGAGGACGGCGCCCGCATGCTGATGGTGCAGACGGGCGAGGCGGATGTGGCCGTGCGGGTGCCGCCCGACATGGTGAGCGTGCTGGAGCGCGACCCCAACGTCAACGTGGTCTTTACGCCCAGCGTGCGCACCATCTACATCGGTTTCAACACTTACCAGCGCCCAGACCGGCCCAAGAACCCCTTCACCGAC
>PKQR01000117.1 GCA_017578085.1 Bacillota bacterium
TCTGGTCAACGACAATCTGCACGGAGTTGACCGCCATCTCGCCCTCCAGCGCCCACGGGCCCGTAATCGGCCCCTGCAGGCCGATCCGGATCGGCTGCTGCGCGCTGGCCGGAACAACGCCCGCCAGACCTAGCGCGAAACCGAGGGCGAGCACCAGGGCAAACGCCCAGGCGCGCGCCCGCCCCTGCGTCGAGACAAAGATCCGACGATGCAAGAAGGTTCCCTCCTGCTCCCAGTATGATATTGAATATTCTCCGTTGAGACTCTTCGGCGCAGCGTATGGGGATACCTGCTCTTTTGCGAGAATTCGCGCGAGGTGGGTGCACTTACCAGGCGCGTCGGGACTAGGCGCGTCGGTACCAGGCGCGTCGGCGGTGCCCCTGGAGGCCCGGAGCAAGTCCGCACCGGGCCGCGATATGACCAGACGCGCGTCCGCAGCGGGCTACGAGGCTATGATCGGACGCGCGCCGGCACAGCGCTGGCGGTTTCACCGACGGGAACGAAACCGTCGGACGAGATCCATTGCAGGATCGATGTGGTCTGATCTCCGGTAAAAAGGGACACGACCGCTACGCCGGGCACGACGGGCAGCTGGCCGGTGCCAAAGCCGTTGGTCGGCACTGAGACGGTGACTTCGATGGTGTGCCCTTCCACCTCGGCGCTCGGCAGCTCCACGGTCCGCAACTCGTCCCCGGATACCTCCAGCTCCTCCATGCGGATGAGTTCCTTGGCGCCGCCGTTCAAGCGGGAAACCGTTACGCTTGAACGGTGAGGCTGGTTTTCCAGGTTGGCGAGAAACACCCGCACCGACACCACCTGGGCGGCGGGCAACTGGGCCACAGGAAACATGCCAGTGGTCAAGGTTACAGGCACGGAGCGATTCCCCCTCCAAACGGCCAGACTAAGCAGCGACTAAACTGGGCGACTCCAGGCCGCACGAGACCGACATCGCGGTTCTAAACCGGCACAAAGTCCGCAGGCGACTTGTAGACACGGACGATGATGGCCCCGTCGGCCAGGAAGTACTGGGTGACCGATGCCGTGGGCACCAAGAGATCGGACGGGAGCTCGACGTCGATCCGGACCGTTTGGCCCCCGAGCCCGTCGACGGTCACCTGCTGCACGCCCCCCGCGGGCACCGTGAGGGAACGAAAGAACACCGTCCGGAGCTCATCGTCTTCCACGCGCCGTACCCAGACGTTGGCGGTCTGCTCTTGGTCCGCGAAGCTGCTAATCAGTATGACCAGCTGGATGATGCTGTCGTCGGGCACGGCAAACAGGCCGGTGGTGCGCAGGCCCCTCACCCCCAGCTCGTCCCGGAACGGCTGGTTCCGCGGGAGACCGGGGGCTAGGTCGGCCGGCGCTGCGGCTGCTCTGAGCGGGGATTCAGCTGGGCCGGTGGATGCTTTCGTCAC
This sequence comes from Bacillota bacterium, assembly GCA_017578085.1. Taxonomy (GTDB): domain Bacteria; phylum Bacillota; class Limnochordia; order Limnochordales; family ZCTH02-B6; genus ZCTH02-B6. Next base: position 1,416 of record PKQR01000117.1, read on the forward strand.
CTGGGCTGCAGTCTCCGTCACCTCGGCTGCAGTCTCCGTTACCTCGGCTGCAGTCTCCGTTACCCGGGTCGCACTCTCCGTCACGTCGGCTGCGGTCTCCGCCACCGGGGCTGCAGCCTCCGTCACCTGGGCTTCCACTTCGGTCACCTGGGCCGCCGCTCCGGTCACCTGGGCTGGCCCATCCGTGGCCTGGACTGCCGCATCCGCTGCCTCGGCTGGTGCACCCGTTGCCTCAGCAGAGGTTTCCGTCACCTGAGCCGCTGCCTCCGTCGCCTCGGCCATCGACTCGGCCTCCAAGGCCGGTGACTCGCCGGTTGCGGTCGGCTGCTCCTCCTCGTCGGTTGCGTAGGGGGCCAACTCCGGCGGCAGCTCCGGCGCCGTGTCAAAAGTTGTCCGCGAGCGAGCCGTCCCCCGCCGGCGCCGGATGCGGATGATGGTACCGTCGGTGCGGGTGAGCACGAGGCGCTTCTTGATCCGGCTCACGATTCACTCCCCTTTTCCGCCGCCGCGGCCCAAGCGACAGGATCCGCGGCCGTAACGTAGGAATCCGTTACTGGTGCGCTATGATATGCGGGCATTGGGCTACGTGGCCCCACATCACCGCGGGCATAGCGCTGGCATAGGGGCGGGCTGCCCGCACCCGCGGGTTGTGAGGAGGCGTCCAGCGGCATGTCGTCGGTGTCAGCCGGGGAATCGAAGCGGGTTTTGATTGTCAACGCGGACGATCTCGGTCTTACGGACGGGGTCACGGAAGGCATCGTGCAGGCGTGGCGGGAAGGCGTGGTGACCTCCACGTCCGCCATGATCAACATGGAGGGGGCGGCGGAGCGGGTCGCCGCTGTGCACAGGGCGCACCCGGAACTGCCCATCGGGCTGCACGTCAACATCACCGCCGGGCGGCCCGTGCTGCCGCCGGAACGGGTGCCGACCCTGGTGGACCGGGAAGGCCGGTTTCACTCCATTGACACCATCCCCCTGCACCTCTTGCGCATCTCCCTCGACGAGCTCCGGGCCGAACTGCGGGCGCAGGCCGAGCGGCTCCTGGAAACCGGGGTCCGTTTCACCCACATCGACTACCACCACCACATCGTTGTGCTCTACACGCCCTTTTACCGCATCGTGCGGGAGCTGGCCAAAGAGTTCGGGGTTCCCGTTCGCCAGCCCGTACCCGCGTCGGTGAGCGGCGTCATCCGTTTCCCGAGCGCTATGAGAAGCTCGGCGGTGAGCCAGATGATGGGCTTCGCCCTGCGTCATCCGATCCTAGCCGCCCGAATGGTGCGCCACATGACCCCGGCCGCCGTGCGCCGCCAGGCGGAGCTGCTGAAGCGGGACGGCGTGCGGGCGCCCGACTGGTTTATCGACGGGTTTTACGGAAACGCGACGGTGGAGAACTTCGTGTTCATGCTCGAGCGGCTGCCCGAGGGCATCAGCGAGGTGGTCGTCCACCCGGGGAAAGCAGACGAAGCCCTGCGCCGCATGGGCGCAGGGTACATCGAGGAGCGCGAGGCGGAACTGAAAGTTCTCACGGACCCGCGAGTGCGGGAAGCGTGCGCGGCCTTTGGCGTCCAGCTGGCCAGCTACGAGCTACTGCGCGCTTCGCCGCGGGCGTCGCTCGCGGTGGAAACGCCCAAGCGGGAGTAGAGCGGGCAGTGGCGCACCACGCCCTGGAAAAACACGATGCCGCCCACCGCGGCCACGAGGGCCGTTACCCACGGCGACCAGCCCAGCACGGGCGGGAGGATGACGAGCACAATCCCAAGGATAATCCGGATGACGCGGTCGACGCCGCCCACGTTCTGGACGAGACCAGCCTTGTCAGCCTTGCCAGCCATTGCCGTCGCCTCCTTTGCTTCCCGGTTGCATAACCGGCTGAATAATATGATAGCAAAGCCCGCAGGCTTAATCAATAATTGTCGATACTCGATGAAGCCAGGTGGGCCAAGCCTCTTTGCGGCGACCGGGTGGGGGAGGCAGCCGTCTACTCCTCATCGCCGGGCGGGCCGAGCAAGAGCCTGGACCGGCGCCGGATGGCGCGTGCACGCTCCGCTCCCGCATCGCCCGCCGCACCGGTGCGGGTCTTCCCGGCCGGTGTGCGGGCGCCTTCGGTCCGGGTGCGGTCGGACTGCGGGCTACCGATGAGAGGCGGACGCACGCCGACCGTCGGCACCGGGAGGCGGAAGAGGGCCTTTAGCAGGCTCGGCCCGTGAAAGGGAACGAGCGGGAACAGGTAGGGAACGTTCATGGAGCGGGTGAGGGCGAGCACGAGGAACCCCGCCGCGAGCCCCGCAGCCAACCCCGGCAGCTGGAAAAGCGCCGCCAGCGCCAGCAGCACGTACCGGTACAGGCGGATGCTGTAGGCGAACTCGAGGCTCGGGACGGCGAAGTAGCCGATGGCGGCCACCGCCGTGTACAGCACGGTTTCCGGCACAAACAGGCCGACGGAGACCGCCAGGTCGCCCAGGAGGATCGCACCGACGATGCCCAACGACGTGGCCAACGCGGTCGGCGTGTGGATGAGGGCCATGCGGATCAGGTCGACGCCCAGCTCCAGGATGAAAAACTGCAGCCACACGGGCACTGTGCTCGGTTCCCTGGGCCCGACAAACTGTAGCCACTCGGGCAGCGCGGGTTTCGAGAGATAAAGCGCCAGCCACAAGGGCGTCAGCACCGTGGCCATAAGAAACGCCGCCGCCCGCACCCAGCGCAGGTACGTGCCGATGGGGGGTGATTGGAAAAACTCCTCGGCGTGCTCGAAGAAGTGGAAGAACGTGACGGGCAGGATCATGGCCATGGGCGTTGTGTCCACGAGCACAATGATGTGCCCCTCCAGCAGGTGCGCGATGGCCACGTCCGGCCGTTCCGTGTAGCGCACTTTGGGCAGCGGGTTCCAAGGGGACTTGACGATGATTTCCTCGAGATTCTTCACGCCCATGGGCAGGGCGTCGACACTGGCCTCCCGGATGCGCTGCTTGATCTGGTCCACAAGCCCGTGGTCGGCGAGGTCGGCGATATAGCCCACGGCCACGTCGGTGCGGGAGCGCCGGCCTACCTGGAAGATTTCAAAGCGCAGCCGGGGGTCCCGCAGGCGCCGGCGGATCATGGCGGTGTTGAAGACCAACGTCTCGGCCAGCCCTTCGTGGGACCCTCGCGTGACCTTTTCCAGGTCCGGTTCCTCGATGCTGCGGGTCGGGAACTCCCGCACGTCGAGGGCGATGGCAGTATCCTCCCCGTCGATGAACAGCACCATGGGGCCCGCCATGACCCACTCGACGGCCTTCTCGATGGTGTCCACCGTGTCCACTTCGAAGTAGGGGATGCGGCGGTCCAGGAGCTTGCGGACCACGTTGGGGACGATCTCGCCCCGCTGGGTGTCGAGGAGGCTCGAGTAGATGTCGACGGTGACCTTGTCTTTGATGAAACCGTCGACGAAGTAAAACACGGCTTTACGGCCGCCGATCTCCACCGGGCGCTCGAGGATGTCAAAGGAAATGCCGACGCCAAGGCGCGAGCGCATCTCGGCCCGGTTGACCTCGAGCTTCCGGCTGATGGGTGTTGCCGATTGCCCGTGCTGTGACATGCGGGGCGGCTCACCTCGCGTTTTGGTGTGCGGGCAAGCCTAAGCATTCCCCGCCGGGCGGGATGTAACCGGATAGGAAGCGTGTGAGGCGGCTGCCGTGCCAGGCGGCTAGAAAAACCGGACGCCGAGCAGCAGGAGGATGGCGATGATCACGGGCTGGTGGAGGATGTACACCGTGAGGGAATGGCGCCCCAGCAAGACCGCCGGCCGGGCCCACGCCGGGGCAGCGGAAGGCGCCGGCAGCCGGCCGGCGCGGTAGGCCAGGTACGCCCGGCCGAGGCCAACGCCCAAGAGGACGACGCCGAGCCAGGGGAAGATGGGGAAGTAATCGACCGACACGTAGTGCGGCGGCCGGAGGCCCAGCGGCAGGAGCCACACGGTATCCACGGGGCGGTTGGCGAGCACCGGGCCGCCCAGGAGAAACACGGCCGCCAGCGGGATGGAAAAGCGCTGGAGCCGCAAGATGGCGGGCGCCAGCAGCAGCACCGTGCCGATAAAGTGCAGCACGCCATAGGCGATGAACTGGGGCCCGAAGAGGGGCCAGGTGATGAGGCTTATCACTATGCCCCAGCCCAAAAGCTTGAGCCCCCGCTCCAGCCAGCGCCGCCGGGCAACCGCTGGGGGCGTGCGGGCTGCGAGCAGGATCAGGTTGAAACCCACCAGCAGCAGGAACGTGCTCGCGACCGAGCGGGCAAAGATGCGCCAGCCGCCAAGGGTCACATCACCTGGGTAGACGCCCACGAAGCTCAAGTCCCACATGGCATGGTAAAACACCATGCCGAGGACGGCAAAACCCCGCAGGGCGTCGATTGGCCACAGGCGATCCAGGGCTTTGGCCCTGGCAGCTACCGGCATGGAGGGCGATGGACCCCTTCCGCGAGACGCTTGTGCGTTCAGTCTCTAACCGGGATTTCGTCCAGCACCGTGATGCCCTCTGGCTCCACGCGGCACCGGTAGGCATAGGCTTCCACGCCGGCCGCCCGGGCGCGGGCCAGGGCCTGGGCGAAATCGGGATCCGCCACCCGGTGCGGTGCCAGGGCGTCGGCGTCGTCCCGCTGGACGAACCAGACGACCGCAGCCCTGAGGCCCTGCTGCACCGCCTCGGCCAGCTCAAGGAGGTGCCGCGTCCCCCGCGCCGTGGGCGCGTCGGGAAACAGGGCGAGGCCGTCCTCCACCAGGTTGCACGATTTCGTTTCCACAAGGCACGGCGGCCGGCCGGGAGCCTCCAGCAGGAAGTCGACGCGGCTGTGTCCCCAGCGCACCTCGGGCCGCCAGGAGGTGTACCCCCGGAAGGGAGGCAGACAGTCCTTCTCCAGGCAGCGGGCGAAAAGGCGGTTGGGCATGCGGGCGTCCACCGACACCCACCGGCCGGCGTAGCGCACAAGCAGCAGCGTGCCGGCGGTCCGGCGCACATTACCGCGGGCCCGCCGCACATTAGCCTCGGCCCGGCGCGCCGTATCGTCAGCGAGGCGTCCGTCAGCGCCAGCGCCGGGGCGACTCCCGTCCTTGAGGCGGCAGAGATCGACGGTTATCTGGGCCAAACCCAACGTTCCCGTTTCCAGCAGTTCCGTCATGCGGCCCGAGTTGGGCAGGTGGAGGGCGACGGGGTTGCGCCCGGAGAATTGCGCCCCGGCTTCCCGTGCCGCAGGTGCGGTCCGCAGTTGGTCTGCTACGTCCGGGCCGATTTCTTCCGGGAGCAAGGAAGCTTCCACCGTAAAGCGGTTGCGGCGGGTGATGACGAAGACGGGTACGAGGCCGGCCGGAAACGGCACATGGGCACAAGCCTGTTTTTTCATCAGTGTCAACGGGTCTCCTGGGTTTCCGCCTAAACTTGCGGCCAGACCGTGGCGTCCGGGGCCAGCCGGGCGGCGGCGGCCAGGCGCTCCATCGCAGCGGCCCGGTCGCCGTAGAAGAGCTCGTACAGCTCCCGCAACCCCCGCGCAAGGCCCGGC
>PKQR01000118.1 GCA_017578085.1 Bacillota bacterium
TTCGGCGTCGCGAGCGTCGGCGGCGGTGCGACCTTTGCGGCCCTCTTGGTGCTGTCGCTGCTCAACCTGCCGGTGGGCTTGGCCGGCCTGCTCATCTCCGTTGAGCCCTTGATCGACATGGGCCGGACGGCGCTCAACGTGAGCGGCAGCATGCTGGCCGGCGTTCTCACCAGCCGCATCCAGGCACAGCTCAACGTGAACACCTACGCCGCCGCCCCGCGGCAGGCCAGCGCCTAGCACCGCAATAAGCATCGGGACGGGCTCGACCCGCTTCTAGGGTCGAGCCCTTTTCCTGCCGACACCATCGGGGCCTGCCATCCTGAGTAGTACAGGATCACCGGCACGAGGAAGAGGCCCATGGCCTGCGCCCGGCGCACGTGCACCACCGGTCCGATCATGTCCAGCGAGGGCCCATGACCACGCCTGCCTGCGGGGCCAACGCCAGCCAAAGCCACGGTGCAAGGCTGTGGACCAGCCAAACGCAGCAGTTGGCCAGAACCAGGACCCGTGCCCACGATGCCGCAGTCCTATTGTTCCTGTCCAGGAAGACAAGATTTGCCACAGAAGCCGCAGTTCAGGAAAGAAAAGGATCGCATCCCGCAATGGCGAATTCCCACAATGATGTCCAAACCACGTTAGAGGGAGAGGGGAGCATGAAGCGTTGGACGGCGGTGCTGGCTGCGCTCGTGGTGGCGTTGGTCGTAAGCACCGCGGCTTTCGCGCAGACGCGGCTGGTCATCGAAAGCTGGCGCAACGATGACCTGCTCATCTGGCAAAACGTTATCATCCCCGCGTTCCGCAAGCATCATCCGGATATCGAGGTCGTCTTCGCCCCCACCCCGCCGGCGGAATACAACGCTGTCCTGAGCAGCAAGCTGGCGGCGGGGACCGCGGGCGACCTGATCACCTGCCGGCCCTTTGACGTGTCGCTGGAGCTGTACAAGCAGGGCCATCTGGTCCCGCTGAATGACCTGCCCGGCATCGAGAACTTCAGCGACCTGGCCAAGGCCGCCTGGAGCACCGACGACGGGTCGGTCGTCTTCTGCGTGCCGATGGCTTCCGTCATCCACGGGTTCATCTACAACAAGGACATCTTTGACATGCTCGGCCTTGAGGAGCCGCGCACGGAAGCCGAATTCCTTGCGGTGCTGGAGCGCATCCGGACCCAGAGCCGCTTCACTCCTCTCGTCATGGGCACCGCCGACCAGTGGGAAGCCGCTACCATGGGGTACCAGAATATTGGGCCTAACTACTGGAAGGGCGAAGAAGGCCGGTTGGGCCTGATCAACGGCACGGCCCGGTACAACGAGGGCGGCTTCCTGGCGGCCTTTGAAGCGCTGGCCCGCTGGCGCCCGTACTTGCCGCGCGGCTATCAGGCCATCCGGTACTCGGACGCCCAGAACCTGTTTGCCCAGGGCACCGGCGCCATCTACCCGGCCGGCTCCTGGGACATCTCGGTGTTCCGCGCGATGGTGGGCGACGCGTTTGAAATGGGCGCGTTCCCGCCGCCGCTGCCGGAAGGCGCCACCCAGTGCTACATCAGCGACCACATCGACATCGGCATCGGCGTGAACGCGGCCAGCCCCAACCGGGAAGCGGCCCTGAAGTTCCTGGAGTGGGTGACGAGCCAGGAGTTCGCGGAGATTTACGCCAACGTGCTGCCCGGGTTCTTCCCGCTGTCCAACCACCCGGTGGAGATCAAGGACCCGCTGGCCCGCGAGTTCCTGAGCTGGCGCGAGAGCTGCCAGGTGACCATCCGCACGGCCTACCACATCCTGTCCCGGGGCACGCCCAACAACGAGCTGGATCTATGGAATGCCTCGGCACAGGTACTCAACGGCACCATGACGCCCAAACAGGCGGCCGACATGGTGCAGCGTAACCTGGAGTCCTGGTATGCGCCGCAGCAGCGGCGGTAACCGGCCGCGCACCGGCGGCTCGATCTGATCGATGGGAGTCCCCTGGGGCGCCGGTTGGCGCCCCAGGGGAGTTTTTCCCAGCCTAGAGCCCCAGCCTGGCGAGGCCCGCGGGCAAAAGCGCAGGCACCCGCGGGCACCAGCCGTCGCGAAGGATGGAAACCAGTGAAGCGTGTACGGAAGTTTCCTACCCACATCGCCGTCTTCCTCGCCCCGGCGGTGCTGATTTATACCGTCTTCATGATTTATCCGATGCTGAGCTCCCTGTGGCTTTCGCTGCTCAACCGCATCCCGGGCGGGGGCACGGGTTTCGTCGGGCTGCAAAACTATGTGACGCTGCTTACCAGCGAGCACTGGGCGCCGCGGTTTTGGAACGCCTTCCGCAACAACGTGGTCTTCTTCGTCATCCACATGCTGGTGCAAAATCCGGTGGCGTTGGCGCTGGCGGTCATGCTCAACAGCCGCATCCGGGCCGCCGCCGTCTACCGGACGATCATCTTCACGCCGGCCGTCCTCTCGGTGGTGCTGGCCGGTTTCGCCTGGCGGATGGTGCTCAACCCGGTGTGGGGCATCTCCTACACGATTTTGGACTTTTTCGGGCTGGGCGATTTGGACCGCCCGTGGCTCGGGCTGGAGGAGACCGCTCTCGTTACGTTATCGCTGATTTCCGTCTGGCAAAACGTCGGCATCCCCATGGTGCTGTTCCTCGCGGCGCTGGTGCGGATTCCCGACGAGCTCCTGGAAGCCGCCCGGGTCGACGGTGCCAACGCGTGGCAGGTGTTCCGCCACGTGCAGCTGCCCCTGATCATGCCGAGCCTCGCCATCGTGGCGGTGTTGACGTTTGTGGGCAACTTCAACGCCTTTGACCTCATCTACGCGACGCAAGGGTCGCTGGCTGGGCCCAACTTCAGCACCGACATCATGGGCACGTTCTTCTTCCGGACCTTCTTTGGGTTCCAGCTGCAGCCGGGGGACCCGCACATGGGCGCGGCGGTGGCCGGCATGATGTTCCTCATCATCCTGACCGGCGTGTTGTTGTACCTATTCGGCTGGCAGCGGCGTATGGAAAGGATCGAGTACTGAGCCATGGCGTTGGCTACGGCGACGAGACCGAGGATTGTCGGCGAGCGGAAGTGGACGTGGTGGCGGGGAGCGCTGGTGCACGGGGCGCTGCTCGCGTACTCGGCACTGGCCATCTTCCCCGTGCTGCTGGTCGTCGTCAACTCCTTCAAGGCCCGGCGGGCCATCTTTGCGGATCCCTATTCATTGCCCACCGCGGAAACCTTTGACCTGGTGGGCTACCGCACCCTCGCCCAGCATGCGAACTTCCCGTTGTACTTCCTGAACAGCCTGATCGTAACCGTCGGGTCGCTGTTCTTGATCCTGCTCGTGAGCTCCATGGCGGCCCATGCCCTGGCCGAGTATCAATTCCGGGGCAACACGTTGCTGTCGCTGTACCTGGCCATCGGGATCATGGTGCCCATCCGCCTGGGGACGGTAGGGTTGCTGGAGCTCATGTCCAAGCTGAAGCTGGTCGACACGCTGTGGGCGCTGATCCTCGTGTATACGGCGCAGGGGATTCCGCTGGCGGTGTTTGTGCTCACCCAGCACATGCGCCAGTTGCCGAGGGAACTGAAAGACGCGGCGAGGATCGACGGCGCGAGCGAATACCACGTTTTCCGGCTGATCCTGCCGCTGGCCCGGCCGGCGTTGGGGACGGTGGCCGCCATCAGCCTCTTGCCCATCTGGAACGATCTGTGGTTTGCGCTCATCCTCGCGCCCAGTGAGCGCACGAAAACGGTGATCCTGGGGACCCAGGTGTTCCTGGGCCAGTTTGTCAACGACTGGAACGCGGTGCTGGCGGCGTTGAGCTTGTCCATCGTCCCGGCGGTGGTGCTGTACGTGATCTTCTCGCGCCAACTCATCCGCGGGCTGATGGCGGGTTCCATCAAGTAGACGGTAACAAACAGCGGCGAGCAGTCGGAGGTGACAGGCAATGCGGGTCGGACTCGTGGGCGCCGGGGTCATGGGCAGGGTACATGCCGCCGGTTGGGCGGCGGCAGGCGCGGAGCTCGTCGCGGTGTTTTCCCGCGATGAGGACCGCGCCCGGGAGCTGGCCGGCCAATACGGCGCCCGTGTCGTGGGATCCTACGCGGATCTGTTGCGGGAAGTGGACGTGGTCGATATTTGCGTGCCCACCCACCTGCACCATGACATGGCCCTTGAGGCCTTTTCCCAGCGGCGCCATGTGGTGTGCGAGAAACCTATCGCCTTGACGGAGGCCGAGGGGCGGGAGATGATCGCCGCCGCCGAGCGCGCCGGGGTGCGGTTTTTTGTGGCCATGGTGCTGCGCTTCTTTCCCCAGTACCGGCTTGCCCGTGAGCTGGTGGCCCAGGGCCGCATCGGGCAGGTGGGCGTCATCCGGCTCAAGCGCGTCTCGTACACCCCCAATAAGCCGGGGGACAACTGGTACCTGGACCACGCCCGTTCGGGCGGCATGATCGTGGACTTGATGGTGCACGACTTTGACTTTGCCTGCTGGCTCGCGGGCGATGTGACCCGCGTGTACGCCAGGGCGGCCGGCGACCGGTACGCTCTGGCGACGCTGCGGTTTGCCAACGGGGCGATGGCCCTCGTCGAGGGCGGCTGGGCCAACCCGCCGGGCGTTTTCCGCACGGCCATCGACGTCGCGGGCACGAAAGGCGTCATTGAGTGGAGCTCGGACGCGACGGCCACCATCCGGACGTTTCTGCGCCAGCCCGAGGGCGCAGCCGGCGAGGTCGGCCTGCCCTTGTCGCCGCTGGCCGAGGACCCTTACACCACCCAGATCAAGCACGCCTACGAGGCCATCCGGACCGGTGCGGAGTTTGCGGTAACCCCCGAGGATGCTCTCCGGGCGCTGCGCGTGGCGCTCGCCGCCAAGGAATCGGCCCGCACTGGCCGCAGCGTGACCCTGCAGGGAGGTTGAAGAGATGACGCTGCGCATCGGCATCATGAGCGCCGCCCACGTGCATGCGGACGGCTACGCCGAGCTGCTGAAGCAGATCCCGGACGTGGACTTCATCGGTTTCTCGGACGAGGACGCCCAGCGGGGCCAGGCGTTTGCCGGCGCCCACGGGGTTCGCTGGTTTCGGCGCCATGAGGACCTGCTGGCCCAGCAGCCCCACGGGGTCATCGTGTGCTCGGAGAACCGGGGTCACATGGAGCTGGTCCAGATGGCGGCGGCCGCCGGGGCGCACGTGCTGTGCGAAAAGCCCATCGAGGTCAGCCGCGAGCGGGCCGAGGCCATGCGGGACGCCTGCGCGGCCCGCGGGGTGAAATTCATGACCGCCTTCCCGATGCGGTTTGACCCGTCGGTGCGCGAGGTGTGCGCTCGGGTTCGCGCCGGCGAGCTCGGACAAATCCTGGCCGTCAACGGCATCAACCACAGCGAAAACCCCAGCGGCCACCGGGCATGGTTTGCCGACCCGCACCTGGCCGGCGGCGGGGCCGTGATGGACCACACGGTGCACTTGGCGGACCTGCTGCGGTGGTTCTTCCAGGCTGAAGTGGAGACGGTCTACGCCGAAGTGGGCAATCCCTTTGCCCAGGGGACCTTGTCCGTCGACACGGCCGGCCTCATCCAGGTGACGCTCAGCAACGGCGTGTTCGCCAGCATCGACTGCAGCTGGAGCCGGCCGGCGGGTTACCCGCGCTGGGGTCATCTGCAGATGGAGATCATCGGCGAGCGGGGCACCTTGGTGCTGGACGCCTTCGCACAGGCCCTGACGGTGTACGCGAAGGGTGGGGCCCGCTGGCCCGAGTGGGTACAGTGGGGCAGCGATCCCAACCGGGCCATGATCGAGCACTTCCTGCACTGCATTCGCACCGGCGAGGAGCCGGAGGTCACCTGGCGGGACGGCTTTGAGGCGATGCGGGTGGCGCTGGCGGCTTACGAGTCGTCGGACCAGGGAACGGTGGTGCGCCTAAGCCCCTGAAGAAACGGCGCCCGACGCGGCCGGGCAGGCCCGGGCGAAAGACAAACGCGGGCGGTGCAGGGGCGAGCGGCGAGCGCCCTTGCACTGCCCGTTTTTGCACCGCCCGTTTGCTTTGTTGGGGCTGCGGTTTGCTCTCGCCTGCGCTAGGGGCCGCTGGGATGGCCGTTAGGGCCGGTTTGCTCCTCGGCGTCGGCCTTTGCCAGCATCTCCTGCAGCTTGCCCGTGTGGATCAGGTGGCGAACCTCAAACACTTGCCCGATGAAGCGGTCGCCCACATACACCTGCGGCACGCTGCGGACTCCGGAGAGCAACGCGAGGGCCTCGCGGCTGCCGGGGATCTGGCTGATGTCCACCTCGCGATAGGGGATGCCCGCCTGTTCGAGGAGGCGCTTGACCGCGGCGCAGTCGAGGCAGTTGGGCACCGTGTAGACGGTTACCTGGGGCATATGCACCACCGGGCGCAAATTGGGCTGGCTGCACCGGCCGCCGGCTTCCATCATACCAGATGCGCACGCGGGCGAGACCATCCAGTGCTGAAATGACACGCTGTCCCATCCCCAGCCGGCAGCGCCCTCCCGTCCCCGGCTGGCTATGCCCGCACCGACACCCGCCGGCGATGCCACCCGGAGGCCCCGTCGGGCAAGGGCGGCGCGACGGTTTCCGTTTGCACCTGTCCCGTGCCGTCGATGGCCCGCACCACCAGCTCCGCGCTGCCTGGCGCGTCGGGCGTCCACGGGACGGCCCACAGCCGCCACGCGTAAGGGCCGAGAGGCTCTTTGAGCTCGGCCGGCATCCACGTTTGCCCCCCGTCCACCGACACCTCGACCGCCGAGACGCCCCGGTCGCCGGCAAACGCCACGCCGCCGATGATCAGCGGCTCGCCGGCCCGCAGCTGGGCGCCCGTGGGAACGTCGATCCGGGACCACGTCTTGATGACGGCTGTGTCGCTCCAGCCCCGGCGGGCCCAGTACCCTTTGAAGTCGTA
>PKQR01000019.1 GCA_017578085.1 Bacillota bacterium
TGGGCCGCCCCGAAAAAGACCAGGGCCGCCAGCACCAGGAGGACGATCAAGCCTAAGGGCACGGCCGCTCACTCCTTCCGGCGGCTAGCGTGCCCCTGCCTCTCCCGGGCAATACGTGCGCGAAAAGGCCCGCTGCCTAAGACAGCGGGCCTTTCATTCGCGTCCTTTTACGCGTCCTTTTGCCGCCACAGCGCTGGCGCTATGCGCCGGCTTCGCGCCCGGTGCGCTCCAGGAGCTCGCCCAAGCCTCCCACCACGTCGCCGATGGTGACGCTCTCCGGCCCGGGATCCGAGTAGGAGACCGGCGCCTCTTCCTCCTTCGGCTTGGTCTCCTTGGGCTGGGCGGCGCGGATGCTGAGGCCGATGCGCCGCGCCGAGGGATCGAGATTGACGATTTTTGCCTTCACCCGCTGACCCGGCTGGACAACCTCCGACGGATTCTCCACTCGCCGGTCGGCCAGCTGTGAAATGTGCACGAGCCCTTCGATGCCGTCTTCGAGCTTCACAAAGGCGCCGAAGTCGACGATGCGGGTGACCTCGCCTTCGACGATCTGGCCCACGGCGTACCGGTCCGCCACCGTGCTCCAAGGATCCGGCAGCGTCTCCTTGAGGCTCAGGGAGATGCGTTCCCGCTCCCGGTCGATGCCCAGGATTTTGACCTTGATCTCCTGCCCTTCATGGAGGACATCCTGGGGATGGCGCACCCGGCTCCACGCCATCTCGGACACGTGCAGCAGCCCTTCGACCCCGCCGCCGATATCCACAAACGCGCCGAAGTCCGTGAGCCGGCGCACGATGCCGCTCACCACCTGCCCTTCCTGGAGCTGGGAGAAGGCTCTCTCCTTGGCGCGGGCCAGTTCCTCCTCCAGCAGCTCTTTCCTGGACAGCACCACGTTGCGCTTCTGCCGGTCCAGCTCCAAGATGCGGAAACGCAGCCGTTGGCCGACGTACTGCTCCAGGTTGTCAACGAAGGTGCGGTCCACGTGGGAAGCCGGCACGAAGCCGCGCACGCCGAGATCCACCAGCAACCCGCCCTTGACCCGGGCGGTCACCTCGGCCTCCACGGGCTCGCCGGCCTCAAACTTGGCCGTGAGCTGTTCCCAGGCCTGGCGCTCGTCGGCGCGGCGCTTGGAGAGCACAACGGTGCCCTCCCCTTCGTCAATCCGGAGGACCTGGACGGCGATGTTGTCATCGACCCGCAGGACATCAGCCGGCGTCTGCCCGGGGCGCAGGCCCAGTTCGCTGGCGGGAATCCGCCCTTCCGTCTTATAGCCCACGTCCACCAGCACTTCGTCGCTGCCGACATGGACAACCCGGCCCTCAACGATATCGCCCGGAGAAAGAGGCTTCAGCGTCTCATCGTACTGCTTGACGGCATCGGTTTCGGGCGCCGCCTGGCCGTTGTCCGGGGCCTTCGTGGGCTGCTCATGACGCTTGTCTTCCGGGAAGTCGGTCATACGCTTTCCATCCCCCTGATCCACCATCAACAAGAAAGGGTAGAACCCCTGACTACTTCGGTCCTAAGAACAAAATCCCTGCTGAAAATTAGCCTTGTTTCCTGGCGTTGCTCTCTTTTTAGACCTCTTTCCCTCCCGCTGCGTAGCCTTTCCGGGCAGCGGAACCGTTATCAAAGCTCCCCTCCCGCAGCCGCCGCCCTGGCCCAGCTCCCGCGGTAGGCTGCCGGCAGCAGCGCCGCAATGGCCCGGTGAATCTCCTGGCTCGCGCCGCGCAGCGTGGTCCGGTCGACGCGGTCCACCGGCGGGAAGCTGATGGGGGGGCCCATCCGGATCGTCACCGGCGTACGGCGGGGCCAGCGCCGGGCGCCGGCGTCCAGGGCTTTCTCAAGCCCGATGACGGCCAATGGCACTACAGGGGCCCCCGATTTGAGCGCGATGAGGGCCGCACCGCTGTGGATATCCTTGAGCTCCCCGGTTTCGCTGCGGGTCCCTTCCGGATAGATTCCTAGCACTTCCCCTGCGGCCAAGATGTCCAGGGCCCACCGGATGGCCTGCCGGTCCGGCTGCCCGCGCCTCACCGGGAACGCGTGCACCCGGGGCAAGATCCAGGCCAAGATGCGGTTTTCAAACAGCTCGTGCTTGGCCATGAAGTGGACGGTACGGGGAAGCGCCGACCCGATGACGAGAGGGTCTAGGTAGTTGACATGGTTGGCGGCGACGATGGCCGGGCCCGTCCTGGGCAGGTGGTGGAACCCTTCCAGCCGCCAGTGGAAGTACCAGCCGAATAGAGGCCGCAGCACGGACTTGGCTACTCGGTACAGCACTCCTTTAGCCTCCTTCGGCACAGGCGCAGCACGTGGGTGACCACCTGCTCCACCGTCCAATCGGTGGTATCGATGACCACCGCATCCTCGGCGATACGCAAGGGGGACACCGCGCGGCCCGAGTCGAGCCGGTCCCGCTCCTCCAGGTTCCTGCGAATCTCTTCCAGGTCCGAATCGTGTCCGAGGGCCCGCGTTTCGAGGTAACGACGCCGGGCACGCTCATCCAGTGAGGCGGTGAGGAAAATCTTGAGATCCGCGTTGGGAAGAACGACGGTGCCGATGTCGCGCCCGTCCATCACGACGCCTCCCGCGCCCGCCAGCCGCCGCTGCTGCGTGACCAGGTGCTGGCGCACCTCGGGGATGGCCGCCACCTGGGAAACCGCATTGGAAACGGCGAGGGTGCGGATCTCGTCCGTCACCTCCTCGCCGTTGAGAAACACCCGGTTTCCGTTGGGTCCTGGCTGAAGGTCGACCCGGCAGCGCTCCACGACGGACGTCACCGCTGCCGCGTCTTCCACCGGCACCCCCGCCCGCAGCACCGCCAAGGTCAGTGCGCGGTACATGGCGCCTGTGTCGATATAAAGATAGCCTAAAGCCTCCGCCACCTTGCGGGCGACGGTGCTCTTGCCCGCACCCGCCGGCCCGTCGATGGCGATTACCAGCTGCTTCTCCAAATCGCTTGCGACTCCTATCCCCTGCGGCGCGCCTGGAAACCCCGCTGCTCGAGCTCCTCCAGGGCCTGCTCCAAGTCGTCGTCGGTGGCAAAGGCGAGACGCAGGGTGCCGCCCTCGCCCTCCCTGACCCGCAGGATCTCGATATCCTTTATATTGATCCCCTTCGCCGCGATGCACCCGGTCACCTCGTGGATCGCGCCCGGCCGATCGACCAAGTGCACCACGAGCTCGCGCATGGGGCTGAGGATGCCTTTCCGGTGCCGGGGCAGCTGCTCCCGCACCGCGCGCGCCTCGGCCATGTGCTGCATGAGGGCGTCGCCGTCCCCGCTCTCCACGGCGCGGCGGGCCGCCTCCAGGGCGTCGCGGAAGAGATCGATCATCTCCAGGATCGGCCCGCGGTTGGTCAGGCAGATGTCCCGCCACATGACGGGATCGCCCGACGCGACCCGGGTCGTGTCCCGGAAACCGCCGGCAGCTAGGGCCAGCAGATGCGGATCACGAGCGGCCGCCTGCGCCACGGCCAGCACCAGGGCAGTCGCCACCAGATGGGGCAGATGGCTGACCGCGGCCACGGCCCGGTCGTGCTGTTCCGCGTCCAGGATCAAGGGCTGGGCCCCGACCGCCTCCACCATCGCCAGCACCCGGGAGAGCCCCGGCTGGTCGGGGCGCAGAGGCGTCACGATGTAGACCGCGTTTTGGTAAAGGTAAGGATCCGCGGCCTCCAGGCCCGTGCGTTCCGACCCACACATGGGATGGCCGCCCACGTACTCGACCCCCGGCGGCAAAAGCGGCGGCACCGTGCGGCACAGCTCGGCCTTGGTGCTGCCCACGTCGGTCACCACGGTGCCGGGAGCCAGGGCAGGGGCCGCTTCGGCCACCAGGTCGGGAATGGCGCGCACCGGCGTCGCGAAAACGACCACGTCCGCCCCCTGTACCCCTTCCCGCAGATCCGTGGTGCCCCCGTGCACCGCGCCCAGGGCGACGGCTTCCGCCACCGTGTCGGCCCGGCGGGCGATCCCCCAGACGCGGTCGATGCCCGGCGCCCGGCACAAGGCCATCCCCAGGGACCCGCCCATCAGCCCAAGCCCTACGATGGCCACCGAAAAGCCCACATCAAGCCATCGCCGGCGTTAACTGGCGTCCCAGCACCGCCGCGATGGCGCTCACCTCCTGCATCAGCTCGCGGAACTTCTCGGGCTTCAGCGACTGCTGCCCGTCGGAGACAGCCTCCTCCGGCCGCGGGTGCACCTCAACAATAAGCCCGTCGGCGCCTGCCGCCACCGCCGCCCGCGCCATGGGAATGACGTACGGCCACTTGCCCGTCCCGTGGGACGGGTCGACGATGATGGGCAGGTGGCTCAAGTGCTTGACCACGGGCACCGCGTTGAGGTCGAGGGTGTTGCGGGTCGCGGTTTCAAACGTCCGGATGCCCCGCTCGCACAAGATAACATTGTGGTTGCCCGCGCTCATGATGTACTCCGCTGCCATCAGCCATTCTTCGATGGTGGCCGCCAGCCCGCGCTTGAGCAGGACCGGCTTGTTGGTGCGCCCTACTTCGCGCAGCAGGGGGAAGTTTTGCATGTTCCGGGCACCGATCTGCAGGACGTCGGCGTAGGAGGCCACCAACTCCACGTCCTGCGGATTCATGACCTCCGTGACGACGGGCAGCCCCGTGCGCTCCCGGGCCAAGGCCAAGAGCTTGAGGCCCTCCTCGGCCAGTCCCTGGAAGGAGTAGGGCGACGTGCGGGGTTTGAAGGCGCCGCCCCGGAGCATGGTCGCACCGGCTTCCTTGACCGCTTCGGCGACGGTCAAGATCTGCTCTTCGCTCTCCACCGCGCACGGGCCGGCGATGACCGTCAGCGTATCGGGGCCCACCCGCACGGGCCCGACGGACACGACCGACGGCTCGGGATGAAACTCACGCCCGGCCAGCTTGTAGGGCTGGAGGATGTGGACGATTTTTTCCACTCCCTCCATCGCCTCGATCTGTTGCACCCGCTCGGGCTTCTTGTCGCCGATGGCTCCGATCACCGTGCGCTCCACACCCCGGGACAGGTGGACCGAAAAGCCCAACTCCCGCAGGCGTTCCATGACTCGCTGGATGTCGTCTTCGCTGGCTCCTTTGCGCATTACCACGATCATTGCGGCAACTCCTCCTTCCCAGCCCCCTGGCCCTTGGGCACCGGCTGGCTAAGCACCGCGGCCAAGGCCGCAAAGAACCGCTCGTTTTGCTCTTGCGTGCCGATGGTGACCCGCAGGTGGGTCGGTAGGCCGAAGGCTGCCCCTGCCCGCACGATGACGCCGTGACGCAAGAGCTCCTGGAACACCGCCCGGCTGTCGCGGCCGACGTCGATCAGGATAAAGTTGGCCTCCGTCGGCACGTACTTTAGCCCCAGCTCCTCTAGGCGCCGGTAGAAATACCGCTTCCCCTCCTGGTTGACCCGCCGGCTCTCGCTCACGTGCTCTTCGTCCGACAAGGCCGCGAGGGCGGCGATCTGCGCCAGGGCGTTGGTCTGGAAGGGCTCCTGCACTCGCTTTAGCGCGGCGATGACGGGCGCCGGCCCCATACAGTAGCCCACCCGCAGGGCCGCGAGGCCGTAAATTTTAGAAAAGGTACGCAGGACGAGCACGTTGTGACCCTGGTCATCGACCCACCGCCGCCCCTGCACGGTGTCCGGGTTCTCGACATACTCCTGGTACGCCTCGTCCAGCACGACCAGCACGTGGCGGGGAACCTTGGCCATGAAGGCGGCGAACTCCGCCTCAGTGACGGTCGTGCCCGTCGGGTTGTTGGGATTGCAGATGAAGACCGCCTTGGTTCTCGGCCCGATGGCGGCCGCCATGGCCTCGAGATCGTGGCGCATATCCTTGAGGGGCACGAGCACTTCCCGCGCGCCCATGAGCCGGGCCGCGAAGGCGTACTGGCTGAATGTCGGGTGGGCGCAGACGATCTCGTCCCCGGGCTCGAGGTACGCCTCGGCCAGGAGTTTGATGATCCCGTCCGAGCCGTTGCCTACGAGGAGCTGCTCCACAGGCAGGCCCAGACGATGGCTGAGCGCCTCCCGCAACGCCCTAGCCGCGCCGTCCGGGTAAATGTGAAGCTTTTCCAGCGCGTCGCGTACCGCCGCCACGGCCCGGGGCGAAGGACCTAGGGGATTTTCGTTGGACGCGAGCTTGATGATGTCCGACAGCCCCAGCTCCCGGCGGACTTCCTCGATGGGTTTCCCAGGCTCATAGGGCTCGATGCGGGCGATAGCCGGCCGGGGCTGGGGATACGCCGGCGCGGCGCCCGGAACGGCACCGTTGACCTGCAGATCAGGCCGCAGTGCCCGGGCTTCCCGCAAGTAGACGTGGCGCATTTCCTTTTGGCTCTTGGTGGTGTTGACATGCATCAGCACCCGGATGCAGCGGGGCAGGCTGCCGGGAACGTCGATTTCCCGGGCGCACAACAGCGGCACCTGGTGCAGTCCCAACTCCCTTGCCGCCAACGCCGGAAACTGGGCGTCCAGGTCGCCGGTAACGGTGAAGATGATGCTCGCGATGGATTCCAAATCGATGTCGTTTTCCGCGAGTAGCGCCTGCACCAACTCCTTGGTGGCGGCGCCGATGGCTTCCGGGGTATTGGCCGAAGCGACGGTCGCCCCCCGCAGGCCCCGTACAGCCGTTTCTGCCATGGCGATCCAGTCCCTTCCCTTTGGAAACTAGGAGACGGCCCGGTGGGCCAGGCCGACGGCCACTTCATCCAGGTGCAAGAGACCAATGCCCATGAAAATCGCGACCGCGACGTGGTCGTCCTTGCGGGCGATGCCGATCTTGCCGCCGACGCTCAAGCCGACGGCCTTAAGCCCGACCTGCAGCAAGGCCTCATGGGTGGCCCCGGCCACCGCGCCCTCCTCAGCGTGGGTCGGGCTGATGACGCCTTCCCGCTTGGCCGCGACCACTGCCCGCTCGATGACCCGGCGCACCGAGGCGGTGAAATCGCCCCCGAAATCGACCGCCGTGGCCCGGATGCCGCTGGTGGCAAGGACACGCTTTTGCGCTTGTTCTTCCCCGTGGTCCTCGCTCAAGGCCATGAGCAGGGCCGCCCGGGCCACCTTGCGGCTTGTGGCTTCGTTCACGGGCGCATCCGCCCTTCTAGCCCCCGCACACGCGCCGGGACCGCCGTGCGTTCCTTAACTCGACGCGGAAAGGATTCCATGGAAGGCCAACCGCGCACCTGCCGTCCTGCCGTCCTGCCAGAGGTTGTGCACATTTTACCACGGGTACGGGGGAATTGTAAACCGGCGGAGCTTAGGAATTGACACCCGGTCTAGGCCAGCTGCGCAGCGCGCCGCAGGGCGGCCACTTCTGCGTCGGTCAGGGGGCGGTAGGCGCCTACCGGCAGCCGGCCCAGCCGCAAGGGCCCAAACCCGATGCGCTTGAGGTACAGCACCGGATGGCCGACCGCCTGGCACATGCGGCGCACTTGCCGCTTGCGCCCTTCGGCCAGTTCGATTTCAAGCACCGCGGTTTCCTTGTCCTGCCGGATGACGCGCACCCGGGCGGGGGCGGTCGGCCCGTCCTCTAGGAGCACACCCTGCTCGAGCCGGGCGACGGCCTCCGCCCCGACGACCCCGGCCACCTTGGCCCGGTACAGCTTGCGCACGCCGTACCGCGGGTGGGTCAGGCGGTGGGCCAGCGGCCCGTCATTGGTCAAAAGGAGCAGGCCCTCGGTGTCCAGGTCCAGCCGTCCCACCGGATAGAGGCGGTCTTCGGAGGGCACGAGGCTCATCACCGTCGGGCGGCCCTGGGGGTCCGAGACCGTCGTCACGTACCCCGCCGGCTTGTTCAGCATGTAATAAAGGAGTTTCGACGGCGGGCGGATGACGCGCCCGTCGACCCGCACCTCATCCCGGTCCGGGTCTACCTTGACCCCAAGCTCCCGTACGGTGCGCCCGTTGACCTGGACGCGCCCGGCCACGATGAGCTGCTCGCAGGCGCGCCGGGACGCGACGCCGCAGCGAGCCATGTACTTTTGCAGCCGCTCCGCTGCCAGAGGAAATCCACCCCAGGGGTTTGTTGAAGACGGCGCGGAGCCTCTGATCCGAGGCTGACCTAATGAGGGCTAGGTGGTCGCCGGTGCAGGCTCGGCAGCCGAGCGCTTGCGCCCGTTGCTCAGCATGCCTTGCAGCTGGTCCATGACTTTGGGCGCGATGTCGAGCAACCGATCCATGATCGTGTTGCCATCGATGGGCAGCAGGCGGATCTGCCCCTGCCCCACCACGAGAAACGCCACCGGCTGCAGCGAGATGCCGGCACCGCTGCCCCCGCCAAAGGGAAAGCCGCCGCCGTCGCGGCGGTTTTCGACTTCGAACTCCGTCCCCCCTGCCGCGAAGCCGATGGAAACCCGGGACACCGGTACGATGACGCTTCCGTCAGGCGTCTCCACCGGGTCGCCCAGGATGGTGTTTACGTCCGCCATGGCCTTTAGGCTTTCCATGGCCGTCTGCATTAAGCCTTCGATGGGGTGGTGTTCGTTCACGTCCGCTCTCCCCTCGGGCCAAAATGTCGCGCGTTGCGGCCGGCTGTCGCGCGTTAATCTGACCCACCGGCAGGCGGACTATGCGGGGGTTCCTCCGGCAACGGCGGCAAGTCCGCCAAGGAGTTGAGGCCCGTCCACTCCAGAAACCGCTGCGTCGTGCGGTAAAGGATCGGCCGTCCCGGAGCGTCGGCCCGGCCCGCCTCTTCAACCAGTTCCCGCTCCAACAACGACTGCAGCGCCGAATCCACCCGCACGCCCCGCAGTTGCTCGATCTCCGCCCGGGTGATGGGCTGGCGGTACGCGATGATGGCCAGCGTCTCGAGGGCCGCCTGGGAAAGGGGCGCGGGCGGGCGCGGCTCCAGAAGGGAGCTGATGAGGCCCGCGAATTCGGGCTTCGTGGCCAACTGCCAGCCGCCGGCCACCTGCAGCAGGCACAGCCCGCGATCGGAGGCCTCCAGCCGCTGGCGGAGGAGACGCAAAGCGGCCTGTACTCCCTCCCCATCCCAACCCGTCAGGCGGACGAGACTGTCGGTGGGGACGGGTTCAGGGCTCGCGAACAGGATGGCTTCCAGCGCGGCCATAAGCCGCTCCAGGGTTTCTGGGATGAACGTCTGCTCCACGTCACGATTCCCCTTGCAGCCACGGCTGGGCTGGCGCATGCCCGAGCCCGTCCGTCTCCTGGTCCTCCCGCATCTCCACGTCAAACTCGGCCAGCGGGGCCGGCTGGCGCACCCGGACGCGGCCCTGGCGCACCAGCTCAAGCAACGCTAAAAAGTTCACGATCCAGTCCCACCGCGTCGCCCTGGGCCGGAACAGCTGCCAGAAGCCCAGGCGCCCCCCTGCCCGGCGCAGCGCACCTAACAAGCGACCGATGGCAGCCCGCAAATTTACCGGCCGGGGCGGTGGTGGAGGCGGCGGCTCCGGCGGCCGCCGCCCGAGCACCGCGGCAAAGGCGCGCGCCAGCGTTTCCGCGGTCAGCCCAGGCGGCGGGCCGGCCGGCGCGGGATTGGCCGCGGGCAAGACAGGGGGTCGCCGGAACAGGCGGGCGTTGGCCGCCGCCAATTGCTCAAGGCGCGCCGCGGCTTCCTTGTAGCGCCGGTACTCGGCCACCCGGGCCAGCAGGGCCGCTTCCAGGGCGGCCTCGTCCTCCTCGGGTTCGTCTTGCTCCTTTCGCTCAGGCAGGAGGTGGCGGGCCTTGATCCGCACCAGGAGCGCCGCCATCACCAGGTACTCGCCGGCTTCCTCGAGCTCGACGGCCGGCACCTGGCTCAGGAACTCGAGGTACTGCTCGGCCACTTGGGCCATGGACACCTGCCAGATGTCCACCTGCTGCTGCTCGATGAGGTGCAGCAAGAGGTCCAGCGGGCCTTCGAAGACCGCCAGGCGCACTTGGTACACCGGGACGTCAGCCTCCCAGGATCAGCCACGCTACCGCCCGGTACGCGGGCCAAAGGACGCGGCTGACCATCCCGGACACGATCAATAGCAGCAACACGACGGTCCCATACGTCTCCAGGTTGTAAAGGCGGAAGGCCCACCGCCTGGGAACGAGGCCGGCCAGCACCTTGCTGCCGTCCAAGGGCGGCAGCGGCAAGAGGTTGAACACCGCCAGCCAAATGTTGAGGGTGATCGTAACCTGGAAGAATCCCCGCACCGCCCAGGCCCAGTTGGCGGGCAGGCCGGTTACCAGAAACGGGTAGACCCGCGCCATGACAAAGGCCAAGAGCAGGTTGGCCGCGGGTCCCGCCAGGGCGACCCACATCATGTCCCGGCGCGGGTTTTTGAACCGCGTCGGGTCCACGATGACGGGCTTGGCCCAGCCAAACCCGAAAAAGAGCAGCATGAGCGTGCCGATAGGGTCCAGGTGCGCGAGCGGGTTCAGCGTCAGCCGCCCGTCAAATTTCGGGCGGGGGTCACCTAGGCGAACGGCGACGGCAGCGTGGGCATACTCGTGGATCGCCAGTACCAAGAGCACGGCTGCCGCCCGCAGTATCCACGCCTCCAACCCCCTCACGCCTGCACCTCCCGGCTGCCGCAAGCCCCGGCCGCCTGGGGCGCCGCCGGCTCCAGCCAAGGGGGCACGCGGTCCTGGCGCAGCAGGTCGTCGTAGGTCTCCCGTTCCACCAGCAGGGCGTGGCGCCCTTGGCTGACCAGCACCATCGCCGGTTTGGGCAGGCGATTGTAGTGGCTGGCCATGGAGTAGTTGTACGCCCCGGTGCTGAGCACCGCCAGCACGTCGCCGCGGGCCAGCGGAGGCACAGGCGCGTCAAATACCAGCATGTCGCCGGTTTCGCAGCACTTCCCGGCGATGGAGACGATCTCCGCCGGCTCCTCGGCCGCCTTGTTGGCCACGACGACGGTGTACCGCGCCTGGTAGAGGGCGACCCGGGGGTTGTCGGCCATCCCCCCGTCCACGGCCACGTAGGTGCGCAGGCCGGGAATCCGCTTGATGAACCCGACGGTATAGAGCGTGATCCCGGCGTCGCCCACGATGGAGCGGCCGGGTTCCAGCACCAGCACCGGCAAGGGCACGCCGCGGCTTGTGGCTTCCCGCCGGAGCGCGTCGCCAAGCCTTCTCACCAACTCATCCGGGCTCGGCGGGTCGTCGGCAGGCGTGTAGCGGATCCCGAGGCCGCCGCCCAGATCCAATTCCTCCGCAGGAATGCCGGTGGCGGCTTGGGCCTCGGCCAGGAACTCCATCATCAACCCAACGGTAATATCAAACGCGGTGAGGTCGAGGATTTGCGATCCGATGTGGCAGTGGTAACCCCTCAGGCGCAGACGGGGCGACCGGGCCGCCCGCCGGGCCGCCTCGAGGGCGAGTCCGCCGGCGATGGGGATCCCAAACTTCGAGTCCAGCTGCCCCGTCTTCATGTAACTGTGGGTGTGGGCTTCGACGCCGGGGGTGACCCGCAGGAGGATGTCAGCGGTGCGCCCCATTTCGGCGGCCAGTTCGTCGAGCCTCACGAGCTCCGCCTCGCTGTCCACCACGATCCTCCCGACTCCCGCCGCCAAACCCATACGCAGCTCGTCATCGGATTTGTTGTTGCCGTGGAAGTAAATCCGTTCCGGGGGGAAACCGGCCTGGAGGGCGGTGTACAGCTCGCCGCCGGAAACCACATCGAGGCACAAACCTTCGGACGCGATGATGCGGCAGACGCCCGTGGTGAGCAGCGCCTTGCCTGCGTAAACGATCTTACCCTTGGGGTAGTGGCGTGCGAGGGCGCTCAGGTATTGCCGGCACGCGGCCCGCACCCGTTCTTCGTCCAAGACGTACAGGGGTGTGCCGTACCGGCGGGCGAGTTCCACGGCGTCGCAGCCGCCGATTTCGAGATGTCCTCGGTCGTTGACGGTGAGATGGGCATGCAAGGGCAAGGGCGTCAGCTCCCCCGCTCTCAGGCTCGTACTGAATCATCATATCACAGCCGTTTGCCTGGAGTGAAGGAAGCCTGCGCCCATGCCCGCGAGGTGAAGTTTTTGCCGTCGCTGCGCCAAGGGTCAGCCGCGGAGCGCCGCAAGGTTGCTGGGTCGGCGGTCCGCCGCGCGGTTGACGGGCCGGCGATTCAACGGCTGATGGTGGTCGGCACAAACAGGTCGACGATCCCGATGACCAAGGCCGCCAGGAGCGCCCCCAGTACCGTCACCTGCATGCCCGGTACGAAGAACTGGGTGGCCCACAGGACCAGCGCCGAGATGATGAACCCGACGAGCCCACGGCCGAACGGGGATACCCGCTTGCCCATGGTGGCTTCGATGACCCATCCCAGCGCGGCGATGACGATGGCCGCCAACAGCGCGTTGAGAAACCCCAACGGCGCGAAGCCGGGCACCAGAAACCCGACGAACATCAGCACCAGCGCCGAGACCACAAACCGGACGATGGTTCCCAGGAAATCCAAGGTTTTCACCCCCTTGCCCGGCGTGCGCCGAAGCGTGCTCCTGCTCTATTCGTGGCCCTCGACGACGAAGGCGACCTGCACGTCGGCCTTGTACTCGACGATGTTGCCGTGCTCGTCGACGTTGCCCGTCCAGTTCAAGACCTCGACGCCGGTGATGTTGCGGATGGTCTTGGCGGCTTCCCGGACCGCCACCTGGGCCGCGTCCTCCCAGCTGTGGGGCGACTCGCCCACCAGTTCAATCACCTTGACAATGGGCATGGAGGCCCTCCCTTCGGTTGCGCTGGTTTCTCGAGCTGGAGGCTCCTGGGGGTAGTATGGCAGTGGGGGCAGCCCGGTAGTCAGTCCGCTGGCGAAGGGCGAGCTGGAACAGGAAGGAAATCGATGCGCTCCGGGACCTGGGGAAAGGCGCCGGGAGCTCTAGGGAAGGACGGACTGGAAAACCCGCAAGAAATTCCCGCCCAGGATCTTTTCGACGCTGGCCTCGTCATATCCACGCGCCAGCAGCGCTTCCGTAAGGGCGGGCAAGCGGCTAACATCTTCGAGCCCGATGGGGGTGCTGTCGATGCCGTCGAAGTCCGAACCGAGCCCCACGTGGTCCGGTCCAACCAAGTCCACGATGTGGTCGATGTGGCGCACCACGTCTTCCAGGGTGGCGGGCCCATCGCTGCGCAGGAACTCGGGGCAAAAGTTCATGCCCATGACCCCGCCGTTCTCGGCCAGGGCCCGGATTTGCGCGTCATAGAGGTTGCGCCGGTGGTCGCAGACGGCCCGGGCGTTGGAGTGGGAAGCGATGACCGGGCGCCGGCTGACCTCCAGGACATCCCAGAAACCCCGTTCCGACAAGTGCGAGACGTCCACCACCATGCCCAGGCGGTTCATCTCCTGCACCACCTGCCGGCCGAACGCGGTCAGCCCGCCGCCGGAGTCGGCGTCGCCGCACCCGTCCGCCAGCTCATTGCGGCCGTTCCAGGTCAATCCCATGGCCCGCACCCCGAGGCGATAGAAAGCCCGCAGGGCGGCCAAGCTGCCTTCCAGGGCTTCGCCGCCCTCGATGGAGAGCAAGACACCGATTTTGCCCGCGGCGCGGGCCGCGTTCAGGTCTTGGCGTGTCAGGATCAGCTGCAGCCGGTCAGGGTGCGCCGCCACTTCCCGCTCCACCGCCTCAAGGAGCTCCAGGCACCGGACCGTAAACCCTCCCCGGCGCTGGCGGGCGTCGACCCACAGGGCGAAGATCTGGAGGTCCACGCCGCCCGCCACAAGGCGCGGCAGGTCAACGTGGCCCTTGGGCTCCGGGTCCTCAAGGGACGCGCCATTTACCAACCGCAGCGCCGTGTCGCAATGGGCGTCGACGACAAAGCATTCCCGGTGGAACGAGTTGCTGGCGGCCAGTCGGTTTGACATGGGGAGTGCTTCCCTCCGCTACCGGCGGGGTTTGGCGGCGGCCGGCTGCCGGTGGTAAACGACCACCCGCCCCTCGCGGCGGAAACCGATCAGTTCCCGGCTGCGGGGAGCTTCCCGAAAATCTTCCAGCATGTGCTGGATGAGTTCCTCCTGCATGGGCCCGTCAAATTCAGGAGCTGGTGCGCCGGCCTCGCAGGCGATGAGATCGGAGAACTCCTGCTGCACCAAGCCGATGAGCAACGCGATTTCTTCGTGGCGCAAGGTCGGCAGGTCCCGGACGATGCGCAGCAGCGTGACGCCGGCCTCTTCGACCCAGTCGACGATCAGCAAGTCCACGGAGTGGCCGGACAGGAAACTGTAAGCTTGCAGGCTTTCCTTCACCCGCTCCTGGAATGCGGGCATGTTGAGGCCTGTGGCCGTGATCAAGAAGGTAAAGGTGAAGCGACGGGAGCGCGGGCAGTACTCCAAGGAGCCGATTTCGGGATACCGGGCCAAGAGGGACGCCACCAAGTGGGCATCACCGGCAGGGGCTCCCCCGGCCGTGGGTGGACACGTCACGCCCTTCCCCTCCCCCAACCGGCTTGTCCATTCGCTGCTTCGGTCCGCGAGTCCTGCCCTGCCCAACAAAAAACCGGTCCCCGGGGCGTCGAAGCCCCTGGACCGGTCTTGTGGCCTCAACCAAAGCGGCAGCCGGTGACCAACCCGGGCCGCAGCAGTCACTTGGCGTATTCTACGGCGCGGGTTTCGCGGATCACGGTCACCTTGATCTGCCCCGGGTACTGTAGCTCCGACTCGATCCGCTTGACGATCTCCCGTGCCATCAGCGTCGCCATCGCGTCGTCGACCTTGTCCGGCTTGACCATGATGCGAATCTCGCGGCCGGCCTGGATAGCGTACGACTTCTCCACTCCCTCAAAGGAGTTGGCGATGGCTTCCAGCCGCTCCAGCCGCTTGATGTAGTTGCCCAGGCTTTCCCGCCGGGCACCGGGCCGGGCGGCGGAGATGGCGTCCGCTGCCGTCACCAGCATCGCCTCCACCGTCTGGGGCTCGAAGTCCCCGTGGTGGCAGGCCATCGCGTGGATGACCTCGGGCGACTCCCGGTAGCGGCGCAACAGGTCCATTCCGATCTTGACGTGGGTGCCCTCGGTCTCGTGGTCGACCGCCTTGCCGATATCGTGCAGCAAACCTGCACGGCGGGCGACCTTTACATCACAGCCCAGCTCAGCCGCCATCATTCCGGCGAGGTGGGCCACTTCAATAGAATGCTGCAGTACGTTCTGGCCGTAGCTGTAACGGTACTTCAAACGCCCCAGCAGCTTCACCAGCTCGGGGTGGATGCCGTGAATTCCCAGCTGCAGGCACGCCTGCTCGCCCGCCTCGCGGATGCTGTTCTCCACTTCCCGGCGGGCCTTTTCCACCATCTCTTCGATGCGGGCTGGGTGGATGCGCCCGTCAGCGATGAGCTTCTCCAGTGCAATCCGGGCGATCTCCCGCCGTACCGGATCGAACGACGACAGAACCACCGCCTCGGGGGTGTCGTCGATGATGAGGTCGACGCCCGTCAGCGCTTCCAGCGTGCGGATGTTGCGGCCCTCGCGGCCGATAATCCGCCCCTTCATGTCGTCGCTCGGCAGGCTGACCACCGAGACCGTCGCCTCGGACACGTGATCCGCCGCGTAGCGCTGGATGGCAAGGCCGATCACGTTGCGGGCCCGCTTCTCGGCTTCGTCCTTGGCTTCCTGTTCGATCTCGCGAATCATGACCGCCATGTCGTGGCGGACCTCGTTTTCCACGGTCTTGAGCAGGTATTCCCTGGCCTGTTCGGCCGTCAGCCCGCTGATCCGCTCCAGCTCGGCCCGCTGGCGTTGAATCAGCTCGCTGGCTTCGGCCTGCATGCGCTCAAGCTCCGCAGCCTGCCGGTTAAGCGCCTCTTCTTTCCGTTCCAACTGCGCCAGGCGGCGGTCCAGGTTCTCTTCCTTATGGCTCAGGCGGCGCTCCAAGCGCTGCAACTCCTGGCGCCGTTCCTTAAGCTCCTGTTCCGCCTCCTGCCGCAGGCGCACTGCCTCTTCCTTCGCTTCCACCAAGGCTTCCCGCACCTTGGCTTCCGCTTCCTTCGCGGCCTGCTCCAGGATCTGAGCCGCCTGCTCCTCCGCCGAACGCACCTTGGCTTCGGCGATGTAGCGCCGGGCGGCGTAGCCGAGCAGCCCCGCGACAATCGCCGTCAGGACATACAGCAGCACTTGCGGCGTCGGCTTCACCTCCCTTCAGTTGTCAAGGTCCCGGGGTTTCGCACTGCACTTGGCTTGATCGGTCAAGAACCTGCAAAGAAGGCCGAGACTCGGCTCGGCCATGATGCAACCTCTGTCGGACCTACGTACCCGCCCTCATTCTAATGGCTTTCGTAACCACTGTCAACTTGGGCCAAGGCGCGCTGCACAGCCTCGGGCGAGAAGCCTCGCCGCAGCAGAAACCCGCTCAGGCGCCGCCACCGCACCTCGGGCGGCAAGCGGCTCAACTTGGCGTACTGCTGGCGGGCCAGTTCCAGGCACCGGGCCTGCTCGTCCTCGTCGGACAAGAGCTCGTCCAACTTCCGGCGGGCCAGTTCCGGATGGATGCCCTTCTCCCGCAGCTCATGCTCGATCCGGCGGCGCCCGCTGGGCCGGCTGCCCGTACGGTTGCGGATCCAATCCTCGGCGAACAGCTCATCGTTCACGTACCCCAGGCTCTGGCACCAGGCCAGCACCTCCGCCGCCACCGCCGGGGAGAAGCCCCGGCGGACAAGCCTGCGCTCCAGCTCCTGTGCGGTGCGAGCCCGGACCGCCAGCAGACGCAAGGCCGCCGCTTTGGCCGCGGCAACATCGTCCGGCACGACTCTAGGAATCGCCCGCCACCACCACTTGCCCGTTGCCGGAAGGCGCCGCCGTCACAGGCAGCCGCGGCAGGCCTGCGACTTCTCGCACCTTGTTCTCGATCTCGGCCGCCAGATCCGGGTTCTCCTTGAGGAACTGCTTGGCGTTCTCCCGGCCTTGCCCGAGGCGCACGTCACCGTAGGTAAACCACGTGCCGGTCTTGGTCACGATCTCGTACTTGCTGGCCATGTCCAAGATGTTGCCGACCTTGGAAATGCCTTCGCCGTACATGATGTCGAACTCGGCTTCCTTAAACGGCGGCGCCAGCTTGTTCTTGACGACCTTGACGCGGGTGCGGCTGCCGACGATGTCCGCACCATGCTTGATGGAATCCACCCGCCGGATCTCCATCCGAATGGAGGCGTAAAACTTAAGCGCCCGCCCGCCCGGGGTCGTCTCCGGCGAGCCGAAGAGGACGCCCACCTTCTCGCGGATTTGGTTGATGAAGACCACCGTCGTGCGGGATTTGCTGATGGCGCCCGTCAGCTTGCGCAGGGCCTGGGACATGAGGCGCGCCTGGAGGCCGACGTGAGCGTCGCCCATTTCCCCTTCGATTTCCGCCCGCGGCACGAGGGCCGCCACCGAGTCGATCACGATCACGTCCACGGCGCCGCTGCGCACCAGCGCCTCAGCTATCTCCAGCGCCTGCTCCGCTGTGTCCGGCTGCGAGATCAGCAAGTTGTCGATGTCGACGCCCAGCTGCTGCGCGTAGGCCGGATCCTGGGCGTGCTCGGCGTCGATAAAGGCCGCCATGCCGCCGGCCCGCTGCGCCTCCGCGATGATGTGCAGCGCGAGCGTGGTCTTGCCAGAAGACTCGGGGCCATAGATCTCGATGATGCGGCCCCGGGGCACCCCGCCGACGCCGAGGGCGATGTCCAGCGCCAAGGAGCCGGTCGGGATCACCTCCACGTTGCGCTGGGCCGCTTCCCCCAGCCGCATGATGGACCCGCGGCCAAACTGCTTTTCAATCTGGAACAGCGCCGCTTCCAGCGCCTTTTGCCGCTCCGCCGTCGTCATTTCAATCCCCTCCGTTGTCCCCCGGGGCGCCGGCCTCCCCCAAGGTGACGTGCCTGATGACAGTGTAAACCGGGCCGCGCGGCGTCAGGCGGCTCGCCATGACGTCCACCCGGTCCAGCCGGCACGGCGGAAGCCCGCTCTCCGCCTGTTCCACAGCAGCCCGCACCGAGTCTGCCCCGCGTGGCGTCCGCCATCGTCCCACGGTCAGGTGCGGCCGGTAGGGGCGATCGTCCAGGGCGAAACCCGCCGCCCGCAGCGCGCCGCAAATCGATTGGGCCAAGGCGATGAGTTCCTCGGCTCCCTGCCCGGCTCCGATCCATAGGACCCGAGGTGCGCGCCAGTCAGGAAATACGCCGAAACCGTTAAACCCCAGGGTGAACAGGCGGTGCCCGGCGCAAGCCTGCACGACCGCATCCTCCACCCTCGCCACGGCGGCCCGCTCCAGCTCCCCGAGGAACGCCAGCGTGATGTGAAGGTTGTGGGGCTCCACCCACTTGATATCGACACCGGGTGCCGCCAGGCGCGCCTGCCAGCGGGCGATGCCGTGCCGGACAGCCTCGTCCACCGGCACGGCCACAAACGTCCGCACCCGCTCCTCGCCCGGCTTCCCGGTTGCCGCGGGCCGCGGGGCTGGTCTCCTTTGGGCCAATGCTTGCCACTCCCCCCATGGGCGGCGGCCGGCGGCCACAGGCCGCGGTACGACTTCGACGGCGGCAGGGGGTTTCCTTTGCAGCAGTCTGGACCCCGGCAGGAGCCGCTGGCTCGTGCCGCCGCCTAGGCGCTTACCCGCTCGGGGCTGCAGCCTGCGCGTGGCGCCGGATGAGATCGAGGGCCG
This sequence comes from Bacillota bacterium, assembly GCA_017578085.1. GTDB lineage: Bacteria > Bacillota > Limnochordia > Limnochordales > ZCTH02-B6 > ZCTH02-B6. Next base: position 18,537 of record PKQR01000019.1, read on the forward strand.
CCTGCGACGTGTGCCAGCGGATGCGCTCCCGGTCCCCACCCAGCTGCAGCCGATGAACTTCGGTCCAGTCGCCGCGTGCGAGGCCGATGTAGACAAGTCCGACAGGCTTCTCCGGTGTGCCGCCCCCGGGTCCGGCGATGCCCGTCACCGATACCCCGAGGGTGGCTCCCAGGCGCCGCATGGCCCCGACCGCCATCGCCTCCGCCACGGGCGCCGACACCGCGCCGTGGGCCGCCAGCAGATCGGCCGGCACCCCCAAGAGTTCCACCTTGGCGTCGTTGCTGTAGGCGACGACGCCGCCGAGGAAGTATTCGGAGCTACCCGGCACGTTGACGATGCGGGAAGCGATCAGCCCGCCGGTGCACGATTCGGCTAGGGCCAGCGTCCACCCGGCGGCCCGCAGGGCTTGTCCCGCCACCGTTTCCAAGGTGTCTTGATCGTAGCCGTACAGGTAGTCGCCGACCCGCCGGCGGATTTCCTCTTCCACCGGCACGAGCAGGGCCGCCGCTTCCTCCTCGCTCCTGGCGCGGGCGGTGATCCGTACCCGCACCTCGACCCGGCCAGCGTAAGTGGCGACTGTGGGGTTCTCCATGGCCAGCAGGTCGTCAAGGCGCTCCGCCAAGAGCGACTCGCCGATGCCGTAAAACTTGAGCACCCGGGAATGGAGGCTGCCGTTGGTGACGTAGTGGCGCTTGAGGTACGGGACGACGGTCTCATCCAGCATGGTTTCCAACTCATAAGGAACGCCCGGCAGGCAGATGACCGCCTGGTGTCCCCGGCGGGCGATGATGCCCGGAGCCGTGCCCTTGGGGTTGGGGATGATGACCGCTCCCTGCGGGATGAGGGCTTGCTTGCGGTTGGTGGCCGGCATGGGCCGGTTGTGGCGGCGAAACCAGCTTTCCACATGCTCCAGGGCGACCGGGTCCTCAACCAGCGGCACCCCCAGCACCGCCGCGACAACTTCCCTGGTCAGATCGTCCTGGGTGGGCCCGAGTCCCCCGCTGGTGATGACGATGTCCGCCCGGGTCAAGGCCTGGCTGAGGGCCGCCGCCATGCGGGTCCAATTGTCCCCGACGGTCGTCTTGAAATACACGTAGATGCCTAGACCCGCCAGCCTTTGGGCGATCCGGGCGGCGTTGCTGTCAATGATCTCACCGAGCAGCATCTCGGTGCCGATCATCACGAGCTCCGCCCGGGGCGGGACCGTCACACCGGCTTGTCCCTGCGCCTGCGCGTTGGTCTGGCCGTCCTGCGCGCTGTTGGCCACCGCGGCAACCCCCATGCCTTTCATTTATGCGATTCCCACACTTGCATTATAATACCTGTGTCGCCGGCTGGCTTCCCCCGGCCCACGACACGAAGGAGGGTTGCGCCATCCCCCGTCCCCGCCTGCTCTGGTACCTCGTGCCCGCCGCCTTGGCTGCGGCGGTCCTCATCTTTCTCTGGGTGCGGCCCATGTTCGCTGGGGAGCGGCCGATCGACCCCTTCTTGGTTGAGCTCGGGCCAGTGCGCATCCGCTGGTACGGGTTCCTTATCGCTGTCTCTTTTATCCCCGGTTTCTACATCGCCGCCGCGGAGGCCAGGCGGAAAGGGATCGACCCGGAGGTGCTGTACGACTTCGCCCTCCTGGCGGGGGCCAGCGGCTTCGTGGGGGCGCGCCTCGCATACGTCCTCCAGAACCTCGATTACTACCTGTCCGAGCCGGCGCGGATCGTGGCCGTCTGGGAGGGCGGCCTCTCCATGCACGGGGTCATCGCGGGCGGGCTATTGGCCGTCTTCGTGTACGCCCGCAAGCTCCGGGTGCCTTTCTTGACCTTCGCCGACGTGGTGCTCCCGGCGTTGCCGCTGGGGCAGGCCTTGGGCCGCTGGGGCAACTTTTTCAACCAGGAACTCTTCGGCTATCCGACCGACGTTCCCTGGAAAATGTACGTGGCCCCCGAGTACCGCCCGCCCGAGTGGGCCTCGGAGGCCTATTTCCATCCGACGTTCCTGTATGAATCCCTCTGGAACTTGGCCGTGTTCGGCCTGCTGTTGTGGTACCGGCGCCGTCCCGGCGCCCGGGAGGGCGACGTGCTCTTCCTGTACCTAGCCGCCTACTCCCTCGGCCGCTTCTGGGTTGAGTTTTTCCGCATCGGGACGCCGGTGGCCGCCGGGCTGACGCTCGCGCAGTTGGTGAGCTTGGGGCTGGCGGCCTTAAGCGGGCTCTGGCTCGTTTTCAGGGATCGGCAACCGCTGAAAAATCCCCTGCCGGACAGCCGGCGGCTGGCGCGTTAGCCACGGCCGGCTTTGGCGGCCAGCTAGGCGGTCGCCCAAGGGCCCGTTGGGGCGCCATCCCAAGGGACTCCCGGCGCCGGAACCCATGGGGTGTTCGCCCCTGGCGGCACCGGTGCCCAAGGGGTGGAGGCGTCCTGTGGCGCCCCGCCGGCCGGGACCGGTGCGGCCGCGGCTTGGGATCGGGCCAAGCGGGCCCGCAGCTCGTCACCGGCCAGCTTCTCATCCTCGAGCAAGCGCTTCGCCAGGTCGATGAGGGCATCCCGGTGGTCCGCCAACCATGCCCGCACCCGCTGCTCCTCTTGGTGCAGGATGGCCTGGATCTCGTCGTGGAGCACGTTGGGTGGCAAGCGATCCTTGTGCACGATGCCAAGGCGCGACATGCCGGCGAGGACCATGCGCTCGGCCAGCTGGGCTGCCTGCTCAAAGTCGCCGGCCGACCCAGTGCTGCGGTTACCCAAGATGAGTTCCTCTGCCACCGCGCCGCCCAAGGCCACCGCGATCTGGCCCCGGAGCTCGTCGCAGGTGTAAAGGTACTGGTCGTCAGCCGGCGTCTGCCGCATGTAGCCTAGCGCCCGGCCCCGGGGCGTGACGGTCACCTGGGCCACCGCGCCGGGCCGGACCAGCTCGGCGACGATGGCGTGGCCGATCTCGTGCACGGCGACCCGTTCCATCTCCTCCCGCCGCGGCCGGCGGTCCAGTTTCTCGCCCATGATGACCTTGTCAATGGCGTCCCTGATCTCCGCCTTCCCAATGCGATCCTTCCCGGCCCGCATAGCCAGGATGGCCGCCTCGTTGAGCAGGTTCTCCAGGTGCGCTCCCGAGAACCCGTACGTGTCCCGCGCCACCGCTTCCAGGTCGACGTCTTCGGCCAGAGGCTTGCCGCGCGCGTGGATTTTCAGGATGTGCAGGCGCCCCTCGCGATCGGGCAGGTCCACGTGCACGATCCGGTCAAACCGCCCGGGCCGCAGCAAGGCCGGGTCCAACAGGTCGGGCCTGTTCGTCGCCCCGATGACCAGCACCCGCACGGGATCGTCGGCGGCGAGGCCGTCCATCTCCACCAGCAGCTGGTTCAGCGTCTGGTCGTACTCCAAGTGGCTTCCGTGCTGGCCGCGGCGCCCACCGAGCACCTCGATCTCGTCGATGAACACCACCGCGCTTCGTTTCCCCTGCCGCCGCGCCAGCTCCCGGGCTTCACGGAAGAGCCGCCGCACCCGCTGCGCGCCCACCCCCGCGTACATCTCTACAAACTGCGAACCGGAGGCGGACAAGAACACGGAGTCGGTATAGTGGGCGGCCGCCTTCGCCATGAGCGTCTTACCCGTTCCCGGCGGGCCCGCCAGCAGGATTCCCTTGAGCGGGCGAATCCCCATGCGGGCCACCCGTTCCGCCTCCCGCACAAACTCGAGGGCCTCCATCAGCTCCCGCTTAGGCACCTCCTGCCCGCCCACATCGGCGAAGGTGACCGGGGGCGACCCGCCGTCGCCGGAGGCGTTCACCACCTCAAAACGGCGGCCGGTGCCGCGCCCTTCCAACAGGAACCAGAACGCCACGCCGACGGCGCCCAGAACAATGAAGGGAGTGATGTCTATTCCATTGACGGCCAAGAAAACCAGCAGGGCGGCCGCCGCGCCGACGAGGAGCTCGCGGATCATCCCCCGCTCCCCCTTACAGGCGCCGCAGGCCGGGCGACCGTTTCGTAGAGGTAGCCGTCGTCGGACACGAGCAGCACGTAAACCCGCTCATCATCCACAAAGACACGGTAGTCAGTAAGAGACAGCTCCGCCGCCATGGCGTCCAGCTGCTCAGCCATTTCGGTAAAACGGCCGGTGGCCGCGCCCTCATGAAGCGCCAGGTGCATCTTGTAAAACGCGTCGACCAGCGCCGGAGTACGCTGGTCTGCGAGGACAATCTTGC
>PKQR01000001.1 GCA_017578085.1 Bacillota bacterium
TGCCATGGGAGCGCCGGGACGAGCCAAACGTCTTCCCGCCGCGCCCGACGCACGCCACGAGGACGGTGCCCGGCACAAGGCCGGCGTGCTGAGCGAAACCGGCGAAGCACACGCAGCCGGCCGGCGGCCGGGCCCGGGAGCCGGGCGTGCCCGCGTTTCGCCACATGGTGCACCAGCCTATGGCCTGGGCCGCATGCGCGGTGTACAACGCCGGCGTCGCGGGCGCTGCGGTGGCGCTGGTTTCGGCTTGGCCAACCGGCCCGTTTCTCGCCCTGCTTGGGGCGGGCGCCGCCCTGGCGGCGCTCAACCTGTTTAGGACGCTGCTCAAATGAACCCGGAAGGGACGACGATCAACGGAGGTGCTTTGACGATGGAACCGCTGGTGCTCGATGTGCGGGAAGACATTCGCAACGGGAATGAGCCGTTTCCCAAGATCATGGCGGCGGTGCGCAACCTCGCGCCGGGACAGGCGCTGGTCCTGATCAACAGCTTCGAACCGGTGCCCTTGTACCAGGTGCTAGGGGCCATGGGGTTCAGCCACCGGACGGAGGCGCTGGCCGATGATCACTGGCGCATCACCTTCTACCGGGAAGGCTGACGGCGCGGGCCGGGAGGCCGCACAGGGACCGCGCCTCCCGGCTGCCTTTGCCCTGGGCGCCGTAATCTACCTCGCGCTGGTAGTGTCGCTGGGGGTGGTCCTGCGGGCCCGCTACGTGACGCCCGTGTGGCTTGGGTTTGCCTTTGGAAACCTGATGCACGCCCACTCCCACGGCGCGTACTTCGGCTGGGCGAGCCTGGGCCTGATGGCGGGCATCTACCGGCTGCTCCCGGAGCTTACCGGGCGGGCGCTCGTGAGCCCGGCGTGGGTGCGCCGGCAGCTGTGGCTGACGCACGCCGCGACCGTGGGCGCGGTCATCGCCTTCGCCGCCGGCGGCTACAACCCCGTGTCCATCGCGTTCTCGACCGTCAACGTGCTGTTGTGGTACATGTTCGCCGCCCTGTACTGGCGAAACGTGCGGGGCGCGCCGCGCCCATGGCCCGTGCCGGTTATGTACTTCAACGCCGCGGTGGGCTTTCTCGTCCTCTCGTCCCTGGGCACGTGGCTGATCACGATCGTCACAGCCGCCGGCCTTGAAAGCCCATTGTGGCGCTCCGCCGGCCTTTACCTTTTCCTGAGCAGCTTCGCCGACGGGTGGCTGCTGGTGGGGCTGATGGGCCTGGCCGCCGCCTTGCTGCCCGGGAAACCCGTCAGGGAAACGGGGGCCTGGGCACGGCCGTCGCTCAGGTGGCTGGTGCTCTTGACGCCGCCTGCCTTCCTGGCCTATCTCGTGCCCGCGGGTGCGCCGCCGGTCATCGCGGGCTTGGGCCTCGCCGCCCGGGCCGCCCTGGGTGTCGTGTACGGCGTGTATCTGCGGCGGGCATGGGCGGCTTATCGGGGACGGGATGTTCCCGCGGGCGTGGACCGCGGCGCCGACACCCCTGAGCGGGACTTCCCTACGGCCGCCGCGCGGCTGTGGGGCCTCGCGGCGGGGTTCCTGGCGGTGAAAGCCGCCGTTCACCTGGCCAGCGGTCTGGCTGGGCTTTTGCCGCTGGCCGGAGCCGTCTCAGACCTCCTGTCGGATCCGCCCCGGCAGCTCTTTGTGGCCTACCTGCACGCGGACCTGCTGGGACTCATCACCTGTGGGCTCCTGGGAGTCCTGCACGTGCTGTTTGGGCGGAGGCCAACGCCAGGGGGCGAGATGGCGGGGAGCGCAGCAGGTAAGGCCAGAGCGGCAACGGCGGCGCTTGCGGTTGTGCCGCAGGCCGCCCGCTCGGGGGCGCTGGGCGCGGCCGTGCTCGGGATCGGCGTCGTCGGCATGGTGGCGGCGCTCGCAGGCGCCGGCCTGGCCGAAGCCGGCTTGTGGCCGGGGATGACCGGCAGTGGCCTCGGCCCTCGTGCGACCACGCTCATGGCGATGTTTAAGATTGCCTTCCTCTTTAGCGTGGTCAGCCTGGCGGGCGTCCTCGGAACGGTGTTGCCGCTGGGCGTCTTCTCCGCTAGGCTAGGCGACGGGCAAACGGTAGGCCAGGATGGTCAAGGCGACAAAGGCTGCCGCATGTAGGATCTCGCCGATGCCCATGCGCAGCGTGTTGACGGGCGTCGCGTCCCGGCGCAGGATGCGGGCCGCCTGAACGAGCCCGGGTCCGTAGGCTAAAGGCGCAAGCCGCGGTACCCAGCCCGCCCAGGCCGCCGCGGCGGCGCCGAGAACGATGCACGCGTGCAGGAACAGCGACACGAGGCGGAACCCCTGCACCTTGCGGGCCCGCACCAGAGAGCGCACCCGCAGGGCGCTGGTGAGGAAGTAGGAGAGGCAGAGGCCCGCGAGGCCCCACCCGGCGGGCGGGATATGGCCAAAGGCGGCGGCGACCTGCAGGAGGAGCAGGGCAACCATGGCGGCAACCCCCGCCAGGCGGCCAGCCACCGCACCCCGCCGCTCCGGGCGGCTTTCGCTGTACGCGCTGGCGCCGGCCAGCGCAGCGGCGAGGACGGCCAGGACTGCCGTCAAGGCAGAGGCCGTCACCCACAGCCCTACGCCCCCCAAGGCGAGCCCCAGGGTGGTCAGGAGCAGCGCGGCCCGGCGGGCGGTTTCATCGGGCTCGGGCGCGGTCCACAGCCAGATCTCCCACGGCCGCCGGGCGAAAAACAGCACGGCCGACCCGCCCGCAAACCACCACGCCGCGCCGCCGGTGCCCAGGGCCGCCGGCGCCAGGATAAGGACCGTGAGCAGCATGCCCCACGATCCGTGCTCCCGGGGGATGAATAGGGAGCCCAGCCGCCGCGGCGCGCCGGGCTGGGAAGCGGTTTTGCCTACTGACGCACCCTGGTGATGCGCACCCGCCATACGTCCGGTCCCTCAACCAGGTATTCCCAGTCAAACTGGCCCGGTCTCTCGAACTGGATCTGGTAGTAGAGGGGCTTCGGGTCGTGATCGTTGGTCAGCTCCAGGCTGGCGCCCCTCGGCAGGCCGTCGAGGACCCCGAAAATGCGGGGATGCCGCTCACGCGGCGGGATGTCCCGCACATCCAGCTGTACGACCGGCTGTTCGCAGCTACCCATGAGGCATCATCCTCCCATGGATTTCATGTAGCATTCTTGCGCTGCCGGGGCGCCACCTGTCGCACCCCGGCCGCCGGGAAAAGCGTACGCGAGCCGTCCGGTTTCTGCCGTGACGCCCGGCTCAGCGGCGTGTGATCGAGGTCACAGACACGCACATAGGAACTGCGCCGGGCGGGGACTCTAAGGGCGCAGACATTCTTTGGGAGAAAAGGGGTGGACGCAGGTTGGACTTGAACATGCAGGACTGGTCCGAGTGGCGGCAGACGCTGGCCCAGGCCATCGACGTCGGCCACACCATGGGCATGAGCGACGAGGAGATCGCCCAGAAGGCCGAGGCCATCGGCGATTTCCTGGCCAAAAACGTCGATCCGAAGAACCCGGAGCAGCGGCTGCTCAAGGAGCTCTGGGAGGTTGCCGACGAGGAGCAGCAGCAGGAGCTGGCGCGCCTGATCATCGAGGTCGTCAGCAAGGGCCACTGACGCTCCGGAAAACTTCGCCGGCAGACGGCTTCAGGGCGCGGCACGGTGCACTGCGTTGCGTTCCCGCCGTCCCGTGTGGGGGGGTGAGGGCGCCGGGAGCACTGGCCGCGCCCTTTCGCCCTCACTCCTCGCCCCAAGCGCGCAGGCCCTCCGGGTCGAGGATGGTCACCCGCGAGCCCTCCAGGCGGATCAGCTTCTCCCGCTGGAGCTGCTGCAAGAGCCGCGTCGTCGTTTCCCGCGATGCGCCGATGAGATTGCCCAGCTCCTGGCGGCTGAGCTGGAGGTCAACCTGAATGCCGCCGGGGACCGGTACACCGTGCCGGTCCGCCAGGTCCAGCAAGCGCTGGGCCAGCCGCCCGCCGACGCTTTTGAGGGCCAGCGATGCGATTTGTTCCTGTGCCCGCCGCAGGCGCTGGGCCAGCAGCCGCAGCATGCGCAGCAGGATAGAAGGGTTGGCGCGGGCGATGCGCTCGAAGTCCTCGAACCGGATGAAGGCGATCTCCGCGTCGGTCAGCACTTCCGCGTTGGCGGGATAGGCGCCGCCGTCAAAGAAGGGAACCACCGCGATGGGGTCGCCGTCGCCCAAAAGGTGCAGGATCTGCTCCCGCCCGTCGGCCGAAACCCGGTACACCTTGACCCGGCCCGAGCAGATGAAGTACAGCGAGTGGCTGGGCTCCCCCTCAACGAACAGCACCTGGTTCTTGCGGTAGCGGCCCACCACCACGGCTTCCGCCAGGGCCTCGAGGTCGGACGGCTCCAGCTCCGCGAAGAAAGGAATGCGCCTGAGGATCTCCGCGGGTCGGTTCGTGCTGCCCGTGGCCATCGGAATTCCCCTTTCCGGCCGTCGGGAAGCGGGCACCGCTCGCTTCCCGGCGATCGTACCACACCAGCCCCGCCCGCGTCACCGTCCCGCACCCCGGCACGGCGACAAATGGGACAAGCGTCCGCGGGCAACGCGGACAGTTGTCCCGGACGCGCTTCGACGATCGCCCGTTTCCCCTGGCAGCGGGCACTGCCATGCTGAAAGGGGGACCAGTGCTTACTGTGCGTTGTCCTCGACGGTAACGCGCCAGCTGATCGGGGCCGACTGGTTGAGCATGGCGGCCACCGAGCAGTACTTTTCCTGGGACAGGCGCACGGCTTCTTCTAGGCGCGCGCGCTTGTCGGCCAGCCCGGCGCCGCGGAACACGTACTCGACCTCAATGCTCGTGAAGCGGCGGGGATGCTCGTCCCGGCGCGTGCCGTGCAGCCGGATCTCCAGGGCGTCAAACGGGATGCGCATCTTGCGGAGGATGTGGACGACGTCGATCCCGCTGCAGCCGCCCAGGGCCGCCAAGATCAGCTCCATGGGGCGCGGAGCCGTATCGCCGCCGCCCACCTCCTGCGCGGCATCCATCGGAATCGGGTGACCGGAGGGACCACGGCCGACGAACGACATTCCACCCCGGTACTGGACGGTGAGGGACATGCCGGACGGCGAGCTCATGCTTGGAGACACTCCTTCGTCCACGTTTGCGAGCGGGATTCGCTCTGCCGCGCCCCGGTTCCTGTCCCCGGCGCCGCTATCCGGCAAGCGCTACGCGCGCGCTCCCCTCGTGGTGGAGTGGGAATTGACCCGGGCCTGCAGCCTCGTGTGCCGCCACTGCCGCGTGCAGCCCATCACGGAGCGCCACGCGGCCGAGTTGACCACCGCGGAAGCGCAGCGCCTCTTGGAGCAGGTCAAGGCTTTCTCAAAGCCCCCGCCGCAGGTGCTGATCACCGGCGGGGATCCCTTGGAGCGGGCGGACTTGCCGGAGATCGTGTCCTACGGCGCCGGGCTCGGCGTCCACATCACGGTACACTTATGCCCCACGGACCGGCTTTCAGCCGCGGCGGTCCAGGAGCTGGCCCGGGCCGGCGCCCGGTGCGTCTCCTTGGGGCTTGACGCGGCCGACGCGGCGGTCCATGACGGGGAGCGGGGAGAAACCGGCAGTTTCGCGCGCACGCTCGACGCGGCCCGGTGGGTGCGGGAGGCGGGCCTGGACCTGCGGATCTTGACGCGGGTTACGGAGATAACCATGATCGGGTTAGAGGCCCTGGCCCGGCTCGTTGTGGAGCTGGGTGCGGCGGAATGGGCCCTCGAGTTCCCCCTGCCCGTGCCGGGCACCCCGCCGGGGCGCACCGTCAACCCGTGGCAGTACTGGGTGGTGATGCGCTGGCTGGATAAGCTGGCGCCCGACGCGCCGTTCTCCATCACCACCATCAACGGTCCCCAATGGCAGCGCCTTATTTTCGAGCGCCTGCGGGACCAGGGCGTGCCGCTGGCGGAAATCCGCCGCATGCAGGCAGCCAACCGCCTTGGCCTGCGGGACGGCCGCGGGATGCTGTTTGTCACCCGCTCGGGCGACGTATACCCGTCGCGGTGGCTGAGGCTGCCGGCCGGCAACGTGCGGTCGCGGCCGCTGCTGCACATCTACCGCCGGGCGCCGGTGTTCGCGGTCCTCAAGGATGAGGGGCGCCTGCGGGGCAAATGCGGCTTGTGCCCGTACCGGGCCATCTGCGGCGGTTCCCGCGCCCGGGCCTACGCCGCGACGGGAGACCTGCTGGGGCCTGACCCCTGGTGCCTGTTCTCTCCGTGGCGCAGCGCGTAAGCCCACAGCGACCCAGCGACCGAAAGACGCAATGACCCAACGACGCAACGACCCAACGACGCACGACGCAACGACCCAACGCCCCGCGCGGACGTGTGTCCTTGGCGGTAGGGAGACAAATGTCCCTCTGCGATAGGACATACCAATCTTGTTCCGCTGGCCCGTGTTCCGCAAAGATCCATACTGGGGGAGACGAGGTGAAACTTTCGTGACCCGAAAGACAACCCGGCGGCTTGGGCTCGTGGCCGCCCTAATTGTCCTTGTTGGCTTGGCCGGTTGGGGCGCCTGGACCCTTTGGGGGCCCAAGCCGCTGTCGCAGCAGGCGTTCCACGGCTTCGTGCTGGACCCGCCCCAGCCCGCACCCGAACTGGGGCTCATCGACCAGCACGGGAAGCCTTTCCGCTTGGCGGACCACCGGGGCCGGGCGGTGATGCTCTTCTTTGGGTACACCAACTGCCCCGACGTCTGCCCCGCGACGCTGATCTACTACACGCAAGTCAAGCGCGAGCTGGGGCCGCTGGCGGACCGGGTGCGGTTTGTGTTTGTCACGGTGGACCCGGAGTACGACACCCCCGAACGCCTGCGGGAGTACGTGAACCGGTTTGATCCGTCGTTCTACGGCCTGTGGGGCAGCCCTGAGGAGCTGGAGCCGGTGCTGGCCAACTACGGCATCTACGTCAGCAAGGTTCCCAACGAAAACTCGCCCGTCGGTTACTGGGTCAACCACACCGCGCTCAGCTTCGTCATCGACCCGCAGGGGCGGCTGGTGTTGGCCTTCCCCTTCGGCGTCGAGCCCCAGGATATGGCTGCGGACCTGCGGCGGATCATTTGACGGCTAGTTCGAGGAGGTGACTCAAAACCATGCGTGCCATGCCGCGACAGGTGGTTTTCCGCCGGATCGTGCTGGTGCTGACCGTCTTGGCCGGCGGGGCCGCTCTGGTCCTGGCGCAGGCCGCCGGCAGCTCGCTGGATCAGTTAGAGGTCACCGCCGCGTGGGCCCGGCCGGCCCCCGCGGGGGACAACAGCGCGGTGTACTTGACCATCACCAACCACGGCGCGGCGGATGTCGTGCTGGTGGGAGCGGAAACCGACGCCGCCCACATGGCCGAGATTCACGAGACGGTTATGGAGGTGGCCGTGGTCGACGGGCGGCTGGTGCAGAACATGCAGATGCAGCACGTCGACAGGCTGGTCATCCCCGCCGGCGGGAGCGTGAACCTGCGGCCCGGCGGGCTGCACCTGATGTTGATCGGCCTCACCCGCGACCTTGAGGTGGGGCAGTCCATCACGGTGCGGCTGGTGGCGGCGGACGGAAGCGTCCTGGAGCTGGCGGTGCCGGTCAGCCAGGGCGCAGCGGGGGAAGGCCACAGCAACGAAGCGCAAGTCCACGCCGGGCACTAGGCGCTGGGCAAGACCATTGGCACAAGACAATCGGGGAGACAATCGGGGCCGCCCCGGCGGCCCCGGTTGGAGGCCTCGCCTGCTGGAACGGCGAGCGTAGGTAAGGGGATATTTCCATGGCCAAAGAAGCCAGTCTTACTGGACAACCCCATCTTGCCCAAATAGCCGGTATCTTCTCACAACGTCGACGCTGGCTTACATTCGGGGCGGTTATTGTAGGACTGCTTCTGGCGGCCGGTGTGCTGTACTTCGCCTTGGGAAGGCCCGTGCAGGTGCTGCCCCGCGGGCAGGCGGTGCCCGCTTTTGACATGGTCGATCAAAATGGCACGGCCTACCGTTTCCCTGACCGTGCCTTGCCCGTCAACGTGTACGTCGTCGCGGCCGCGTGGGACACCCGGGCCGCGGATGCCATCGTCCCCCTGCTTCACGAGCTGGATTCGCTGGTCGCGGAGCGGGGGTGGCAGGAGCTGGTGCACGTCGCCTGGATCACGCCGGATCCCGAGCGGGACGACGTGGCCGCCATGCGGGCGCTCGCGGAGCGCCTGCCGCTGCCGGAGCGGCTGGATGTGGCCATGCTCACCGGCGCCCCGGTCACGACGCGGCTGGTGGTGGGCGGCGGCTTTGGCATCTACGTGGGGACGCCCCAGGCTGCCGGCGACGGGCAGCCTGGTTTCGGCCTAGACGACGCCCGGGCGCAGGCGCTGGCCGTCGTCTATGAACCCGCCATGGTGGTGGTGGACGAAATCGGCTACGTGCGGGCCCGGTACGGGGTGCGCAATCTCAGCAAGGCCCGTCTTGCCCGGGACCTGGGCCTTTTGGTCAAAGAGGCCCAGGCCGAGGGCGCGAGCCGCCTCATCTACGAAACGGCGCACCTGTTCATGTGCTACCCGCGCTGACGGAAAGGGGGTGAAGCGATGGCCCGTCCGTCAAAGCCAGATGCCAAGGGCTCCATCGATGCGCCAATGGGTACGTGGACCATCCTGCTGGGGTATGCTGCGGTGATCGCGGCGTTGTGGGGTTACATGTACTGGGTCATGCTCGCACGGAGCTAAAAACCGCGCCGAAACCTGTTGACGGAGGCAAGGCCAGGCACTTTTTTCGTGCGGAGGTAGGGCCATGCACATTGATCGGTATGAACGAATGTGGATCACGTTGGCCGGAGTCTTGCTGATTGTGTTCGCGGTGATGCTTGGCTTCAGCTCCGCGGTGCTGGGCGTCCGGCTGCCGGGTCTCAGTGACCAGTTGCTGCCGACCACGGCCGCGGGCCCCCACGACATCAACCAGGGCTGGGTGCGGGAGCTGGCGCCGGGGCGCTACGAGGTCAACATGCGGGCCCGGGTGTGGAACTTCAACCCCACCGAGATCCGGGTTCCCGTCGGGTCGACCGTCACCTTCTACATCCACAGCGAGGACATTATCCACGGTTTCAAGATCCAGGACACCACTGTCAGCATGATGATCATCCCCGGTCAAGTGGCCAAGGCGACCTACACCTTCACCAAACCCGGGGAGTACCTGTTCGTGTGTCACGAGTACTGCGGCGCCGGCCATCACTTCATGAGCGGCCGCGTAATTGTGGAGGCGTTGTAAGATGGCAGCGACCATGACCCGTGTTGTAGCCCGGGGCGACGCGTACATCCCGCCCGAGTCGGAACGCAAGCTTTCCCTGGCGTTCATCGCCGTCGGCTTCGCCCACCTGCTGGTCGGCGTGCTGCTCGGTTTGCTGCAGGGGCTGGAGCACGCGGGCATCGACCTGTACGCGTACGTGCCTTTGATCCGCCACTACTATCAGGGCCTGTCGATCCACGGGGTGTTCAACGTCCTCGTGTTCACCACGTGCTTCATCGGCGGGTTCCTGATGTTTGTGGTCGGCCGCGGCCTTGAGCGCCCGCTGGAAACCGCCGGGCTGGCCTGGGCCACCTTCTGGCTGATGGCCGTCGGCATTGTGATGGTGGACTACACGCTGTTCACCAACCAGGCGTCGGTGCTGTTCACCTCCTACGCGCCGCTGCAGGCCCACCCGCTGTACTACCTGGGCCTCGCCCTGGTCGTGGTGGGCACGTGGCTGATGCTGGTCATCACCCTGCGCACCACGTTGGCCTGGCGGCGGGAAAACCCCGGCAAGAAGCTGCCCCTGATCGCGTTTGCCGCCAACGCCACGCTGATCATGTGGACCCTGGCGTCGGTGGGCATCGCCATCGAGTTCGTCGGGTTCCTGATCCCGTGGTCCTTGGGGTGGCTCCCGGGCGTTGACCCGCTGCTCACGCGGACCCTGTTCTGGCTGACCGGCCACCCGATCGTCTATTTCTGGCTGTTGCCGGCGTACATCTCCTGGTACTTCATGCTGCCCAAGCAGGCGGGCGGGAAGCTGTTCAGCGAGTCGCTGGCGCGCCTGGCGTTCCTCTTGTTCATCCCGCTGTCGCTTCCGGTCGGGTTCCACCACCAGTACCTGGACCCCGGCGTTTCCGAGGGCTACAAGGCCATCCATGCCTTCCTGACGTTCGCGGTGTTCATGCCCAGCGCCATGACGGCGTTCACGGTCTTGGCGTCCTTGGAGATCGGCGGGCGGGCCCGGGGCGGCAAGGGCCTCTTGGGCTGGGTGACGCGGCTGCCTTGGAATGACCCGGCGGTCGCGGCGCAGCTCCTGGCCATGGTCCTGTTTGCCCTCGGCGGCGTCAGCGGCTTGATCAACGCGTCGTACAACATGAACCTGGTCGTGCACAACACGCTGTTCGTGCCCGGCCACTTCCACCTGACGGTCGGCTCCGCGGTGGCGCTGACGTTCATGGGCGTGTCCTACTGGCTGGTGCCGTACCTGTCGGGCAAGAAGCTGTTCAGCCCCGGCCTGGCCAAGTGGCAGCCGTGGCTGTGGTTCGTCGGCATGCTCATCATGTCCCGCGGCATGAGCTGGATGGGCATACTGGGCGCGCCGCGGCGGACGGCTCTCGGCTCGGCACCGTACTTCATGGCCGACTGGACCATGCCGGCGTGGATGACGGCCATCGGCGGCTTGTGTCTCACCATCAGCGGCATCTTCTTCTTCATCACCCTCTTCGGCACGCTGCTGTCGAAGGAGAAGGCGACCGAGCCGCAGCAGGTGCCGCTGGCGGAGCCGGTGGAGGACAACGGCGACAAGCTGCCCGGCTGGCTCGACCGGTTCACGCCGTGGGTGACGGCCACGGTGATCATCGTGCTCATCACCTATGGACCCAGCATCGTCCGCATGGCAGGCGAGTACACGGTCTTCCCCGGCCTGCGGCCCTACTGACCGGCCCTGCGCAAGGCCCCGGGTTCATCCCGGGGCCTTTTTCTACGGTTTTGGGGCGTGCCCGGCTGCCCGCGGCAGCGGGAGGAAAGCGGATGACCGCTGTGGAAAATCGTGCACAATACAGGTGAAAGAAGGAAAGCGCGCGGCGGCTTAGCCTGCCGCTCCAGGGAGGATTAGCCATGGCGGAAGCAGCCGTCAACCCCTTCATCCGGCTGGATGGCTCGCCCACGCTGGCATTTACGATTGTGGGGGAACCGGCCAGCGAAGGAACGCGGCGCCTGTTGGCCGGGCTCAGGCAGCAGCTGGAAAAGCGCGGGCACGAGTACCGTCCTGTCCCGGACGAAGGCGTCGGGCTCGTCATCAACGTTTTTGATGCCGACAAGCCGCGCTCGTTCCGGCGGCGCAGCCAGGCCGTGTTTGTCCTGGGCGTGACGGAGGTGCGCCAGCGGCCCGACAGCATCCTGCACGCGGGCTACCCGCTGCTCATCCGCAGCCTCAGCAACCTGCTCTTGTTTGTGGTCAACGACGGGCGCCGGGTTGAGCCCAATTTCGTCACCCTGGAGCAGGGGGCGTACTCCGTCTCCGCCGATCTGCCCGAGGAACAGCTGTATGAGGCCCTCTACCACCGGGTGGCGCCCTTGGCGTCCAGCCGCCTGGTGATCAACAACATCTTTGAGCCCGACCTGCCCGAGGAATTGTGGGAGGGTGACGAGCTCACCGCCGAGCTGCGGTGGGCCGGGCAGCAGCTGGATAAGCTGAACCTGTTGCCGGCGCCGTTCCCCATCCAGGAGCTCTTGTCGGAGGACGAGTGGCGCCACGTGCAGCGCCTGTACTCGCTGGGCGGCTTGAGCTACGGGAACCTGAGCGTGCGGCGGGACGAGAAGACGTTTTGGATGAGCGGCAGCGGGGTCAACAAGGCGGATCTCAAGGTGATCGGCCGGGACATCCTGCTGGTGAAGGACTACGACCCCGAGCGGGGGGCCATGATCTTGAGCGTGCCGCCCCACATCAAGCCCAACCGGGTTTCCGTGGACGCCATCGAGCACTGGATGATCTACCGGGAGCACCCGTCGGTGGGCGCCATTATCCACGTGCACGCGTGGATGGACGGGATCCCGTCCACCGAGATCAACTATCCGTGCGGCACTTATGAGCTCGCCCATTCGGTCGCGCAAAAGGTGCGGGAGGCGCCGGATCCGTCCCGGGCGGTGGTGGGCCTGCGCAACCACGGGCTGACCATCACGGGGCGCAGCCTAAAGGATATATTCGAGCGCATCGAAGGGCGCATCATCCCGCAGGTGCCCATGACGTAACATGGAAGCGCTGCTGTTCCGCTTCAGCCCGCTGCGCTACGCTTTCGCCAAAGCGGTGGGGACCGTTTACCCCGGCGTTTTTGCGAGCCGCGCCGGCTGCCTGGCCTACGGGGATGTGCCCGAGCCCGCGCTGCCGGGTCCCGACTGGGTCAAGGTGGAAACGCGCCTGGCCGGCATCTGCGGCAGCGACATGAACTTGATCAGCCTGCGGGACAGCCCTGCGCTCTCCGTCTTCTCAAGCTTCCCCTTCGTCATCGGGCATGAGAACGTGGGCGTCGTGCGCGAGGTGGGGGAGCGGGTGACGGAGGTGCGGCCGGGGCAGCGGGTGGTCGTCGACCCGCTTCTGCCGTGCGAAGCCCGGGGGTTTGACGAGCCTTGCGCCAACTGCCGGGCCGGCCATCCCAGCCGTTGCCTGCGCTTTGCCGAGGGGAACTTGGCGCCCGGGCTGCTTTTGGGCAGCTGCCGCGATACGGGCGGCAGTTGGGGCGAGGTGTTTGTCGCGCACCGGGCCCAGGTCATCCCGGTGCCGGACAACGTCAGCGACGAAAACGCGCTCTTGAGCGAGCCCTTCGGCTGCGCCCTGCATGCGGTGGATGTGGCGGGGCCGCCCAACGGGCGCACGGTGCTGGTCATCGGCGGCGGCGTCATCGGGCTATGCACCATCGCGGCCTTGCGGATCATGGCGCCCAAGAGCCGCGTGATCGCGCTGGTGCGCCATCCTTTCCAGGCCGACATGGCCCGGCGCCTCGGGGCCGACGAGGTGCTCATGCCGCGAGGCCGGGATGTTTATCCTGCGGTGGCCCAGGCCCTGGGGGCCAAGCTAAAGAAGCCGGTGATCGGCCCGCCGGTGTTGGTGGGCGGCGCCGATGTGGTGTATGAGTGCGCCGGGAGCGACCGGGCCTTGAGCGATGCCTTGCGGTTCGCGGCGCCCGGCGGCCAGGTGGTGCTGCTGGGGCTGGCGGCCATCCCGCGGGGGATCGACTGGAGCTTCGTGTGGCTCAAGGAGCTGCAGATACAGGGCGTGTTCGCGGCGGGCTCCGTGCAGACGGAAAACGGCCCCGTTTCCGCGGTGCGCCGGGCCCTCGAGCTGTTTGCCCAAGGCGCCGTGGACCTCTCGCCCCTCATCACCCACCGCTTCGCTTTCCGCGACTACCGCAGCGCCCTCGAGACGGTCGCCGCCAAGCGCAGCTCCGGCTGCCTCAAGGCGGTGTTTGTCGCTCCCGGTTACGAACGGGCGTCCGCGAGTGGCCGGGCGACCGGCAGCGGCCAGGTGGCCTAGGCAAGGCGGCCCAGGGGGCGGTGGGCTGCCAAGGCGCGCCATCCGGAGGAGGACACGTCCATGGAAAAGGTCATCATCATCGGCTCAGGCCCCGCGGGGCACACGGCCGCGCTTTATGCCGCCCGGGCAAACCTTGAGCCCCTCGTCTTTGAGGGTTACGAGCCCGGCGGCCAGCTCACCCAGACGACGCTGGTGGAAAACTTCCCCGGGTTTCCAGAGGGGATCATGGGCCCGGACCTGATGGAGAAGATGAAGGAGCAGGCCATGCGCTTCGGCGCCCGCTACAAGGCCGCGGAGGTCAAGCGCGTCGACCTGAGCCGCCGTCCTTTCACCGTGGAAGCCGACGGGGAAACGTACCAGGCCCAAACCCTGATCATCGCCACGGGAGCCTCGGCCAAGTGGCTGGGGGTGCCGGGCGAAAAGGAGCTGATCGGCCGCGGCGTGTCCGCCTGTGCGACGTGCGACGGGTTCTTCTTCAAGGATCGGCACGTCATCGTGGTGGGCGGCGGCGACACGGCCATGGAGGAAGCGCTGTTCCTGACCAAGTTCGCCAGCAAGGTGACCGTCGTTCACCGGCGCGATGAGCTGCGGGCATCCAAGATCATGCAGCAGCGGGCCATGGCCAACCCCAAGATCGAGTTCGTCTGGAACAGCGTCGTGGAGCGGATCAACGCGGGCGAAAACGGCATGGTCAAAAGCGTCATCCTCAAGGACGTGAAGACCGGCGAAACCCGCGAGTTCCCCTGCGACGGGGTCTTTGTGGCCATCGGCCATCAGCCCAACACCGCCTTTTTGCAGGGGCAGCTGGAGCTGGATGCGGCCGGGTACATCATCACCCGGGACGGGACCAAGACCAGCGTGCCTGGGGTGTTTGCCTGCGGCGATGTGCAGGACCCCGTCTACCGCCAGGCGATTACCGCGGCCGCCAGCGGCTGCATGGCCGCCATCGACGCGGAGCGATTCCTGGAGGCCAACGGCTGAGCGGCCGCTCAACCGGCGCCGCACGGCGCCGCGGGCGACACGGCCGGCCGCAGTCGACGCGTACGCGAGGCATGCCGCAGCGGCGGCGCACGCAAGGCATACCGGACAGGGGAGCGGGCATAGGCCTGGGGGGCGAGGTGTTGCCCCTTGAAGAAAGGCCTGCTCGTGGTGGCTGCCAGCATCGGGCTGGCCGCCGGCTTCGTCCTTGGGGCGATGCGGGCGGCCAGCCTTTTGTCCTCTAGGTCCCTTGAGGTCCGGGCGACCCTGGCGGGCGAAGGTCCCGCGGCGTCGCCCGCAGCGTTGCCGGCCGGCGGTTCACAGGTGAAGAGCTATCGCGTGGCGACCGGCGACCTCATCCCCGGTGATGGCGACGAGATTGCCGTCGGCCTCACCCTTCTTTCGGGAGACGGGGAAGTGGCCGTGTTCCGCCGGCAGGGGTCCGGATGGATGCAGGCCGCCCGCATCGACGGTTTGGCGGCCATCGATGGGCTTGAGGTCCGGTCTGCGAGCGGCACGGGCCGCGAGCTTTTCATCTACGACGACCACGACGAGCTGACCGGCGCCTTCTACCGCCGCCGCGGCCTCACGATCCTCAAGTGGCGCGCCGGCGCGCATGGCGGGGGCGCATTCGTCCCCGTGTGGTCGGGTGCGCTCTATGAAGAGGCTTACAGCCTCGACCCGCCCATGGCCGAGCGCCTGGTCACTGCCGTCGACATCACGGCCGGGGGCGGAGAACTGGTCCTGCGCGGCGCGCGCACCCGCAGCCTGCGCGAAAGCGGCGGCACGTACCGGGACGTGGAAGAGATCCCGTTGTCCGAGCGCTGGCGATGGGACGAAAGGCAGTTCCGTTTTGTCGCCGTTGCGGGCGGCTAAAAAGAGAAGCGCCTCCCGGTCGGGAGGCGCCGTCGTTTCAAGTGTGGCTTCTACGCTGGGTTACTGCGCAGGCGGGACCTGCACCTGGAACGGGTTGGGGGTCTGCCCCGCCGAGGTCGCCTGCGTGAACTGCTGCTGCAGCCCTTGGCGGAAGCCGGCCTGAACCTGGGCAGCCGTCTGCTGGATCAGGGCCTGCTCCGCGGCCGCGATCATCCGCCGGACCATGTTGCCGCCGACGGCGCCGTTGAGGCGGGCCGGGACGTCACCGAGGTACCCCTGGTAGTTCGGAATACCCAGCTCCGTCGCGACTTCCTGCTTCAGGCGCTCGAGCGCCGACTGCGCCTGGGGCACGAGGGCCCGGTTCCGCTTCTGGCCTTGGGCCATGCTGGACTTCACCTCCTCGGTGCATATTGTGTCCCCCGGGCAGCCGCCGAGCCCCTGGGAATCATGGCAGGGTTGGCAGCCGTCGGGCAGGGACGGGGCGTTGGGGAGGGGCCGGCGCCACCGCCATCCCCTCCCCAACAAACCGGTGCACCCTGCTGGGCGCCCCGGCCGGAGCCGTCTTGTTACTGCTGCTCTTGCTCGTCGGCCTCAAAGGCCCTGTTTTGCTGGTCCTCCTGCCGCTGCCGCTGGTTTTGGCGGAACACCCCCGGCTCAGCAGCGAACTCCGTGTCCTGGATCGGCCGCCGTGCCCGCTGCGCTTCCTTCATGCGCTTGGGCTGGTTCTGCGCATCCCGCTGGGGCATGCGTCTTTCACCTCCCTCCGCTTGACCCCACAGGCTAGTGTTTGCGCCGCGCCCGGCGCCCATAGGCCCGCGCGCGAGGGACATATGTCCCTGGCTGGAGAGGGCAACCGTCGCTTTGCGGGGCGAAGCGCCTTCGCGACAATAAGAAAGAAAAGAATGACGTCGGAGGGAGTCGGTGGCGGTGAGGATTTGTCGGATTTGTGGGGGCGTCATCGCTGCGGATACCCCGGCCCGGGCTTTGGGCCTGTGCTCCGAATGCGAGGAGCGCATCTTGGAGCGGGCCGAGGATCTGCTGGAAACCCGGGAGCCGGTCGTCAGTGACCCGGACTGGGAGGCGCACCTGGAGCGTCAGACGCCTCGCAGCCGCTGGGAGGACTTTTAGGCTTTCTCAGCCCGCGGATGGTACAATGAATCCGTTGGAGGCAATAGCTCCCGTTAGCTGGGGGTGAGCTCCACGGAACTCGTTGTCGACGCGCGCGGGCTGACCAAAGCGTACCGGGACGGTGAGATCCGTTACCCGGCCCTGCGGGGAGTCGACCTGCAGGTACGTGCCGGCGAATTCGTGGCCCTCATGGGGCCGTCGGGCTCCGGCAAGTCTACCCTGCTGTACGTGCTCGCCGGGCTGGACCGGCCGGACGGCGGCCAACTGCGCGTCGCAGGGCACGACCTGCCCAGCATGGACGAAACCGCGCTGGCGCTCTTTCGGCGCCGCTGCGTCGGGATCGTCTTCCAATACTTCAACCTGCTGCACCACCTCGACGCCTTAACCAACGTCATGCTGCCCGCGCTCTTGGCCGGCACGCCGCCAGGCGTAGCGCGCGCTCGCGCCCTTGCGCTCTTGGAAACGCTGGACATCGCCTCATTGGCCGCCAAGCGGCCCCCCCAGTTGAGCGGCGGCGAGCGGCAGCGGGTCGCCATCGCTCGCGCTCTCATCAACGAGCCCATGCTTTTGTTGGCTGACGAGCCTACGGGCAGCGTCGACCGCGGCGCGGCCGAGCACATCTTAGACCTCTTGGCGGCGGCCAATGCCAGGGGCCAGACGATCGTGCTTGTCACCCACGACCCGGCCGTGGCCGGCCATGCCCGCCGGGTGCTCCATCTCCGGAACGGCCAAATTGTCGCAGGGGCGGCGGCGCCGGCGTGATGGAGGTGCTTATGCGTGCGCCCGGGCCCGCCGGCTGGGGTGCTTTGGGCCGGTGGGCTGCCGGGCTAAAGGCGCTGCTGCATTTGGCCCGCGCGCTGCTCGGGCGCGGGCCGGCCGCTTTGGGGTTGATGGGCCTGGCCATGGCGGTGGCGGCCATGCTCATCAGCGCCGGCGCCCACGTGTGGCGCGGCGCGCCCGCCGCCTACGACGCGCTGCACGACGCGACCGGCGCCCCCCACGCCTGGTTTTTCCTGCCTGAGCACCCGCGCCGCGAGGCGGCTGCCGCACACATTCGCGCCATGCCCGGAGTGGCCGCGGTGCCTTTGGAGCTGCCCGTGGCGACCTTGCCGCTCGCAGGTGTTGGCGGGGAGCGCACGGTGCCGGCGCGAGTGTACGGCGTCGACGCCGCAGGGGCTTCGGCCCAAGGGATCTCCGGCTTCGCCGTCGTCCGGGGCCGCTGGCCGACGCCGGGCCAGGCGGAAGCGCTCGTCGATGCGGGACTGGCCGCGGCGCTTTCCTTGCCCGTGGGCGGCAAGGCCGTCATCTCCGGTTTGCACGGGCGGCTTGAAGTGCGCGTTGCCGGCTACACGGTTTCCGCCCTGCATTGCCCATACCCCGACTGCGCTCCCGCCGTGCTTTTGCCGCGGGAGCTGTTTCGTTCGGTGGCCGCCTCTCCCCAGACGCTGGTGGGCGTGCGCCTCCAAGACCCGCAGGACGCTTCCGCCTTCGTCTTTGCGGCCCGGCAGGAGCTCGCGCGGCTAGGGGTGCTGGCGGACGGCATGAGCTTTCGGGATCTCAAGGCGCACCAGCGGTTGAGCCACAGCCTGACGGCGGGCTTCTTGTTCCTGGGCGGGGCGCTGGCGCTCGCCTCAGGAGCCGCCGTGGCCTGGCACGCGGTCGCCCACGCCGCCGTCGCTGGCCGCCGGGTGATGGCGATGGCTAGGGCCATCGGCTGCACTCCCCGGCAAATGACCGCGGCCTTTGCCCTAGGTTGTGGAGCCGTGGGACTGCTTGCGGCCGCAGCCGGCAGCCCCGCCGGATGGCTGGCGGCGCAGGCGTGGCAGGCGGGCAGCTTCGGGGGAGCGGCTCAGGGCGCAAGGCTAGGAGCCGAACTGGCAGGGGGCGGCCTGTGGCCGGCAGTGGGTGCCGCGTTGGGCGTGGCCGGCGCAGCGGCCGTGGCCGGCGGGTGGGCTGGGCGCGGGACGGCCCGGGCCGGCGCCGGCGCAGCCTTGGGCGCGGCGGGCGGCGGCGTTCCCGTGCAACTGGGCTTGCGCAGCGCGGGCAGCAGGCCGCTCATCATCCTGCGCCCGGTGCGGTCGCTGGTGCCGGCGCTCTCAGTCGCCATCAGCGTGGCCACGGCGGCAGGCGCGGTGACGCTGGCCAACACCATGGCCGCGTTTGAGCGCGAACCCGCGCTGCTGGGCATTTTCCACGAGCTCACCGTTGAGCGGGTGGCTGTCGAGCGGCCGCCCGTCCGGGGCGACACGAGCGGGGCAGGCGAGCCGTCGCGCCTGCCGCCCGATGCGGTCGACGCGCTCCTGGCGGCGGATCCGGACGTGAGCGGTTTTCACCGGGAGGCATGGCTAAGGGTTGATGTGCCGGCGGCGCGCGAGTCCATCATCGTGCGGGGGCTCGACGGCGACTGGCGGGGGCTGCCTTGGCGGGTGCTCGGGGGCCGTTTTGTGGCAGAGCCCGGGGAGATTGCCCTGGGCACCACCGCCATGGAGCGCCTCGGGGTTGAGCCCGGCGATACCATCGAGGTGGCCTTCGGCCCGCGCCGCGCGGCTTTGCGCGTGAGCGGCGCCTATCTTGAACTGGCCAACGCGGGAATCGCCGGCGCGGTCGCATGGGAAACCTTCACGGACCTGCAGCCGGGGGCGGAACCAACCGCGTGGCTCGTCCGGCTCGCCCCCGGCGCCGATCCCGAAACGGTGCGCCGGCGGCTGCTTGCGTCCGGCGGCGGACGCCTTTCCGTGGCCACCGCCGGGTTTGAGCCGCCGGCGGCGGTCCAAGCGGCCGGCCGCTTGCTGGACGGATTGGCCGCGCTCTTGGGCGCCATGGCCATCGTCGCCGTCGTCCACGGCGTGGCGGCGGCGGTGCGGGAACAGCGGCGGGACATCGCGATCCTCAAGGCCATCGGCATGACGCCTGTCCAGCTGACAGCGGCGACGGCGGTGGGCGTGGCCGCGATCGCGGTCGTGGGCACCGCCGCGGGCATCGTCACTGGGGTCCTCTTGAGCCTGGGCGGCTTCTGGGCGGCCTCCGCGGTGAGCGGGATCGGAGGCCTGGAACCTTTGTTTCCGTGGGGGCAGCTTGCGGCCATCGCTGCCGCAGCTCCCGTCGCTGCGGCCATCGCGGCGGTACCCCCGGCAGCGGTTGCGGCTTGGGCGCCGGCGACGCAGGATGGAGGCGAGGACATCTGACACGGCTCTTGTTGACCCGGCACGGAGAAACCGACTGGAACACGGCCCGCCGCATACAGGGATGGTCCGACATTCCCCTCAACGAGCGCGGGCGGGAGCAGGCGCGCCGGCTCGCCCAGCGGCTTGCGGGCGAGGAGCTGGCCGCGATTTACGCCAGCGACCTGGACCGCTGTCTCGAAACGGCGGCCATCGTGCGCGGCAGCCGGCCGCTGCCCCTGCGGGTGACGGAGGCGCTGCG
The DNA here is from genome assembly GCA_017578085.1 of Bacillota bacterium. Lineage (GTDB taxonomy): Bacteria > Bacillota > Limnochordia > Limnochordales > ZCTH02-B6 > ZCTH02-B6. The sequence continues at coordinate 19,873 of PKQR01000001.1, forward strand.
GGAGCTGTGCTACGGCTCCTTGGAGGGACTGACCTGGGACGAGCTCATCGCACAGGGCCGCGAGGAGTGGCTGCGCCGGTGGAACGCCGGTCAAGCCGAGGCGCCCCCGGGCGGGGAGGCGCTGGCGGACGCGTGGGCCCGGGCCGACCGGTTTCTGAGCTGCATCCTGCTGCGGCACCCCGGGGAAACTGTGCTTGTGGTCACCCACGGCGGTCTGCTGCGCCTTTTGATCTGCCGCCTGCAGGGCTTGGGTTATGAGCGATGGGGGACGGTGCGCACGGCCAACACGGGCCTCACCGAGATCGTGGTCGAGCCTGGAAAGCCGGCACAGGTGATACGGCTCAACGATACGGAGCACCTGCTGTGATATTTCCCCCAGCCGGCACATAGCGTCCCAATGGAGATCCGGCGAGGAGGCCGGCTGCCCTCGCGGCACGGCGCGGGCGCTGCGCGGCCGTCCTCGGCTGGGGGCGTGGCGAGGGTGTATGTCCTGCGGTTGCGCTGGGCCATCGCGGCGCTGGCCGTGCTGATCGCCGGTGCCTTTTTCGGCGGCTGGGCGGCGGCGGTGCTTTGGCCCCAGGCCGTGATGGTGAGCCTCGAGTTGCCCGTGTCCCGGGGCCTGGATATGCCGATCTTCTACGTCCGCACCGACCAGCCGCTGGTGGCCCTGACGTTCGACATCAGCTGGGGACGGCAGACGGCGGGGCCCGTACTGGACATCCTAAAGGAAAAGGGCGTGCGGGCGACCTTTTTCCTGACGGGTTTCTGGGCCAAGAAGCAGCGGGACATCGCCCAGCGCATCGTGGCCGACGGGCACGAGGTCGCCAGCCACGGCGACGACCACGTCAACTTGAGCCGCTACGACGGGGACGCGATCGCGGACAACATCCTGACCGCGCACCGGGATCTCTTGGAGGCGACGGGGCAGGAGGCGCGCTTTTTCCGGCCGCCCAACGGCGATTACGACGACCTGGTGGTGGCCACGGCGCGGCAGCTGGGCTACGAGACGGTTATCTGGTCGCTGGACACCTTGGACTGGAAAAACCCCGGGGCCGACTACATGGTCCGCCGGGTGCTGGACAACGTCCATCCCGGCGACATCATCCTCATGCACGCGAGTGACTCGTCCAAGCAGATTCACCTGGCGTTGCCCCGGATCATCGATGGGCTGCGGGCGCAAGGGTACCGGCTGGTTACCTTGGGGGAGCTCATGCGCTCGGGCGCGCCCGCACGGGACGATCCGCGGGGGCGCCCGCGGCGCTAGCGGCCTTAGGTGTTCTCAGGCCGGATTAGGCGCTGCCGTCCTGCCGTTCAGCGGATGCCGCGAACGGGGGCGTTCCCAGCAGTGCTTGCCGCTCAGCCGGCGTTAGGCCTTCGGAGACCCGGGCGGGCCGGTAGCGGCGGAATGCAAAGAACAGGGCTCGCAACAGTCGCCGCATGGCGGCCATTCATCCTTTCCGCTATGGGTACTGTTGGTCGAACCGATGCTACAAAATCCGAGAGATCGGTAAGAAATCCTTCCTTCAATCGACAAAACAGGACCAACGTCCCGAGCAGCGGTACAAGAAGGTAGGACCTGAGTCGCAATTGGGCAGCCGGAGGTTGAGCCGCTGGCGGAAGTGGTCCAGGTCCGGGGGCAGAGGGCTCACCAAGGCCAGCCGCCGGCCGTCTGCCGGATGCGGGAACTCAAGCCGCCAGGCGTGGAGCGCCTGGCGCTCCAGTATCCCCGGAAGGGGCCGTCCATAAAGGGGATCGCCCAGCAACGGATGCCCCAGGTGGGCCAAGTGAACCCGGATCTGGTGCGTGCGGCCCGTTTCCAGCGTCAGCTCCAGGAGGGTCGCCCCGCGGGGCAGCTCGAGCGTTGACACGCCAGGCCCAGGCGCCGCGGCGCCGCCTGGAGCAGCCTGGGCCGTAACCTGCAAGGCGGCGGGCCCCTCTGTCCGGTCCAGCACCCGGAAGCGCGTTACAGCCCGCTGCCCGTCCGGCGCCACCTCCCGCCTGGTCAGCTCGCCCGGGACGCGGCGGATGGGCGCGTCAATCACGCCTTCATCCTCTCTGACGATCCCTTCAGCGATGGCGACGTAGTGGCGGCGCAGTTCCCCGCGGGCGTGGGCCTGCGCGAGGGCGTGGTGGGCAAACGGGTGCTTGGCAAACACCACGAGGCCCGACGTATCCCGGTCCAGCCGGGTGACGGGGCCGGCGGCCGGCGTCTGGCCGCGGGCGATAAGGCGATACGCGACCCCGTTGGCCAAGGTCCCCCTCTGTTCCCCGTGGGCCGGGTGCACCAGCACCCCCGCGGGCTTGTCCAGCACCAGCACGTGTTCGTCCTCAAAGACGACGGCCAGGGGAACAGGCTCCGGCACCACGTGGCTGGCCAGGTGTGAGGGCACGCACAGCTCCACCCGGTCGCCGGCCGCCACAGCTTCCCGGAGGGCGGCGGGCCGCCCGTTGACGAGGACGTAGGGGCCACGCTTCAGCTGGCGCAAAAACCCCCGCGACATGCGCCAGCGCCTGCGCAACACGTGGGCAAGCACCCGGCCGTCCTCCTCAGGGGGGACCACAAAGCTGAGGAACGGTCTGGCACCCATCACTGGTTGGCCAGGGCCCATATGATCGCCAGCAAGAAGAGCCAAGTCAAAGGATTGCTGGAGTTCATCCCACGGGGCGCGGCTCCCCCCGGGCATGCCATTGGCGCCTTGCCGGCGCGGAACTGGGAGGCGTAGTTCATCACCTTGGCCACGTGGTTCCGGGCCCCGGCCTCAAGATGCGGGCGGATGGCCGCAAAGCTCCTGCCGTAGCGGTCCACGAGGCGCCCCACCAGCCCCGGTCCAGCGTTGTAGGCGGCGACGGCCAGCTCATAGTCCCCGCCGAAACGCTCCATCATCATGCCCAGATATCGGGTGCCCAGGTCGATGTTGGTCGCCGGATCCATAAGACCGCTGCTGCCGCCCCGATAGCCAATGTCCCTGGCCGTCGACAGCAGGATCTGCATCAGCCCGTGGGCCGCGTCGTTGACCCTGGGCTCCGGGCGGTAGGCATCCGCACGGAAACCGGATTCCGCCGCGATGACGCCCTTGATGAGCCAGGCGGGTACGCCGTAGCGGCTCGCCGCCCGGTTGATGTAATCGTCGTAGGCGCTGCAGGCCAGGGCCGGCTCCAGGGGCATGAGCAAAAGGCCCAGGCACAGCAGCGCCGCGACCAGCGTCTTGCGCCGCTGCATGGGGCAGATCCTCCTTGATGTCCCCAAGTCTGGAATGGCTAGGCGACGATGCTGCGCCCGCCGTCCACCACGATAAAGTGGCCGCAGATCATGGAAGCCTGGTTGGACGCCAGGAACGCCACGGCGTTGGCCACGTCCTCAGGGGTTATGATGCGCCCCGCGGGCGTCTTCTCCCGGGCCTCCCGCAGCATTTGCGCGGCGCCGGGGATGGACCAGAGGGACTTGGTTTCGGCGACGCCGGCGATAACGCCGTTGACGGTGATGCCTTTGGGAGCGAGCTCAAAGGCCAGCGCCCGCGTCACCGCCTCCAGCGCGGCCTTAGCCACGCCGACGACGCCGTAGCCCGGGATCACCTTTTGGCCGCCTTCGCTGGAGATGCTGATGATGCGCCCCCAGCCGGCCTGCATGAGGGGCACGGCCCGCTGGGCCATTTCGAGGAGCGAGCGGGCCGACGCGGCCAAGGTGACGTCCCAGTGCTTGGTGGTGGCCTCCAACACCGGGCCGGGGACGCCGAAAGCCGCGTTGGCCACCAGGATGTCCAGCCGGCCGAGCTCCCGGCGGATGGCGTCGAACATCTCATCCAGGCTTTCGGGCTTGCCCACGTCGGCCCGCACGACAAGGGCCTGGCCGCCCATGGCCTCGATCTCGGCGGCCACCTGCTGGGCCTCGGTCTTGCTGCGCCGGAAGTTGACAATCACCGTAGCGCCTTCGGCCGCGAGCCTGAGGGCGATGGCGCGGCCAAAGCCGCGGGTCGCGCCGGTTACCAGGGCATGCTTGCCCGCCAGTTCCGGATACATGGCCGGTACCTCCATTGTGCCGGCTGCTCCGAATGCCGGGTTTCCGTTTGACTTGTCGTGCATTGGCGGGCTTCTCCGCCCGCAGCCGCCAGTCCTGCCAGCGGCGGCGCAAAGTCCCAGCGTAAACCCTTTCGCCGCGTCTAACATTAACGCCGGGAGGTGAACTCACGGTGGCTATTGGGCAGAAAAGCTCGCGTGCGCTGGTGCCGCAGGCGCGGCAGGCGCTGGAGCAGCTGAAGAATGAGGTGTCGAGCGAAATCGCTAGCGGGCCTGATCCGCAGGCGCAGGCGCTGCAGAGCTGGTACCAGTCGGGCTACGGCGGCGATGTGCCGTCCCGGGTGTGGGGCGCCGTTGGCGGCAACATGGTGCGGCGGATGATCGCCGCGGCGGAGCAGTCGCTGATTCAGGGGGCAGCCCAGCAGACGCAGGCGGCGTTCCGCCAGGCGTTGGGGCCGCTGGGTCAGACGCTTTCGTCCCAGCCGTACCAGCAGCAGGCGCAGCAGTTGTCTACGAATCCCTTCCAGGTGCAAATCCCGCACGAACAATAAAGGCCGGAAGCGAGCGCTCTTCGGCGCAATGATTCCGGCACGGCAGGGCGGACGGCGGCGTCCGCCCTTTTCTCTTGCCCGCCTTTGGATCCCAATTGGCAGCGCTGCCATCAGTTCCCATTATCACCCAGAACTGTAAGCGATTGTAATTCGAAACCGGTTTCGTTACGATCATCCTAGACCCGCAAAATCTGGCCAACGGCGGAAGGGGGGAGTCCGGGGGCGTTTCCGCCGCCTGGAGCCGGTGCGCTGGCACCGGACTCGAAAGGAAAGGGAGAAGGGAATGCTGTCTAAGAAGGTTTCCCTCGCGGCACTCCTCTTGGCCGCAGCGCTGTTGACAGGCTGCAGCTTCTTTTCCTCCACGCCCACCGAAACCCGAACGGGGGCCATCAGCTTTTCGATCGACCTGTCGGAACTGGAACAGGAAAACATTCTCGCCGGCGGCGCCGGGGCGACGCTGGTCAAAGGGTCCACCATCATCGATGTCGAGTTGTCCATCGACGGCGAGACCGCGACCGGCCTTGTACAGGGCGTGGCCGTGGGCACATGGCAGGCGACCGTGACCCTCTTTGACGTAGGGGGCCAGGAGCTCGCGGCGCGCCAGTTGGAGGTCGTCGTACAGCGGGACGCCACCGCCCACGTGGCCTTGACCGCCCACGTGGCACAAGGCGCCGTCCAGTTGCGGCTTGCCACCGAAGCGCCGGACCCGGGCGACGGTCCTGGTGACGATCCAGCCGATGGGCCGGGCGGCGATCCCGGCGATGACTCCGGGAACGGTCCGGGCGGCGGGGATCCCGGTACCGATCCCGGCGACGATCCGGGGAGCGGCCCTGGTGACGATCCCGGCACTGGTGATCCGGGCAGCGAGCCCCAGCCACCGGTGGTCACCCGGGAGATCCGCTACATCCAGTCGGGCAACCGCACCGAGACCCGCACGGAAGTGTACATCATCCGTTCCCCGAACCCCGGACCCACCGCGTTTCTCGTAGGCGGCATGCACGGGTCGGAGACGTCGGGCTGGATCGTGGCCGGCGAGGTGGCCAGGACATGGACCATTGACCGGGGGACGCTGGTCGTCATCCCGGAGGCCAACAAGGACGCGGTCCGGCGCCAGAAGCGCACCGGCAGCGACGGCCGCAACCTCAACCGCTACTTCCCCGAAGGCCGGGACATCAATGATCCCAAGAAGGACTGGCTGCTGGCCAAGGAGATCTGGGACGTGGTGCTCGAGTTCCGGCCCGTGGCCCTGCTGGACCTGCATGAGGGCTGGGGCCTGCGGGAAGCGGGCGACCGGTTCGCCGACGGCACGCTGTCGGTGGGCCAGACGGTCATCGTTTACCCCGCCGGCGACGCCAAGGCCTTTGCCGAGCACGTCGTCGAGGTGCTCAACACCTATCACAACCCGTTCTACGGCACAGCCGGGCTGACGTACAACTTCCGCATCATCGGTCCGCCGGTGGCCGGCTCGCTGGCCCGCAAGGCTGGGGCGGACCTCGGGATCCCGGCGTTCATCTTTGAGCCGACCCAAGGTCGCGCCGGCCGCCACCAGACGACGGTGGCCCAGCGGGCGGCCTGGCAGCGGGTGATGGTGGAAGAGTTCCTGCGCTGGTACGGCCTCATCGACTGAGCCAACGCGGGCCGGCCGGCGGCCCCGATGCGCCCAGGCGGATCCGCAGGCGGATCGAAACCGGCAGGTCGACTGAGTACGAGATAGGTGGGCGGCTGCTTCAGCCGCCCACCACCTGGTAGCCCGCCTCTTCCACGGCGGCCCGCATGGCCTCTTCCGTCGCCACCGCCGGGTCAAACCGGACGGTCGCCTTGCCGGCGGACAGGTCCACCTCCACCGACTCGACGCCGGCCACCCGCTTGAGGGCGTTGGTGACCGCCATCTTGCAGTGCTGGCAGCTCATGCCCGAGATTTGCAGCACCTTGGTTTCCATTTTCCATCGCCTCCTGTTTATCCCGCCCTGGCTGCCGGAAACCCGTTAGCCCGGGCGGACGTTTGCCTCGTGTTGTGCACGGGCATGCCGCGGGTTGGCTTTACACCCCCGCTGCCTGCCATCTCGGCTCCTTGGCCCCGGTTCCCTGCGCGGCCTGGAAACCCGCCTCAGGGTTGAAGCGCCGGAGAAGGGTGGAGTTGGTGACCACGGAGACGGAGCTCATGGCCATGGCGGCGCCGGCGATGATGGGGTTCAACAGGCCCATGGCGGCGAACGGGATGCCCAGGGTGTTGTAGATCAGGGCCCAAAACAGGTTTTGCCGGATCTTGCCCATGGTCGCACGGCTCAGGCGGATGGCCGCCACGACGCCCCGCAGGTCCCCCCGCATGAGGGTGACGTCAGCGGCCTCGATGGCCACGTCGGTGCCCGTGCCGATGGCGAACCCCACGTCGGCTGCGGCCAGCGCCGGCGCGTCGTTGATCCCGTCGCCCACCATGCCCACCCGCAGGCCTTGCGCCTGCAGTCGCTGGACCGCGCTGGCCTTCTCCTCGGGCAGCACCTCCGCCAGCACGTCCTCCTCGGCGATGCCCACCTGGCGGGCGATGGCCCGGGCAGTGCGCCGGTTGTCGCCGGTGATCATCATCACCCGCAGTCCCATCCGCCGCAGCATGGCGATAGCTTCAGCCGACGTGTCCTTGACGGTGTCCGCCACGGCCACAACGCCTGCCAGCCGGCCGTCGACGGCGGCCAGCATGGCGGTCTTGCCCTCTTCCTCAAGGCGCGCGAGCGCTCCCTCCAGGGGCTCAGGATCGATCCCGTTGTCCCGCATCCACTTGCGGTTGCCCACCAGCACCGCCTTGCCGTTGACGACCGCCCGGATCCCGTGGCCGGGGACGGCTGTGAAGTCTTGGGCGGCCGGCAGGGCCATGCCCCGCTTTTCCGCCGCGGCCACGACGGCTTGCGCCAGCGGATGCTCCGAGCCGCGCTCGGCAGCCGCCACCCACAAGAGCACCTCGTCGGGGTCCAGCTCGCCGGCAGAGAGCACGTCGGTAAGCTCGGGCTGCCCCTTGGTGATGGTGCCGGTCTTATCCAGGACGATCGCGTCCAGCTGATGGGTTCTCTCCAGGTGCTCGCCGCCCCTAAAGAGTATGCCGTGCTCGGCCCCGAGCCCGGTCCCGACCATGACGGCCGTGGGCGTCGCGAGGCCCAGCGCGCACGGGCAGGCGATGACCAGCACCGCGGTCATGTTGAGCAGCGAGCGGGTCAAGTCGCCTGTGGTGAAGTACCACGCAGCGAAGGTCACGAGGGCAATGCCCACCACCGCCGGGACGAAGTAGGAGGAGACCACGTCCGCCAGGCGCTGGATGGGGGCCTTGGAGCCCTGCGCCTCCTCCACGACCCGGATGATCTGGGCCAAGGCAGTGTCCTTGCCCACCCGGGTCGCCCGAAACCGGAAGGTGCCGTGCCGGTTGATGGTGGCGCCCACCACCTCATCGCCCGGCCCCTTTTCCACCGGCATGCTCTCGCCGGTGATCATGGACTCGTCCACCGTCGAGCGGCCCTCCAGCACCACGCCATCCACCGGGATTCGCTCCCCGGGCCGCACCACGATGATGTCGCCCACCTGCACCTGGGCGATGGGCACGTCGACTTCGACCCCGCCATGGACGACCCGCGCCGTCTTGGGCTGCAGGCCCATGAGCTTCTTGATGGCGGCCGACGTGCGCCCCTTGGCCTGGGCCTCCAGGAGCTTGCCCAGGAGGATGAGGGTGATCAGGATGGCGCTGGTTTCAAAGTACAGGCCGTCGATGCCGAGGCCCGGGAAGAGGACCGCGACAAGGCTGTAGAAGTAGGCGGCCGACGTGCCCAGGGCCACCAGCACCGACATGTTGGCGGTGCGGTTCTTGAGGTTGTAGTACGAATCCACGTAAAACTGCCAGCCGGCGTAAAACTGGACCGGCGTCGCCAGGGCCAGCTGCACCCAGCCGTTGGAGAGCCAGTGGATGAGGGCATTGTCGACCTGGAAGACGTGGCCGATCATGGCCAAGAGCAGCGGCAGGGAGAGCGCCGCCGAAAGGCCCAGCAGGCGCCGCTTGCGGACGAGCTCCGCCTCGCGGGCCGACTGCTCCGCGTCTTCGTCGCCTTCCCTGGGCAGGAACGCCTCGTAGCCCAACTCCTTGACGCGGCGGACCAAGTCCTCTGGGGTGACGAGGCCCGGGATATAAGTGACATGAGCCGTCTCGGCGCCAAAGTTGACCGTGGCCGTGACGCCGGGCAGCTTGTTGAGGCCCCGCTCGATGCGGGCCGCGCAGTTCGCGCACGTCATCCCGACGATGCTCAGCTGGACGCGCTCCACGGCGACGTCGTAGCCCAGGTCCCGGATCTTGGCCACCATGTCCTCCGGCTTGACCTGGGCAGGGTCGTAGCTCACCGACGCCCGTTCGGTGGCCAGGTTGACGGACGCCTCCTGCACCCCGGGCAGGCGGCGCAAACCCTTCTCGATGCGGGCAGCGCACGCCGCGCACGTCATGCCCCGCACGCTCAAGGAAACGCGGGCCGTCGTACCGCTGGCCGCGGCTGCACTGGCAGCCGGGTTGGCGCCGCCCCCAGCCGAATTGGCTGCCCTGGTGCCGCTTGTGCTCTCAACCGTCATTCTCCGTCACCTGCCTTCTCCATAACTCCCCAGGTCCACAAGCCCCAGCCGCAAGCCCTCACCGCAGGAAACGCTTGAGGACGTCCGTCAGCTCGGTGATGGCGGCGTCGGCGTCGCCTTCACTCTGCTTGATGGCCCGCGCGACGCAGCCGCGCGTATGGTCTTCCAGCAGGATGAGGCCGACCTGGTCCAGCGCGGCCCGCACGGCCGCAATCTGGACGAGGATGTCCACGCAGTACTTGTCCTCTTCCACCATGCGCTGTATGCCCCGCACCTGTCCCTCGATGCGGCGCAGGCGCTTGAGGATCGCCTCTTTGTCCTGTTGGTAGGATGCCACGGCACACCACCTCCGCACGCCGGGCCGATACATATACCCGGTGTGGGTATCCGTTTTCACTGTACACCGTGGACCCACGAGTGTCAACCGCGGGCACCATCAGGGAAAATTGCGGAGGAAGGCGGTCCTGTTGCCGGCATCGCCGGGGAGAGCCTTTGCACGAAGCCGCATCGATCCAGAGCTGTCACCGGCAAACAGGCGGCATCCAGCAGGAGGGATGCCCACCGCTAGGCGTCCAGCAGGAGGGACGGCGTCCGGTAAACGCAGAAGCGCCGGCCGATACGGCCGGCGCTGCGCTTAGGGGCCGCATGGAGCGGCACGGATAAACCGGGAGCTGAGCACGAGGAGAAATAAGCCGAGGCCGACTTAAACCACGGGGCCGCGCACTTGGGCCCGGAGGAACTCCCGGCGCATGCGGGCGATGTTCAGGATGGAGATGCCCTTGGGGCACGCCGCCTCGCACTCGCCGTGGTTGGAGCAGTTGCCGAAGCCTTCCAGGTCCATCTGCGCGACCATGCGCTGCACCCGCCGCTCCCGCTCCGGGTGGCCCTGGGGCAGGAGCGCCAGATGGGAGATCTTGGCCGCCGTGAACAAGGCCGCCGAAGCGTTGGGGCAGGCCGCCACGCAGGCGCCGCACCCGATGCACGCCGCGGCGTCCATCGCCTCTTCGGCGATGTGCTTGGGGATGGGAATCGCGTTCGCGTCAGGCGCCGAACCCGTGTTGACGGAGATGTAGCCGCCGGCGGCGATGATGCGGTCAAGGGCGCTGCGGTCCACCACCAGGTCCTTGATGATGGGGAACGCCTCGGCCCGGAACGGCTCCACCGTGATGGTGGCGCCGTCGGGGAAGTGGCGCATGCGCAGCTCGCAGGTGGTGGTCAAGCGCCGGGGGCCGTGGGCCATGCCGTTGATGACCAGGCCGCACATGCCGCAGATGCCTTCGCGGCAGTCGCTGTCGAAGGCGATCGGCTCCTTGCCCTCCTTGATGAGCTGCTCGTTGAGGATGTCGAGCATCTCAAGGAAGGACATATCCGGCTCAATGTTGTCCACCGTGTAGTCTTCAAAACGGCCCGGCTTGTCGGGGCCCGCCTGCCGCCAGATCCTCAAGTGATACTTCATCGCCATCGCCCTTTCCGGCCAACCGACTGTTGCGCTTGCAGTCTTGGCGCGCTCTTCGCTCGCGCCGGATTACTTGTAGCTGCGCTGGCTCGGCTTCACGACCTCAAACACCAGCGGCTCCTTGTGCCGCACCGGGTCGTTGCCCTCGCCCTTGTACTCCCAGACCGACACGTGGCAGAACAGGTCGTCCCGCCGCAGCGCTTCGCCGTCGGGCGTCTGGTATTCCTCCCGGAAGTGCCCGCCGCAGGACTCCTCCCGGTCCAGCGCGTCCATGGCCATGAGCTCGCCCAGCTCCAGGAAGTCCGCCACGCGCCCGGCCAGCTCCAGGCTCTTGTTGAGGTCCTCGGCGGAGCCGGGCACCCGCACGTTCTTCCAGTACTCCTCCCGCAGGGCGCGGATGTCGCTGATGGCCTTCTTGAGCCCCTCGGCGTTGCGGGACATGCCCACGTAGTCCCACATGATGCGGCCCAGCTCCCACCAGTACTCCCGGACGGTGCGCTTGCCGTTGATGCTGAGCAGCCGCTTGATCTGGTCCTCGACGTTGCGGATGGCTTCCTTGAAGGCCGGGTGGTCCGTCTTGAGCCCGTCCGGCCGGTGCTCCGCAAGGAAGTCGCCGATGGTGACGGGGATGATGAAATACCCGTCGGCGAGACCCTGCATGAGGGCGCTCGCGCCCAGGCGGTTGGCGCCGTGGTCGGAGAAGTTGGCCTCCCCCAGGGCATAGAGGCCCGGGATCGTGGTCATCAGGTTGTAGTCCACCCACAGGCCGCCCATGGTGTAGTGGGGCGCCGGGTAGATGCGCATGGGCACCTTGTAGGGATCCTCGCCCGTAATCTCGTGGTACATGGCAAACAGGTTGCCGTACCGCTCCCGGATCACGTCGACGCCCAGCCGCTTGATGGCGTCGGAGAAGTCCAGGTACACCGCACGGCCCGTGGCGCCCACGCCATAGCCCGCGTCGCAGACGGCCTTGGCGGCCCGGGAGGCGATGTCGCGCGGCACCAGGTTCCCGAAGGCCGGGTAGCGGCGCTCCAGGAAGTAGTCCCGCTCGTCCTCAGGGATCTCATTGGGCGGCCGGGTGTCGCCCTTCTTCTTGGGCACCCAAACGCGGCCGTCGTTGCGCAACGACTCGCTCATCAGGGTCAGCTTGGACTGGCCCTGGTACGACTCGGGCAGGCACGTCGGGTGGATCTGGGTGAAACACGGGTTGGCGAACATGGCGCCCTTCTTGTAGGCGCGCCAGATGGCCGTCGCGTTGGAGTTGACGGCGTTGGTGGAGAGGAAGTACACCGTCGAATACCCGCCGGTAGCCAGGCAAACGGCATCGGCGGCGTAGGCTTCGATCTCGCCGGTCACCAGGTTGCGGCAGATGATGCCGCGGGCGCGGCCATCAATGACCACCAGGTCCAGCATCTCCCGGCGGGGGAAGAGCTTGACCCGGCCCGCGTCCACCTGGCGCATGAGGGCGCTGTAGGCGCCGAGCAACAGCTGCTGGCCCGTCTGGCCCCGGGCGTAGAATGTGCGGGAAACCTGCGCGCCGCCGAAGGAGCGGTTGGCCAGAAGCCCGCCGTACTCCCGGGCGAAGGGCACGCCCTGCGCCACCGCCTGATCGATGATCTGCACGCTCAGCTGCGCCAGCCGGTAGACGTTGGCCTCGCGGGCCCGGTAGTCGCCGCCCTTGATGGTGTCATAGAAGAGCCGGAAGACGCTGTCGCCGTCGTTCTGGTAGTTCTTCGCGGCGTTGATGCCGCCCTGGGCCGCCACGCTGTGGGCCCGGCGGGGCGAGTCCTGGATGCAGAAGTTAAGGACGTTGTAGCCCAGCTCGGCCAAGGAAGCGGCCGCGGAAGCGCCGGCCAAGCCGGTGCCCACCACGATGATGGTGTACTTGCGCTTGTTGGCGGGGCTCACCAGCTTGACGGAAGCCTTGTGGTTGTCCCACTTGTCCTCTAGCGGTCCGGGTGGGATCTTTGCGTCCAGCACAACAGTCTGCGTCATCACGCTCACGGCCAGTCCTCCCAACTGCCGCGGCTACGGCAGAGGAATGAAGAAGTACGTGTAAATCGGCAGCACAAAGAAGCCGCCGGCAATCAGGATCGAGAGCACGGTCCCCAAGCTGTACAGGAACGGCATCAAGCGGCGGTTGTTGGCGCCCAGCGACTGGAAGGCGCTCCAGATACCGTGGATCAAATGCGCACAGAGGAAAAGCATAAACGCCGCATATCCGAAAGCGACCTCAGGCTCCTTGAACCGCTCCACCACCAGCCGGTAGATGTCCCGCATGGGCTCGCCGTTGATGACGGTTTCATAGTAGGGCCCCAGCGAGAACATGTTGACGTGAATCGGGACGAAGACGGCGATAAGCAAGCCCGTGATGATCATCCAGCGGGACGCCGGCGACATCTTGCTGGGCCCGCCCTTGGAGGCGTACATGGCGTAGCGCTCGGATCGGGCCCTGCGGTTGCGCAGCGTGACTTGGATGCCGGTGATGATGTGGTAGATGAAGCCGAGCAGCAACAGGATGCGGATGATCCAGAGGAGGGGGCCCGTCTTGTGCAGGGTGTGGGAGTAGAGGTTCATCGTGCGGCCCCCGTCGGGGATGAAAACCGTCAGGTTACCCGCGAGGTGAACGATGAGGTACAGGACCAGAAACAGCCCTGTAAGCCCCATGATCACCTTCTTGCCTACAGTCGTGTTCCAGCCTTTCGGTTTTTCCATGCGCATCATCGCTCCAGCCCCGCGCCCATCCCTTTCGAGTGCGCAGACAAAATTCGGACAATGGCGTAGGAACGCACGCTACCGCACCTACAGAGTACCACGCTTTCCTTAATAGGGTCCAATACTTAGTGTGCATAAGTGTGATACAATTTAACTATCAAAGGTGAAACCCGTGGAGGGAACGCCTGGTGGAGCTGCGCCAGCTGCGGTATTTCCTCGCCCTGGCCCACCACCTGCATTTCGCCCGGGCCGCGGAAAGCCTGCACATCAGCCAGCCTTCGTTGAGCCAGCAGATCCGTGCCCTCGAGGAGGAGCTGGGTGTCACCCTCTTTGAGCGCTCCCGCCGGCACGTCGCGCTGACGGCCGATGGGGAGGCGTTGCTGCCGTATGCGCGGCAGCTGGTGGCCCTGGCCGACGATGCCCTGGCCGAATTCGCCGAGCGGGGGGGCCTCCGGCGGGGCCGCGTGCGCTTGGGCACGACGCCGACGTTGGGCGGGCACCTCTTGCCGGGCCTCATCAACGATTTCTTCGCCGCCTATCCCGGCCTCGAGTTAATCATCACGGAGGACGGTTCCGACCGGCTCGCCCGGGGCCTGCAGGAAGGCCGCCTCGACCTCGCGCTGCTGGTGGAGGACCCCAGCATCAACGGTCAAGTCTTTGAAGCCCTGCTAAAGGAGCGCATCGTCGTCGCCCTGCCCCCGGGCCACCGCTTATGCGGCAGGGAGGCGATTCCCCTGAAGGAGCTGCGCAAGGAAGGCTTCATCATCTGCCGGGAAGGGTACCACCTGCGCAGCCTGACCTTGTCGGCCTGCACCCAAGCCGGCTTCGCGCCCCGCATCGCGGTCAGCGGCACCGACGTGGACACCGCCCTGCGCTTCGTGCAGTCGGGCCTGGGCGTCGCCCTTGTGCCCGAGATCGCGGTGCGGCACTTCGGCGGGGTTGAGACGGTGGCCTTGAGCGACCCGCCGCTGGAGCGCACCATCGGCCTCGCCTACAATCCCGGCCGCTACCTGTCCCGGGCAGCCGCGGCCCTGCGGGAATTCTTGCGGGCCAAACTGCGGCACGAGAACGGCGTATAAGCGCGTGAATCCGCTGCTAGCGGCCGAGCCGGGCGGCCAGGTGGCGGACGATCGCCGGGCCGTGGAAGCGCCCGTTCTCGATCATCAGGTGGTTGGGCTCGTAGCCCCCGGCGGCCACGCCGGCCAGGTAGACGCCGGGCACGTTGGTTTCCATGGTCTCGGGATCGTATACCGGGGCGCCGGTTTCCGGGTCGATCTTGACGCCCAGCTTGATTTTGAGCGAATGATCCGGCTCGTAACCCGTCATGGCCAGCACGAAATCACATGGAAGCGCGAAGCGGTTGCCGCCGTCCTGCACCAGGTGCACCGCGTCCCGCTCGATGCGCTCGACGCGGGTGTTGAAGTATGCCGTGATCTCGCCGGCCCGCAGGCGCGCCTCCAGCTCCGGGCGGATCCACGGCTTCACGTGATCCGACATGGACGGCCCCCGGTGCACGATGGTGACGCGGGCCCCGTACCGGAACAGCTCCAGGGCCACCTGGGCGGCGGAGTTGCGGCCGCCGACGACGATGACCCGCTGGCCAAAGTAAGGGTAGGGCCGGTCGTAGTGGTGGCGCACGTGGGGCAGGTCTTCCCCGGGCACCCCGAGCATCCGGGGGTTGTCGTAGTATCCCGTCGCGATGACCACGGCGCGGCTCTTGTACTGACGCACGCGGCCAGTCCGGTCGACCGTCTTGACGGTGAAGTCGCCGAACTCCCCCGCCACGTCCACGACCGGTTCGTAGGTGTGCAGGTTGACCTGCTCGCGCTGGGCGACCTTCTGGAAATAGGCGATGCCTTCGGCGCGGGTCGGCCGCAGGTGGGGCAGGGCAAAGGGGATCCCGCCGATTTCGAGCCGCTCCGCGGAGCTGAAGAAGGTCATGGTCTCGGGAAACTGGACCAAGGTGTTGAGAAACGGGCCCTTTTCAAG
This sequence comes from Bacillota bacterium, assembly GCA_017578085.1. Taxonomy (GTDB): domain Bacteria; phylum Bacillota; class Limnochordia; order Limnochordales; family ZCTH02-B6; genus ZCTH02-B6. Next base: position 35,191 of record PKQR01000001.1, read on the forward strand.
GATTAAATGGGAAAGCCCGTGACGGCGCGCCGCCACTGCGCACGCCAGCCCGCACGGGCCCCCGCCGACGATGATCAGGTCCAAGACGGCCGTTTCCGGCCCGCCGGGTGCCTGCGACACCGGACCCACCTCCGCCGGTTAATCATATCACAACGGGGTGGGATGCGCGGCGTCGTCCGCCTCGCCTTCGGCGGAATCCTCCTCCAGCCCGGCGGGGAGCCGGCCCGCCCGTTTCAGCGCTTGCCGCAGCAGGAAGTCAATCTGCGCGTTGAGGCTGCGCAGTTCGTCCGCCGCCCACTTTTGCAGCGCCGCATGAACTTTGGGATCCAGCCGCAGCAGGACGGCTTTTCTCCCGGGCACAACGACAACCCCAGTCTAGTAGAGGGAACCGGCGTTCACGATGGGCTGCGGGTTGCGGTCCGCGCACAGCACCACCAGCAGGTTCCCCACCATCTGCGCCTTGCGCTCGTCATCCAAATCCACGATGTGGCGCTCCTTGAGCATATCAAGAGCCATCTCCACCATGCCCACGGCGCCCTCCACGATCTTTTGCCGGGCGGCGATGACCGCGTTGGCCTGCTGCCGCTGGAGCATGGCGCTGGCGATCTCGGGCGCGTAGGCCAGGTGGCTGATGCGGGCCTCCAGGACCTCCACGCCGGCTTTGCTCAAGCGCTCCTGCACGGCCGCCTTGAGCTGCTCGTTGATCTCTGCGGCGTTGGCGGCCAAGGACAGCGTATGTTCGTCGTGGGCGTCATAAGGGTACTGCGTGGCCAAGGCGCGCAGGGCCGCCTCGCTTTGCACCTCAACGTACTCGGCGTAATTGTCCACCTCAAACAGGGCCTCGGCCGTGTCCACCACGCGCCAGACGACGACGGCGGCGATCTCGATGGGGTTGGAGTCCTTGTCGTTGACCTTGAGCTTGTTGGTTTCGAAGTTGCGCACGCGGGTGGAAACCTTCGTCTTGGTCGTGAGCGGGTTGGCCCACCAGAGCCCCGGCTGGCGCACGGTGCCCCGATAGCGCCCAAACAGCTGCAGTACACGGGCTTCGTTGGGGCTCACCGCAAACAGCCCGCCCCAGAGAAGCGCGACAAGAGCGAGGGCCAGCGCGAACCCGACGATGCCGGCGACCCGCTCCGCGCGGATGCTCACCACTAGGCCATAGCCGGAGCCGAGGGTGGCGGCAAAAAGCAAGACGACCGCCAAGATGCCGGGAAACGCCTTGTACTCCATTTCGCGGATCATCTTTTCCTCACCGCTCCTTTCGATGCAGCCGCACTTGGCCGGCGCACTCCGCTGGTCGCGCCGCGGCTGGCCGTGGGGCGTGGGCGCTGCGGCCGGCCCCGCGGCCTGGAAAACGGCCACACGACTGCTCACGGCTGCCTGTGCTGCTATCTAGATGATATTAAAGTGATATCACACGCGTCAAGGGAAAACCGGAGGTCGACATGAGGTGCGATTCAGTGGGCCGCTCGTCATGGCTGTCCGTTTGCCGGGCTGCGAATCAAGCCGGCGGGGGATGGCCAGGCGCAAGAGCTCCTGCTCCGGGTAAGCGCGCTCCCCGGGCCGTCATCGGCTGACCTCGGCTCAGCTCAGCTCGGATGTGCCCCATTCGACAGCGGCGGCAATAAGCACTTTTCTGATAACAATCTATTCCGTGAGCCTCCAGGCGGCTCCTGCTTCGCCTTGATCCGCCCATCGGCCGGTGCTATACTGCTCACGCTATGATGCGCTTTGAGAGAGAGCGGTACGAGCGGGCGTTCCTCAGCTTCGCCCGGGCCGTCACGGTCGGCATCGCCTACGTTACGGCGTCGCCCATCCCGGGGCTGACGTCGTCTTTTGTGGCCATCTTCACGTCGCTGTTGCCCTTCGACCTGATGGTGGCCGCCGCGCGGCCCTTGGTGACGTGGAACGAGTGGCGACAAATGGTAGCCGTGGTCAGGCCGCGCCTTTGGGCCACGGCCCTGACGCTGCTCAAGGGCGTCGTCGTCGGGACGGCGTGCGGCCTGCTGGCGCTGGTGGGCCTGCACCACTTCGCCGGGGCGGTGCTGACGGTGGGGCTGTCGTACGTCTGGGCTTTGCGCACCCGCTATGTCATCTCGTCGTACGTGGCCATCCTCTCGGGCCTGAGCGTGTTCGAGCGGCTGGCGGCCCTGGATACGCCGCATACGGTGCGGATCGCGGCGGAGATCGTGTACGCCGTCGTTTACTCGGGCGTCGGCACCTTCCTGGGCTTGGCCGCGGGGTGGCTGGCCGGCCTCGCTGTGGGGAGCGTCACGCGCCTGTTTTTGTCCCGGCCGTACCGGTCGCTGCAGAGCGCAGCCTACGACCCGCCCATGACCAAGAAACCCTTTGATGAGGTGCTCCACATCGGCCCCAACAGCCTGCTGGTCACCGCCAAGGTGGAGGAAGGCTCGCCCCTGGCCTACCGGGCCTTGTGGGAGTCGCGGCTCCGGGAGGACTGGAAGGCCACGGTCCTTTCGGTGCGGCGGGGCGCAGAGGAAGTGATCATGCCCCGCGGCACGTTTGTGCTCATGCCCGGCGACGAGCTGTTGGTGCTCGCGGACAGCAGCGTGGCGGAAAGCCTGCGGGCACAGTTTCAGGCATCCCCGGGCGCGGGGGCGCCCGGCGCGCCCACGGTTTCCCAGACAACATGAACGCGGGATGAGTTTGCAAGGGCTTGCGCCGGCGTGGGAGTTTGCAAGGGCTTGCGCCGGCGTGGACGGCTGCGGGCGCGGGCGGCGGGAGGTACCCGCCACGGCCGCGGCGAAATGCGTTGCCCCCGCGAAGTGATATACTGGTATCGCGCCGCGTGCCGGCGGCGCCGCTATGTTTTGCGTTCATCTCCTTCTTATAGGGAGTCCTCGACATGAAAGCGACAACGCGGGCTGAGCGCGCACCCGGACAAGCCGGCCACATGCGCGACTTTACCACCGGCAACATCTGGCAGCACATTCTGGTCTTCTCGTGGCCGATGTTCGTCGGCAACTTGTTCCAGGTGCTGTACAACACCGTCGACAGCTTCTGGGTGGGGCGCTTCATTGGGGCGGAGGCGCTGGCCGCGGTGTCGGTCAGCGCTCCGGTCGTCTTTGCCCTGGTGGCCCTGATCATGGGCCTGACCATGGCCACCACGACGCTGGTGGCCCAGTACCGGGGCGCCCGGGACGATGAGAACGTGCGCCGCACGGTGGCCAACTCGCTCATCCTCATCACCGCCCTGGGGCTCGTGTCAACGGTAGTGGGCTATATCTGGCGCGTGCCCATCCTGCGGCTCATGCAGACGCCCGAGGAGATCCTGCAGCCTGCCGCGGTGTACCTGGGCATCTTCCTGTTGGGCCTGGTGCCCGCCTTCCTATACAACGTGCTGAGCTCGATCCTGCGGGGGCTGGGCGACTCCCGCACCCCGCTGCGTTTCCTCATCTACGCGACGGTGCTCAACATTGTGCTGGACCCGCTCTTTATCCTGGGCTTTGGGCCCGTGCCGCCCATGGGCATCGCCGGCGTGGCGTGGGCGACCCTGATCGCGCAGACCTTGGCCACGGTATTGACTTTTGCGTACATGGCCCGCCACACGGACCTCTTGCCCACCGAGCGCCGGCAGTGGCAGGTCGACCGGCAACTGGTCGTCAAGCTGTTCACCATCGGCGTGCCGGCGGGGCTTCAGTCCACCATCGTGTCCTTTAGCATGGTGGGGGTCACCGCGCTGGTCAACACCTTTGGGCCAGCGGTGGTGGCCGCCTTCGGCGCCGCGGGACGGGTGGACCAGTTCGCCTTTTTGCCGGCCATGTCCATCAGCCTGGCGGTCACAGCCCTGGTGGGCCAAAACCTGGGAGCGGGCCGGAAGGACCGGGTGCGGGAGATCGTCATCCGCTCCAGCGTCCTCACCGCGGCCATCACCGGCACGATAACGCTGATCGCGGTGCTGGCGCCGACGCTCTTGATCCAGATCTTTATCGACGACCCGGCGGTGCTCGACGAGGGTGCCCGCTACCTGCGCATCGTCGGTCTCAACTACGTGCCGCTGGCCCTCATGTTTATCGTCACGGGAGTGCTGCGGGGCGCCGGGGACACGTTCGTCTCCATGCTCATCAGCTTCGTGACCCTCTGGGTCGTGCGGGTGCCCCTGGCGTGGTTCCTGTCGTACCCGGTCGGGTGGGGGCCTTCCGGCACGTGGCTGGCCATCGTGCTCAGCACCATCCTAGGCCTCGTCCTCAACTGGTCGTACTACCGCACCGGATACTGGCAGCGCAAGGTAGTGGTGCGCCCGCCGCGGCCGGGGCCGGCCGAAGGGTAAATCCCGGGGTCTTGGCGCAGGGGCTGCCGCCGGGGACCGCGCGCGTCGCGGGCTTGCCGGTTCAGTGGCCTAGGATCCAGTCTCCGACCGGCGTGAAGACCCGCTGCAACATCGACATGGGGTACTGCAGCGCGTCCGGGCGGAACTCAAAGAGGGCAAAAAGGCACAGCGTCAGCACGGTCAGCGCGAGCATGGCCCAAAGTTCCCCCGTCTTGCCGCGGCGGCTCAAGGACGGGGCTTGGATCAGGGCGCCGGCGCCTAAGATGAGCAGCGCGAACAGAAACCTCACTGGGTTCCGCCTCCCCGTCCAGGAAACTCCAGTTGCGGCTCGGGGCCCGCAGGTCGGGTCGCGAGGCCTGTGCGGACGACCAGGACCTCGATGTCGTAAACCATCTGCATCCGCGGAAACAGCTCCGCCCATTGTTCCCGCATGCCTCGCCACCACTCGGGGCGGCTGCGGCGAAAGCTCGCGCCAAATCCCGCGGCATCCGAGTTGACGGCTTGCATTTGCCGCACCGCCCCCTCTACGAAGCCCCGGAAGATGTCCGCCGCGGCCCTCTCCACCGCGGCCGCCACCTCGGGGTTTTCAACATCCAGCAGCGACGTGGTGTTGACGACCTCCGTGATAAGCCGGGCCTGAAAGCGCAGGGTGGGCGGATCGTCGGCGAACGGGGCCAGGTATGTGGTGGCCCGCTGCAACTGGAGCGAAATGAGGTCTCGCGGGTGCACGGGGTCCCGGCTGGCGCCGTCGGGCCCGCGGGCCGCGCCGGCGCCGCCGGACGTGCCGCCCGTGTCGCCCGGGCCACCCGTGCCGGGTGTGCCCCGGTCACCTCCCAAGTAGGTCAGGACCGCGTCGGCAGGTACCGACACGACAGTGCGGGGCCGGTCGTTGAGCAGCAGTTGCAGGCCGATGGCCTCTTCCCGGTTGAGGTAACCCGCGAGCCGGTCGCCCCGCATAAGCCCCGCCCCGATGAGCTCCATGTCCCCCAGGTCGGTGCCGCCGCCCGGCTCCTGCACCGACGAAGGCGCGATGGCGGTAAGAAACGGGTCCATGCCCTCCTCGCCCAGGGCGACGAACAGGTTGCGCACACTGCTTACCGCTATCCGCTGGTTGCGGACCAAGTCGCTCCAGGCTTCCCCCGGCACCGCCGGCAGCGGGGAGGCAATGTTGAGCAGCGTCGCCGCCTCGCCGGGCGTCACGGCCACCAGGAGGTCGGTGCGGACCATCTGCTCGCGGACAAGAAAGTCCACCAACGGGAACAGCCCCCGCCGGGCCAGCTCGTCACCGATGACCAGCATCTGCAGGTGCTCAAGGAAGATTTGCCGGGGCACCCTCTTCTGCAGGTTGGACAGGGCCTCCGCCACCGTGCGGCCCCGGGCTTGGGCGAGAAAGAAGGGCGCGCCCTCCCCTCCGGTGCTGCTTGGACCCACGCCCAGGCGCGTGGGCATGATAACCTGGGCGGTCAACAGGATCTCCCCGGCCTCTGCCGCGTCCAGCGCCAGGAGGTCGATGAGGGCCAGGCGGTTGACCTCGGCGCTTTGTACGCACCCCGCGGCCAGCATTGCCAGGCTCAAGAGCAGCGCGCACCGTGCCGCCTTCATCCGGGCGATCGCCTCGCTGCGCCTGCCCCGCCCTTTGCCCTGCCCCTGACGGAGCGCACGGCAGCGACGAGGACGATGGCCAACGGGAGGAGCAGCTGCATGCAGAAGGAGTATACCGGCCAGCCCGCCAGCAGCCAGGCGTCCACCTCTTGCTTGTTGCTGAAAAGCCCGTCGCTCAAAAGCAGCACCAGACCGGCCAAAGGCAGCGCCAGCGGCCGATTGTCGCTCAGGTTCAACAGGCGTGCCAGGGCCATGACGGTCACGTGTTGCAGGATTGCCACCTTGATGACGGTGAGAAACAGCCAGACCGCCATGGCCAGGGGGTCGATGCGCAAGAAGCCCCCAATGGTGACGAACCGGGCCACCGACGAGAACGGGTACGCCAGTCGGCCGACCTGGTCGCCAAACAGCATCCCCGCTGAGAGGCCACCGATGACGATGAGCGCCAGCACGATCCCCGTGCCGGCAAAGGCCGCTACCGCCCGTCCCCGCTCTCCCCGGACGCTGGCGAAGAAGAACGCGATGGCGATGACCTCGCCAAACCAGGCGGCGGGGATGAGGGAGGCCCGCAGCACCGGCACCACGCCCCGCTCAAACAGGGGCAGGATGAGCTGCGGCTGCACCTGCGCTGCCGCAGCGGCGGTGACGATGAGGGTGAAAACGATCTGTACAGGAACGACGATAAGGGTCGTCCGCCCAATGATCTCGAGCCCGTGCCAGGAAATATAGGTTGTGAGGAGCAGCAGGGGAGTCCCCAGCACCAGGGGCGAGGCGACCGGATAGAAACCGCTGCGCAGGAAATCGGTGGATTCCCGCACCACCAAGGCCGCTGAGTGCAGGAAATACATCGCGTAGAGCAGGAGCACGGCCTTGGCCAGCCAGGGGCCGACCACCGCCTGGCAGTAGTCCGGCAGCGACTGGCCGGGGAAACGCCGGTCCAGGTATACGATGACGGCCAGGATGAGGGCGCCGAAGACGGACCCGATGGGGGCGGCCAGCCACCCGTCGTGCTGCGCGACCAGCCCCGTGAACATGGGCAGCGTTACCGCTCCAGTGGCAAAGATGAGGGCGATGATGATCCCCGCGAGCTCCACGGGCGTGATGCGATTGTCCTGCCAGACGGGCGGCTGCACAGCTTCACCCCCTCCGTCCTACCCGGCGTGGGACGCGGCGTTCCCGCGGGCCCGGCGGCGGCTCAGGTTTAGGGGGCTGCTCGGTTACTTGCGTATACTCCACCGCTCCGGGCCCAGCTTCCGGCAGCGGGGTCGGACCGGTCTCCTGGCTCCAGATGGGGACCCGCACCAGCGTATCCTTGAACGCCTTGAGGTCCAAAGGCGACAATGGCCACAAGTACGGCACGCCGAAGGAACGGAGCGAAAGCAGGTGCACCTGGATGAATCCGCCGCCGATGAGGATGCCGTACAGCCCAAACGACGACGCCATCATGATCAGGAAAAACCGCAAGATCCTCATGGCGCCCGCGAGTCCCACGTGGGGCGTGGCAAACGACGCCAGGCCCGTGAGGGCGATGACGACGATGACCGGCGCCGAAATCAGGCCGGCCTGGACGGCGGCCTGGCCGATAATGATGCCGCCCACGATGCCCACCGTCTGCCCCACCGAGCGGGGCAGGCGCACCCCCGCCTCGCGGAAGGCCTCAAAGGCCACCTCAAACAGGAAGATCTCGAGCGCCGCCGGCAGCGGCACCCGTTCCCGGGACGCGGCGATGGTGATGAGCAGCGGCGTCGGCAGCATGCCGTGGTGAAAGATGACCGCGGCGATGTACAGGGCGGGCAGGGTGACGCTGCTCACCACCAGGACGATCCGCAGCAGCCGCACGAGGCTCGAGAGCAGGTGGCGCTGGTAGTGGTCTTCGCTGGCCTGCAAGAGCGACCAGAACGTGATGGGGGCGATGAGGGCAAAGGGGCTGCCGTCAGTCAGGATGGCCACCCGCCCTTCGTACAAGGCCGCCGCCGCCACGTCAGGGCGCTCCGTCTGCAGGATCTGGGGAAAGGGCGAGTAGGGCGCGTCCTCGATGAGCTCCTCGATGTAGCTGGATTCGATGACGGCGTCAATCTGGATCCGGTCCAGCCGCCGTTTAACCTCTTCGACGAGCGCCTTCGGGGCGCGTCCCTCCAGGTACAGTACCCGCACCCGGGTCTGGCTGTAGCGTCCAAATCGGTAAGAGAGGAAGCGCAGCTTGGGGTGGCGCACCCGGGCCCGTACCAGGGACACGTTGGTGTCAAGGTCCTCGATGAAGCCCTCCCGCGGGCCCCGCACCACCTGCTCCGTGCCGGGCTCCTCCACGCTGCGGTGGGGACGGGAGTGCACGTTGATCGCGATGGCCGCATTCTCCCCGTGCACCAGCAGCAGCGCGTTGCCGTGGGCGACACGGTCCATCGCGTCGGCAAAGGACGACACCGGCTCCAATTGGATGGTGTGCAGGGCGCTTTCCTCAAGATGCTCCAACAGCCGCTTTAGCCGGGTGGCGCGGCTGCCGCCCCCATCGCCGGCCGCGGCGTTGCCTCCGGCGGCGCCTCCGGGGGCGCCCGCTGCCTCCGGGCCCGCGGGCGCAGGGGCGTCGGGCTGCAGGCGCTGCAAGGGCCGGACGACGGACAGATCCAGGCGCGCGTCGTCGACTTGTCCTTTCAGGAACACAAGGGCGGCCCGGGGCCCGGCCCGTAGGCTAAAGCGCCGCACCACCAGGTCCGCGGCATGGCCCCAGGCGGTTTCAATCTGCACGATGTTGGCGGACAAGTCCCGGGACAAGGGGCCGTCGCCTACGTCCTCAGCCAGCGGTGTCGTGATCGTCTCGCCCCCGGGCCGCTCTTCCGCGCCGCTACTTTTGTTTCCCCGGTTTCGGGATCCGGTGCCGCCCGAATCATCCGGTTGTGCTCCGGGGCGGCCGCCGCTGGAGGCGTGCTTGGGCTTGCTTGTGTCGGACGCGGCGCGGGCGCCGTCGGCGGACAGGGCGCGCCGGAGCCAGATGGCGAGTCCGCGGAGGAGGCTGCGGCGATGGGGCATCAGGCCTACGTCACCACCGGGAAGGTGCGGGTGTCAGTGGCAGGATCCCCTATCGCGCCGTGCTCCCATGCGATCCAGATTGCGCCAAGGGCGGTTCGGATTGGGCCGGCGGCTGTTCGGAGGCGGTTTGGCTGGAAATGGCCTGCGCCGCCGGGGACGACGGTACGGCAGCGGGCGAACCGGCCGGGGCGGGGGTTTGTGATGATGGGATGACGGCCTTGTGCCAGCCGCCCCGCCATAACCACGCCACAGCCACGGCGAAGCTGGCTGTGGACGAGAGGAACATGGACCACCACAGGCCCGCCGGTCCCCAGCCTAGCCCCCAGATCAGCCCGATGGCGAGGGGAAAGCGCAGCAGCCAGTGGTTAAGGAACGCCAGCACCATGGAGGCGCCGGTGCGGCCCGCACCCTGGAAGGCTCCTTGGACCACCATGACGCCGCCGGCGAAGCCGAAGCTCCACCCGACGACCCGCAGAAACCGGGTCCCCAGCTCAATCACGTCCGGGTCGTTCACGAAGACCTTGATGATGCCCGGGGCAAAGGCGATGGCGGCGAGCCCGCCGGAGCCCAAAAGCAACAGGTCCAGGGCGACGCCGGCCCACGCCACCCGGCGGCTGCGGGCCAACTGCCCCGCCCCGAGGTTTTGCCCGACGCCGGTGGCCACCGCTTGCCCGACCGCGCCCGAAGCGGTCCAGATCATGGACATGACACGGTTCACGATGCCGTAGGCGGCGGTTGCCACCGGTCCCAGCCGCGCCACGATGGCCACCATGGCCACGGAGGAAAAGCTGCGGGCCGCGCCGTCCAAAGACGCCGGCAAGCCCAGGCGCAGGAGTTCCCGGGCCATGTCCCAACGGGGAATCAGGTCCTCCGGGTGAACCCGCACGGCCAGCCGCCCGCTGAGCAGCCAGCCCAGGCCCACCAGCCCCGCCAACGCCCGGGCGATCAGCGTCGCCCACGCGGCGCCGGCCACGCCCATGGCGGGCGCGGGGCCCCAGCCAAAGATGAGGATCGGGTCCAGGACCACGTTGAGCACGTTAGAGAAGATCGTGAGGTACATGGGCCGCAAGGTGTCGCCGGCGCCCCGCAGGGACGAGCGGAAGGCGAAAAAGAGAAACGTGAAGGGCACGCTCCAGATGATGACGGTCATGTAGGCGAGGGCGTCGGGAAACACCTCGCCTTCCGCTCCCATGAGCCGCAGCAGGGGAAGCCGCAGCCAGTGGCCCAGTGTGGCCAGGACGAGAGCCGAGATCACCGCGACGCTGACGGTCTGCGCCGCGACGCGGTCGGCTTCCCGGGGCTGTTTCGCCCCGGTCCACTGGGAAACGAGCGCGGCCCCGGCGACGGTGATGCCCAGCGCCATGGACACCAGCAGCCAGTCGGTGGGAAACACGATGGACACCGCCGCGACTTGCGTCGCCCCCAGGCGCCCAACCCAAAACATGTCCACCAGGTTGTAGACGGTCTGCAGGAGGTTGCCGGCCACCAGCGGCCAGGCAAGCCGGAGCAGATTTGCGGGGATGGGCCCCTGGGTGAAGTCGATGGCGCCGCGGGCTGTCCGGGCCAGCGTCATCACGCAAAAGCCTCCATGACTAGGCGGTACGAGCGCAGGCGTGCCTCATGGTCATGGATCATGGACGAGATCATGATCTCGTCCGCGCCGGTTTCGGCGGCCAGCTGCTCAAGGCGCTCCCGCACCGCAGCTGGACTGCCCCAGATGGCCAACGCCCGGTGCTGCGCCACGATGTAGCGCTCTTCCTCGGTGAAGGGGTAGGCGGCGGCCTCCTCCGGGCTCGGCAGGCGGCCAAGCTCGCCCCGGCGCAGGCGCACCCAGGCCAGGTCCATGGATTTGGCCAGCCAGTCGGCCTCCTCGTCCGTGGGGGCGCAAAAGACCGTGGCGCCCACGATGACGTGAGGGCGGGGAAACTGGGCCGATGGCTGGAACGCCCGCCGGTACCGCTCGATGGCCGGCCCGGGCGGATCGAAGCTGAAGTGGCTGGCAAAGCCGTACCCCAGCCCCAGCTGTCCCGCAAGCCCCGCGGTGGCGCCGCTGGACCCCAGCACCCAGACGGGCGGCAGGTCCACATCGTCAGGCACTACCCGCACGCCGTGGAAGGGGTGGTCAGGCGGGAAAGCCCGGCGGGACAAGGCCAAAAGCTCCTGGAGCTGCGAGGGGAACTGGGCCGCGTCAAAGGGCCGCAGGGCGGCCGAAGTCACCGGGTCCGTGCCGGGGGCGCGCCCGACGCCCAAGTCAATCCTGCCCGGGAAGAGCGCGTTGAGCGTGTGAAACGCTTCCGCCACCCGCAGCGGCGCGTGATTGGGCAGCATGATGCCGCCGGCGCCGACCCGGATGCGCCGGGTGGCCGCAGCGACACGGGCGATCAAGATCTCCGGCGAGGAGCTCGCGATGCTGGGCATGCCGTGGTGTTCCGCGAGCCAAAAGCGGACGTAGCCCAGCTCCTCGGCCAGCTGGGCGAGTTCCAGCATGTGCGCGAGAGCCTGCCGCGACGACGAGCCGGTGCCGATGGGCACCAGGTCCAACACCGACAGCTGCACTGTAGCCATGGCACCTCCTAGTCTACACGACGTGTGCTCCGCATCCAACACGCCCACCTTCCCGGGAAACCGCGGATAACAGAAGATTCGTGTGATGGATATAGAGCGGCGCATTAGATGGAACAGAAGGAAAACAAGGGTTTCTGCAGAAACGTTGTCGACAACTGGCGATGCGGGGGGTGTTGGCCGGTGGCTGCCGGGACCGGAGCGGCGCCGGCAACCGCTGGCGTGCCCGCCGGAGACGTCATCCTCAATTGCACGTCCCTTGTCCGCCGTTTTGGAGGCCTCACCGCGGTCGACCGCGTCAGCCTCTCCTTGCGGGAAGGCGAGATCCTGGCGGTCATCGGGCCCAACGGCAGCGGCAAGACCACGCTCATCAACCTGATCACGGGGTTTTACAAGCCCCAGGAGGGGCGCATCGTTTTCGCCGGGCAAGACATCACCCGGCTGCGCCCTCATACAATCGCCCGCCTGGGCGTCGCCCGCACGTTCCAGAACCTGGCGTTGTTCAGCGGCATGAGCGTGCTTGACAACATCCTGCTCGGCCGCCACATCCACATGCGCAGCAACCTGCTGAGCACCGCCCTGTACTGGTGGTGGGGGGTGCACGAGGAGGAACGGCACCGGCGGGCCGTCGAGGAGGTCATCGACCTCCTGCAGCTGGAAGCGGTGCGCCACGAGCCCGTGGAGCTCTTGCCCATCGGCGTGCGCCGGCGGGTGGAGCTGGCGCGGGCGCTGGCCGCCCGGCCCCGGCTTTTGGTGCTGGATGAGCCGATGGCCGGCATGAACCAGGAGGAAAAGGAGTACATGGCCCGGTTCATCCTGGACGCCCGGGATGAGCTGGGCACCAGCGTCCTTTTGATCGAGCACCACATGGATGTGGTGATGGACATCTCCGACCGCGTCGTGGTGCTCAACTACGGCGTGCAGATCGCCGAAGGGCTGCCGCAAGAGATCATGAACCATCCGGCCGTCATCGCCGCATATTTGGGGGAGCGTCGCTTCGATGGGCCGCGGCACTGAACCGGTAGTCCGGGGCGCGACGGCCGCTCTCGAGGCGGTCGCCCCGTCACCGGCAGGTTTCCACGGTTTCGACGCGCCGACGCTGGTCGGCCTCGTGCTCTACAACGCCCAGCACTTCGGCAACCGCGTTGCGCTGCGGGAAAAGGACTACGGCATTTGGCAGGAGTACACGTGGGCCGACTACGCCCGGCACGTGGTGGAGATGGCCTTAGGGCTGGAGGCTCTGGGCTTTCAGCCCGGCGACGCCCTGTTGATCCTGGGCGACAACCGGCCCCGCCTCTACTTCGGCATGCTCGCCGCGCAGCTTTTGCGGGGCATCCCGTGCCCCATGTATCCCGATGCGATCCCCGCCGAGCTTTCGTACATCGCCCGACGGGTGGGCGCCCGCTTTGCCCTGGCCGAAGACCAGGAGCAGGTCGACAAGTTCCTGTCCTTGTCCGAAGGTGCCGAAAGCTTGAGCTGCATCCTGTACGACGACCCGCGGGGGCTGTCCATGTATGACGACCCCCGCCTCATCTCATGCGACCGCCTGCAGGCGCTCGGGCGCGAGTACGGGCGGGAGCACCCGGGAGTGGTGGAGCAACGAGTGGGCGCCATCAGCCCCGACGACATCGCGGTGCTGCTCCACTCATCGGGCACTACCGGAAACCCCAAAGGCGTGCCCCTCACCCACCGGCAGGCGCTGGCCGCGGTCCGCAACGCCTACACCGCCGGCTACTTCGGGCAAGGGGAGGACATCGTCGCGTACTTGCCCGTCGCGTGGGTGGGCGACTTCACCTTTTCCGTGGCGGCCGCGGCGGCATTGCGCTTCACGGTCAACATCCCGGAACGGCAGGAGACCGTGCTCAGGGACTTGCGGGAAATCGGCCCGACGCTCTACTTCGCGCCGCCCCGCAACTGGGACCACATGTTGACCCATGTGCAAGTGCGCATGGAGGAGTCGGGGCGGCTGCAGCAGTTCCTTTTCAAGAAGTTGATTCCCCTCGCGGTGGAGCTGGAACGGGAGCGGCTCAACGGCCGGCGGCCGCAGGGCTTGCTGGGCCTGTGGCGGCGCGCGCTCCGCTGGCTGGGCGAAGGGCTCATCTACGGTCCCATCAAGGATCATCTGGGTTTGAGCCGGGTCCGCCACGCCTACACGGCCGGCGAGGCCATAGGCGAGGACACGTTCCTCTTTTTCCGCGCCCTGGGCGTCAACCTGAAACAGTTTTACGGGCAGACCGAAAACGCGGCCTTGACGGCGGCCCAGACCGACGACGAGGTCAAGCTGCGCACCGTGGGGCGCCCCCTGCCCGGGGTGGAGGTGCGGATTTCGGAAACCGGGGAGGTGCTCCTGCGGGCGGAAAGCCTCTTCAGCGGCTACTACCAGAACCCGCAGGCCACGGAGGCGGCGTTCGTCGACGGTTGGTTTCGCACGGGCGACGCGGGCCAGCTGGATGAAGACGGGCACCTGATCATCCTCGGGCGGGTGGAAGAAGTGGTGACCACCGCCACGGGCGTCCGCTACGTGCCCCAGTTCATCGAGAACCAACTCAAATTCAGCCCGTACATCAAGGAAGCCGCCGTCATCGGCGCCGGCAAGCCGTATCTCACCGCCATCATCTGCATCGATTACGACGCCGTGGGCCACTGGGCCGAAGGGCGGGGTGTCACGTACACGTCCTACGCTGACTTGTCCCAGAAACCGGCGGTGTACGACCTGATCGGCGAGGTCGTGCGCCGCGTCAACGCCCAGATGCCCAAAGAGCTGCGGATCCGGCGCTTTGTCAACTTGCACAAGGAGTTCGATCCCGACGACGGGGAGCTCACCCGCACCCGCAAGCTCCGCCGCAACGTCATCAACGAGCACTACGCCGGCGTGATTGAAGCCCTTTACGGCGACGCACCGCAGGTTGAGGTGGCGGCCAGGATCGTCTACGAGGACGGCCGCGCCGGGGTCATCCAGCGGGCGCTGCAGATACGGCAGGTGGAGGATGGGCCATGACGTTCCTGGCGGAGCTGGCCATCAACGGTGCCCTGGTGGGGCTGATGTACGCCCTGGTGGCGTCGGGCATCGTGCTCGTGTACAAGTCCTCCGGGGTTGTCAACCTGGCCCAGGGCGGTTTCGTCATGGCCGGGGCGTACCTGGTGTGGGCTTACATCGCCCGCCTTGGCTTAGGCCTCATCCCCGGGATCCTGGCGGCGGCCGCGTCCATGGGCGCGTTGGGGTGGCTGACGGAACGGCTGGCCCTGCGCCGCATGATCGGGCAACCGGTGATCATGATCCTCATGCTCACCTTTGGCCTGGAAGTGGTGCTGCGGGGCGCGGTGCCCGGCGCGCTCGGCGCCGACACCAAGCCCATGCCCATCCCGATCTCTCAGGCGCCGGTGTGGCTGGGCGATATCCTGATCAACCGCACCTACATCCTGGGCGGCGCGGTGGCGGTGGTCATGGTGGCGCTGCTGGCGGTCTTTTTCCGCACCCGGGCGGGCATCGCCATGCGGGCCGTCTCCGACGATCACCTGGCAGCCTGGGCCGTCGGGATCCCCGTGGAGCGCACCGTCGCCTTGAGCTGGGCCGTCAGCGGCGCGGTGGCGGCGGTGACGGGGGTCCTTTGGGGCGCGGTGCAGGGCGTCGACTGGAGCCTGTCGCTCTTGCTCATCAAGGCGTTGTCGGTCGCGGTGCTCGGGGGGCTGGACAGCCTGTCGGGCGTCGTCCTCGCCGGGCTTATCGTGGGCGTGTTTGAAAGCGTCATCTCCGGGTACGTCGATCCTTTCGTGGGCGGCGGCACCCGGGAAGTGGTGGCCGCGGTGGTAATTTTCCTCACCGTCCTCATCCGCCCGTACGGCCTGTTTGGCCGGGAGGTCATCGAGCGGGTCTAGGGCAAGCGGAAGGAGCGGGTCGGAGCAGGGATGTTTTACCGGGAGTGCGGGGTGCGCCATACCACCTATGCGGCGGACCGGGCGCTGGCCGTCATCCCGTTTGAGCGGGCGCTGCTGGTGCTGCTCATCGTCCTGGCCGCGGCGGCCCCGTGGATCGTGACGGACCTGTTTCTCGTCAGCTACCTGACGCCGTGGCTTATCTGGACCGCGGCTGTCCTGGGCCTGAACCTGCTCATGGGCTGGGCGGGGCAGATTCACCTGGGATACGGTGCGGTCATGGCCGTGGGCGCCTACACGGCGGTGCATGTCGCCCGGGCCGGCGCGCCCTTTGTGGTGGCCGTCGCGGCTGGCGGGCTCGTGGCGGCGGTCATCGGCTCCCTTTTTGGCCTGCCGGCCTTGCGGGTGCGCGGGTTGTACCTGGCCATGAGCACGCTGGCGCTGCAGGTGATCGTCGACTGGATCTTGGTGCAGGTGCCGGCCATCAGCGGCGGCGCCCAGGCGACGCTGCTCGTGCCCCGGCCTCACATCTTTGGCATCCCCCTCGTCACCGACCAGGCCCGCTACTGGACGGCCGCGGTCTTTACGCTGCTGGTGGCCTTGTTTGTGGCCAACGTGCGCCGCACCGACGTGGGCCGGGCGCTGATCGCACTGCGGGAGAAAGACTACGCGGCGGCCGTCATCGGCATCAACGTGTTCTACTATAAGGCCCTGGCCTTCTTCGTCAGCTCCTTTATCGGCGGCATGAGCGGCGCAGCGCTGGCTTTCCTGTATTACCGCGCCGTGACGCCGGAGCAATTTGGCCTGAACGTTTCCATCATGGCGGTCGCCATGGTCATCGTCGGAGGCTTGGGCAGCATCATCGGCAGCTTCTTTGGAGCCGGGTTCATCCTGCTCGCGCCCATCTGGATAGAGCACGGCCTGCGGGAGCTGGCGGCGGCGCTGTCGGTTCACATCTCGCCGTCGACCTTGGCCCACCTGCCGCTGGTCATCTACGGGGGGCTGATCACGGGCTTTTTGCTCTTGGAGCCGCTGGGCCTGGCCAAGCTGTACGACAACGTCCGCAACTACCTGCGGGTGTGGCCGTTCGGCTATACGAAGAAGTGACCGATGGGCGCTTGAAGAGGCGCTCAATCGGCGCTCAATCGGCGCTCAATAGGCGCTCAATAGGCGCCGCTGGCGCCTCTGACCGGGGACGGCGGCGCCGGCCGGGAAACCCGTTTTCCCGTGACGGTGCCGATGGAGCACACAGCACGAGGGAGGGAGAAGCGGTGCGCAGATGGGTGTACTGGGTGTTGGTGTTGGTCTTGGCGGCGGGGCTTGCGGCGGTGCCGGCGCTGGCCCAGCAGAAGGTGATCACCTTCGGGTTCCCGGTGGACTACACGCGTGTCTACGTGTTTGTCGCCGAGGAATGGACCCAGGGCATGGTCGACTACCTGACCCTGATGAACCTCAAGGGCGGGGTCGGCGGCTACACCTTCGACTGGCGGGTGGTGGACACCGGCAACGAGCCGCAGCGGGGCATCGAGGCCTATGAGCGGTTCCGCCGGGAAGGGGCCACGATTTTCAACTTCATTAGCACGCCGGTTTCCAACGCGGTGGCGCCCCGGGCTATGGAGGACGGCGTCATCCTGTTGATGCCTTTCCACGGGCGCTCCGACGCCGCCGACGGGCAGACGTTCCCTTGGCTCTTTTCGCTGGGCGCGAACTACTGGTCCCAGGCGACGGTGATCGTCCAGCACATCCTCGAAGCAGAGGGCGGCAACCTCCGGGGCAAGCGCATCGGCCTCGTCCACATCGACTCGCCCTTTGGACGCGAGCCGATCCCGGTCCTGGAGGAGCTGAGCCGGCGCCTGGGGTTTGAGTTCCAGAGCTTTGCCTTCCCGTCGCCGGGCACGGAGCAGTCGGCCACCTGGGCCCAGGTGCGCCGCTTCCGGCCTGACTGGGTGTTGTTGTGGTCGGCAGGCCCCAGCCAGTCGGTGGGCGTGCGGGAAGCGATCCGCAACGGTTTCCCGCTGGACCGCCTGGTCTCGGTCATCTGGCTGGATGAAAAGGACATGAACATCGTGGGCGCGGCCCAGGCGCGGGGCGTCAAGCGCTTTGAAGCGGCGGTGCCGGGGCGCGAGCACCCGGTGGTGCAGGAGATCTTGCAGAAGGTGTACCAGGAAGCCGGGAAAGGCTTCGGCAAGATCGAGAACGTGGGCAGCACCTACTACGTGGTGGGCATCGCCTCGGTGGCGCCGGTGGTGGAGGCGGTGCGCATTGCGGTGGAGCGGTTCGGCGAACCCGTGACGGTGGACAAGATCCGTGCCGCCCTCGAGATGGTGTCGAACTTCGACTTGAACGGGCTGATGCCGCCCATCACCATCACGCCGCAGGATCACGAGGGCGGCGGCATGGGCCGCATCTCCCAGTGGGACGGCAGCCGGTGGGTGCCGGTGACCGATTGGATGAGCGCGTTCCGCGATGTGGTGTGGGAGATGGTCTACAAGTCGTCGGCCCAGTTCCGGCAGGGGCAGTGACGGGCGGTGACGGACACGGTCGCCCGCGCCCATGAGGCGGGCAAGACCTTTGCGAACCCAGGCGTGAGCGGTGCCGGCCAGGCCGCCCGGCCGGCGCCGCTCCTCGCCGTCCACAACGTCGAGGTCATCTACGACAAGGTCTTCCTGGCCATCAAGGGCGTTTCCCTGGAAGTGCCCGAGGGCGCGATCGTGGCGCTGCTTGGGAGCAACGGGGCAGGCAAGAGCACCACGCTCAAGGCCATCAGCGGGCTCTTGGGGCCCGAGCGGGGGCAAGTCACCAAAGGCACGGTGCGCTGGCGCGGGCAGGACATTACCCGCCTTTCGCCGCCCGCCCGGGTGCGCCTTGGCATCGCCCAGGTGCTGGAGGGCCGGCGGGTGTTTGAGCACCTGACGCCGGAGGAGAACCTGATCGCCGCCTCCACGCCCATTGGCAACGCCCGCCGGGTGCGGGAGCTGGTGCAGATGGTCTACGACTATTTCCCCCGCCTCTACGAGCGGCGCAACGCGAAGGCGGGCTACTTGTCCGGCGGCGAGCAGCAGATGCTGGCCATCGGGAGGGCCTTGATGGCCGAGCCGCGCCTTTTGCTCTTGGACGAGCCGAGCCTGGGCCTGGCGCCCGTGCTGGTCGAGGAGATCTTTCGCATCGTGCAGCGGATCAACCAGGAGCAGGGCGTGAGCGTGCTGCTGGTGGAGCAGAACGCCCGCGCCGCGCTGGACGTGGCCAGCTACGGCTACTTGATGGAAGACGGGCGCGTGCGCATGGACGGGCCGGCCGAGGTGCTCAAGGCCAATCCCGACATCCAGGAGTTTTACCTGGGCGGCGGGGCCGGGCGCACCAGTTACCGGGACGTCAAGCACTACCGCCGGCGCAAGCGCTGGCTGGCGTAGCGGGAGAGCGCATGGGCCGGGGTAGGGGGGATGGGTATGTACCGCAGGATCAGTGACAGCGAGTTCGCCGCTTTCCTGAGCAACGCGTACAGCGGCGCTCCGGCGGTCAGGCGCCTGCTAGACGAAGCCGGTTTGCGCCCGAACGAACTGGGCCCGCCCGAGGCAGTGCTGCCCCGGCTGCGCGTCACGCGCAAGGAGGAGTTGTCGGCCCAGCAGCAGGAGGATCCTCCTTTCGGCGGCTGGGTGAGCGGCGGAATGTCCAGTCTTCGCCGCGTTTTTGTCTCACCCGGCCCCATCTACAACGTCGAGGGAACCAGGCTCGACGACTGGGGCGCCGCGGAGGCGTTCCGGGCGGCCGGGTTTGGGCCCGGCGACCTGGTCCTCAATACCTTCACCTACCACTTGAGCCCGGCGGCCTTCATGATCGAGGCGGGCGTCTTGTCCCTAGGCGGGACGGTGGTGCCGGCCGGCACCATGTCCCGTTCCGAGCAGGCGCGCCTGCTGCAGCAGCTGCCCGTCACCGGCTTTGCCGGCCTGCCCAGCTACCTGCGGGCGCTGCTGGCCACGATCCTGGAAGAGTCGCGAGCTGGCGGCGTTTCCAAACCGCGCCTGGCCCTACGGCGGGCGTGGTTCACCGCCGAGCGGCTGGACGACGACTTCCGGCAGGAGTTGGCCGAGGAGTGGGATGTGAAGGCCTTCCAAGGGTACGGCACGGCCGAACTCGGCATCGTCGCCTATGAATGCGAAGCCCAACAAGGCATGCACCTGGTGGAACAGGTCATCGTCGAGGTGCTGGACCCGGCCACGCGCGAGCCCGTGCCCGAGGGCGAGGTGGGCGAGCTGGTGGTGACC
This sequence comes from Bacillota bacterium, assembly GCA_017578085.1. Taxonomy (GTDB): domain Bacteria; phylum Bacillota; class Limnochordia; order Limnochordales; family ZCTH02-B6; genus ZCTH02-B6. Next base: position 54,805 of record PKQR01000001.1, read on the forward strand.
GCTCTCCGCCCGGCCTATCCCCTTGTGAGGCTAGCTACCGGCGATTTGTCCCGCGTGATCCCGGAGCCGTGCCGCTGCGGGCGTTCCTCGCCCCGCATAGCCGGGGTGCTCGGCCGGGTCGGCGCCGGAGTCAAGGTACGGGGGATGTTCATCTACCCCCACCAGATCGAACAGCTGGCCCGCGCCGTGCCCGGAATCGCCCGCATCGCCGCCCGTGTCGGCCAGGAGGGTCACCGGGATTGCCTCTGGCTGGACGTGGAAACCCAGGCCGGGGAGGCCCATGATCCGGCCGCGGCTGCGGCTCTCAAAGAAGCCGTCACGGCCGCTGCCCAGGACCGGCTGCGGGTGCGGCCCGACAGGGTCGAGCTGTACCCGCCCGGACAGCTGGGCGACCGCCCCGTGCTGGCGGACTCCCGGCAAAAGTAGGCGGCTGGTGGAGGCCGCGTGAACCAAATCCGGGCGCTGCTCGTCAAGTGAAACAGAGCTTGAGATGGGAGTGGGCAGCTTGCAGCGCAAGGTTTGGGTTCTCGCGGCCGTGGCGGCCGTTGTCACACTGGCGGTGGCAGCGGCCGGCGGTTTCTTGGACGGCCGGGTGACGGGTTCTGAAACAGGTCCTGGAACGGGCTCCTTTACGGGACCCGGGGCCGCACAGATGTCGCCGGCGCCGAGCACGGGGACGGCCGCCTCCGCTGGCTCCGGTACCTCTGGCTCGGGTACCTCCGACTCGGGTACCTCTGGCTCGGGTACCTCGGGCTCCGGTACCTCTGGGTCCGGTACCTCGGGTAGGGCGGGCACTGCTTCGGGGCCGTCGGGCGCCTATCGCCTGGCAGTGGTCAGCGGTGAGAGCGAAGCCCTCTACCGGGTTCGGGAGCAGCTGGCCGGCATCAGCTTCCCAGTGGATGCGGTCGGGCGGACGCGCCAGGTTTCCGGGACGGTCGTATTTGATGAGGAGGGCCGCGTCATTCCCGAACTCTCCGAGGTGCGGGTGAATCTCGCGTCGCTGCAGAGCGACCAATCCCGCAGGGACAACTTCGTGCGGCAAAACACGCTGCAGACGTCCCGCTACCCGGACGCGGTGCTCGTGCCCACCGAGGTCAGGGGCCTGACCTTCCCGTTGCCGCAGGAGGGCAGCGCACCGGTCACCATCGTCGCCGACTTGACGATCCGCAACGTGACCCGTCAGGTGGAATGGACCGGCACCGCCTACTTTGAGCCGGGAGCCGTGCGCATCGAGGCCGGAACCAGCGTCACGTTCGCGGACTTCGACCTCCAGCAGCCCCGGACCGCCGCGGTGCTGAGCGTGGCGGACACCATCCGGCTCGAGGCCAACGTGCGGATGAGCGTGGAGCAGGCGGGCTGACCGGCGGCGCAGGGGACGCGCCGGAAGGCGGATGTCGCCTTGCCCGGCGATGCGGTAGGGCAGACCAACTGGATCTCGGGCACCGCGGGCTTTGACGAGCACAAAAGGAAAACGGACGGGAAGCCTGCTGAGCCCGTCCGTTTTCCGTACCGTTGTTGCTGGTGGCCCCGGCAGGACTCGAACCTGCGCACGCGGTTTAGGAAACCGCCGCTCTATCCCCTGAGCTACGGGGCCGCAGCCAGCAGGTTGCCGGCGTTTGCTGCCGGCAACCTGTCGTCCTCTACTATACCGCCCCTCTACTATACCCCACGGTGTGACCCGGTTGCAAGCAACGAAAAGCTCGGTTTCCGAGCTTGACAGCGAGCCCTGGAGACTCGCCGCCCGTCGCTGACCGGGGCCTGGTACCATTACCGGACCAGGTACCAGACGATGCGTTTCCAACTTTTAGGTGTCTCCAGGGGTGCCACGCGCTTTGCGCAAACCCCTCGAAAGAACCGACCGGTCGGTATAAATAGCGACCGCCTTTCCGGCAATCGGGGCAAAGGCAGTAAACGGTCACTGCAGGAGCGTGAGGGCCTCGCGAGCGGCGCCCATGTAGCGGGATGGCGGTGCGTTGATCTTGGCCATTACCCGGAGTCCCACGAGAAAGACCAACAGGAAGCTGGCCAGCGTCAGTGGGTCTTTCCGAGGGGAGAGTTCTCCTTGAGCCTGAGCACGATGGAGACAGAGAGCGAGCGCCGCTTCCAGGCCGTTCCAGGCCATCTCCACCCGTCGTTCCACCTCCTTGTCGCCGGGCAGCCGTTCGACCGCCGCATTGACCAAAAAGCAGCCGTACCGGAGCGTCCGCCAAGACGCTTGCTCGGCGAACCGTTCCACCAGTCCCCAGACGAGGGGGAGCGCCTTTCCCTCGCGGTTGAGGAAAGACATCGGGAACGGATCCTCCTTGACAATGTATCGGTCCAGCGCCTTGAGGTACAGCTGGTGCTTGCTGCCGAAGGTGTTGTAGAGGCTGGCTTTCGAGATTCCCAGATGCTCGACGAGGTCCGCGACGGACGTGGCTTCGTAGCCCCGCTCCCAGAAAAGCTCGACCGCCTGATCGAGAACGATGTCAGGATCAAACTCTGTGCTGCGCGGCACTGTCCATCCCCCCGCTGTTCAACACCCGTGACATGGTCGGTGAGACAATCCTAGGAGTCACAGACCGTTCGGTCAACCTGCAGTTTGTCGCGAACATGCAGCGTGACCCCGGTAGGCGGTCGTCGATGCCTTTGATGAAACCTGCCTCCCAAAAGAGATTGGCCCTCTGCCGACCTCGTGTGGACCGCCCGGTTTCCGAGGGGTGGACCGTGCACCGTTCGGTCGAAATAACGGAAGGGGAGCCGCGATCGAGCGGGTGCCCCCTAGCCAGCGGGTCTTGGACGCGACGCTTGCCGCCGTCCGGCTCGGAGGCGGCGGCCTGGCGCTATTGGGGAGTGTGGCCGAGCGAGGTGGCCGGCGTCTCCCCGGCGGCCGCGGGGGAGTCGGCGGCCGCCGGGGAAAAGGTGGGTCCGGCGCAGGGCCCGTTGAAGGCACCCGGCCGGTCACCAAGCGGCTTCCTTGGTCTGGCGGGCGAGCAGCTGGGAGATGGCCAACGTCGCCAGCGCCGCCCGGGGGACGATGGAGTCCACCTCCAGGTACTCGTCGTCGCTGTGGGCTTTGCCCCCCACTGGCCCGATGGAGTCGATGACGGGGACGCCGGCGTCCGCGATCAGGTTCGCGTCGGACACGCCGCCCGACGACGACTGCACCAGTTCCAGACCAAGCTCACGCCCGGCGGCATGCACGTGGGCGAACAACGCCTCGATCGCGGGCCCGCGCTCCAAGGGCGGCCGTGTCATGCCGCCCGTCACCTCGATCTCGTAGCCCGGGCGCGACGGGGTGCAAATTTCGCGGATGCGCTCCATGAGCGCTTCGCCGTCGGCTTTGGTAGGAAAGCGCAAATCCACCCGGGCGCGGGCGTGCTCGGCCACCACATTGCGGGCGGTGCCGCCGGACACGACGCCCACGTTCACGGAGATGCCCCGCTCAAGGTCGGTCAACGCGTGCAGCGCCAGGGTGATCCTTGCCAGCTCCTCCACGGCGCTGAGCCCGTCCTGGGGAGCGGCGCCCGCGTGGGCCGCCCGGCCCTTGACGGAGATGGTGACGTCGCCGACGCCCTTGCGCAACGTGATGACCTCTTCCATCGACCGCGCCGGTTCGAAAACGAAGGCAGCCGTGCACCCCGGTGCGTACTCAGCCACCAGCGCCCGGGAGTGCGGGGAGCTGATCTCCTCGTCGGCGTTGATGATGACCCGGGCGTGTTCATGCAGGCCGCCCGCCAGCGCCAGGGCCTTGAGCACGTAAAGCATCGACACGATGCCGGCCTTCATGTCCATCACGCCCGGTCCATAAGCGCGCCCGCCCTCAACCCGGAAGGGCCGCCGGGCGGCGGTCCCCACGGGAAACACCGTGTCGATGTGGCCCATCAACAGCACCCGGGGTTCCCGGGAGCCTTCGGCCACGAGGTGCGGGCCCACCGGCGACGGGAAGCGCCGCGTGGTGAGGCCAAGCTCCTTTAGCCGCGGCTCCAAGATGTCGAGGATGGCCTCAATCCCGGGCGCATGCCCGGTTCCGGAATCGATGTTCACCAGCTGTTCCAGCAGCCCCAGCATTTCCCCTTGCCAGCGGGCAAACTGGTCCAGCAGCGCTTGAGCTTGCACAGTTGGTTCCTCCAATCTAAAGCCGACGCTTGCCATAGCTGGACTAGAGCCGACACTTGCTATAGCCGGAGCGGTCCACGAAAAAGCCGGGAACCGCTGCCATGCTGGCCCGTTTCAGGGCCGCTGCTTCGGGTCGAGCGCGTCCCTCAGCCCGTCGCCGATGACGTTGAACGCGAGCACCGTGACGGTAATGGCCAGTCCCGAGAAAACGGCGAGCCACGGGTTGCTGAGGATGTTGTTGACGCCGGAGCGGATCATGTTGCCCCAACTGGGCGTCGGCGGCTGCACGCCGAGACCCAGGAAGCTCAGGCTCGCCTCGGTGCGGATGGCCGTCGCGATCCACAAGGTGGACATGACCGATATCGGGCCCAGGATGTTTGGGATGATGTGGCGCAGGATAATCCGGGTTTCGCTGGCTCCAATCGCCCGGCACGCCTGGATGAATTCCTTCTGCCGCAGGGCCAGCACCGGTCCCCGGGCCAGCCGGATGAAGTTGGGCAGGAGCGACAGCGCCACGGCGATGACCACGTTGGTCGTTCCCGGTCCCAGGGCGACCACCACCATCAGCCCCAGCAAGAGGCTCGGGAAGGACATGAGGATGTTGGTGATGCTCGAAATGACCTGGTCCACCCGGCCTCCCAGGTAGCCCGAAATCCCGCCGATGATGGTGCCGAGAACCCCGGCCAGGAATACGGATGCGAGCCCCACCACCAGCGACGCGCGGCTGCCGTAAATGAGGCGGGAAAGCACGTCCCGGCCAAACTCGTCGGTGCCCAGCCGGAACATCTCGCTCGGGCCCCGCAGGCGGTAGATGATATGCTGCTCGGCCGGATCGTAGGGCGCCAGCCACGGGGCAAACACGGCCACGAAGATGAGCAGCGCGACAAAGATGACGCCGCCCACGGCCATGCGGTCCCGGCGGAACCGGCGCATCCACCGGGAATTCCACATGGCCGACAGGGTGTCGACGAAGCTCCTGCCCGTCCCGCTATCCGTGCTCCGGCCGGTGCTGCTCACCGTGCCACCGGAGCCGCCGGGCGTTGGGCTGGACATGCCGTTGGACGTGGAGCGTTGGGTTTCTGCTGCCACGTGCGATCTCCTTCCGTCAGTCGTACCGGATGGTCGGGTCGACGAGGCCGTACAAAATGTCCACCGCCGTGTTTACCACCACGATGACAGCGGCGTAGATCATTAACCCGCCCTGGATCAGCGGGTAGTCCCGCTGCTGGATGGCGCCCACCAAGAGCCGCCCCATGCCCGGGCGGTTAAACACGGTTTCCGTGAGCACCGTACCCGCCAGCAAGGTCCCGAGGTACAGGCCGAAGACGGTGATCACCGGGATCAGGGCGTTGCGCAGCGCGTGCCAGTAGTGGACCCGGGCCGGCGGGACGCCTTTGGCGTGGGCGGTGCGGATGTAGTCTTCCTGCAGCACTTCCAGCAGTGAAGAGCGCACCGAGCGCATGATGAACGACGCCTGTACAAGTCCAAGGCTCAAGGCCGGCAGGAAGACGGCGTGCAGCCGCCCAAAAAAGCCCGGCTGCGGCGTGGAGATGACCGGGAACCAGCCCAGCTTCACGGCGAACAGCAACAGCAGCAGGATGCCCAGGTAAAACGGCGGCATGGACAGCCCGAGCAGCGCCACAACCCGGCTCGCGTAATCAAAGATGCTGTTGGGACGCACGGCGGCGATGATCCCGGTGGGCACGCCGATCAGCGTCCCGATGAGCATCCCCCAAAAGACGAGCTCCAGCGTGTCGGGAAAGGCCGCGAAGATCTGCTCCGCGACGGGCCGGCCGGTGGCGTACGAGTTGCCAAAGTCGCCCCGCAGCGCATCCAGGAGAAAGTCCAGGTACTGCACGACCAGGGGCCGGTCCAGCCCCAGCTGCGCCCGCAGGCGGGCGATGGACTCGGCGGTGGCGGACGCGCCGAGCATGGCGGTGGCTGGGTCGCCCGAGGCCATGCGCATGACGAAAAAGACAATGCTCCCGACGATGAGGAGCGTCGGGATGATGGACAACAGTCGCCTCGCGATGTAGGCCTTCAAAACCCCGTTGCCTCCCCGGCTTGGGCCGGCGGGGAACCTGCCAGGTTCGGCTATCCAGACCGCCCGTCGGAGCGGCCTGTCAGCAGGCCTGTCATTAGGCCTGTCATTAGGCCTGCTGACAGGCCTGACAGGTCCAACCGCCGGCCTAGCCCTGTTTCGGGTTCGCCGACCGGGTTTGCGTCAGCGCTGGATGCTGGTCTTCTCGTTGTAGATGTAGTGCTCGAACAAGTTGTCGAACTGGTTGGGCCCGACCAGCTCGTAGCCCAGGTCCACATAGGGCTGCCGGGCTACCGCGGAGTACCGCTGCGCGTAGGGCATCGCGGCCGCGGCGGCCATGATGCGCCGCTGCGCCTCGGCGTACAGCTCCTTCTGCCGGTCGGGGTTCAGCTCGGACCGGGCCTGTTCGATGAGGGCGTCAATGTTGTCCACGACGTCGCCCAGGTGCGAGAAGTTGGTGATGGCCGTCGGTTTCCCGACGATCGCGTCGCTGTGGTAGAACTGCGACAGGTACACGTCCGCGATGGGCAGGCGCGTGGCGTTATAGAAGATGACGCCGTTGACGTCCTCCCGGATACGGGCGTGGTAGCTGGCGTGGTCGATGACGTTGAGCCGCATGGTGACACCGATGCGGCGCCACTGCTCCTGCAAGAGCTGCGCGAAGGGCAGGTAGCTGGTGGCCTCGCTGATGTAGATCTCAAACTCGAAGCCGTTGGGATAGCCCGCCTCGGCCAGGAGCTGCCGCGCCCGCTGCGGGTTGTACTCGTAGGTCTCGATGCCCTCGGTGGTGTGGCCGAAATAGCCCGCGGGGACGGGGCTGCGCAGCGGCCGGGCGATGGAGGGCCCGAGATACTGCACGATCTCGTCCCGGTTGACCGCGTAGGACAGCGCCTGGCGCACCTTCAGGTTGTCAAACGGCGGCTTGGTCATGTTGTACTGGATGAAGTACCCGTTGCCGGGGCCCACCAGGTCCACGACGATGCCCTGGGAGCGCATGCGGTCGACCCAGATTTGCTCGGAGTCGCCATCGGCGGTGTCCACCTCGCGGGTGCGCAGGGCCAGCTCGCGGGTGGCGGTGTCGGGCATGAAGCGGAACTCGATGCCGGCCAACTTCGGAGCGCCCTTGTAGTACTGGTCGTTGGCCTTCAGCACCACGTTGCGCCGCGGATTGTACTCAACAAACGCGAACGGACCGGTGCCGATGGGATTGAAGCGGTGCGCGTCGCCCAGCTCGGTGACGGCCTTCTTGCTTACGATGAAACCGGAGTGATACCCCACCAGGCGCAGAAGCGCGAAGGGGTCCGGCTCGTGGAGCTCGATCTGCACCGTGTAGCGGTCGAGGGCCCGCACTTCCTTGATGTTGGCCACTTCGCTGCGCCACGGCGAGCCGACGGCCGGGTCAGCCACGCGCTCAAAGGAGAAGACGACGTCCTCGGACGTGAATTCGCCGTAGCCATGGTGCCACTGCACGCCCCGGCGCAGGTAGAAGGTCAGGACGCGCCCGTCCTCGCTGATCGTCCAGCGCTCGGCCAGGTCAGGCTCGATGCGCTCGATGTCGACGGTGCCGGCGGGCAGGTCCACCAGGCCGTTGAAGATCGCCTTGACGATCGGGTACTCGCCGAAGTTGGTGGCGAAATGCGGGTCCAGCGTGCCCACGTCCGCCACGCCCGAACCGACCCGCAGCACATGGCGGGTTTGGGCCATGGCCACGCCATTGCCGACGACGGAAAGGCCCGCGAGCAGGAGAACGGCGGCCAGCAGCACCGCCGCGCCGCGCACGGCCCGCAGCTTGCTAGTCAACACGATGGCATCCCCTTTCTTCGTGTTCCGGTGTCCAAGTCTTCTGCCTTCTCTGCCTTTCCGCTGGGTGCTGATCCTCTAAGATGAGCCTCTAAGAATGCTACCGTTGGCGAACAGCGGCGACCGGCGGCACCTCCTTTCTATCCAGCAGGCTGTCTGCCTCCTTCCACCCGAGCTCCTGCTCCACGGCGGACTTGGCGGCCAGCAGCAGCTCCAACCACCGCCGCCAGCCGTCGCCGGCCACCCGGACGCTGGGGCCGACGACGCTGAGGCTGGCCTGCACCTCGCCGGCGGGGCCGCGGATGGGCACCGAGACGCTGGTCACGCCCTGCTCCACCTCGCCGTGGGACACGGCGTACCCCTGCCGGGCGATGGCTTCCAGTTCGCTGCGGAACTGGGTGGGGTCTTGGAGCAGGGGATGGCCGGCGGGCAGGCGGGCCGATAAGGCCGCCCACACCGTCTCCCAGGGCAAGAACGCGGCCAGCACCTTGTTGGACGCGCCCAGGTGGAAATCGTTGCGTTCGCCAACACGGCCGGTCATGCGCAGCGAATGGGGGCTTTCCACCGCATGGGCGATGACCGCCTGGTTGCCGTCGACGATGGTGAGCTTCACCGTTTCCTTGGTGGCGGCGGCTAGCCGGACCATATGCGGGTCGGCGATGCGGGCCAGTTCAGGCTGGGCCAGCCGCGCCAAGGACAAGAGCCGGAGACCGAGCCGGTAGCGCCGGCGCCGGGGCTCCTGGTGGACGAACCCATGGCGGGCGAATGTGGCCAACGTTTTTTGCACGACGCTTTTGGGCAGGCCCAGGTGGTGGGCCAGCTCGGTGACCCCCCACTCGGGGTGCTCGCGGTCGAAGGCGGCGAGCAGCGTCAGTGCCCTGTCCAGGGTCTGCAGCAGTGCCGTTTTCGCCATGGGGCCTCTTCGCAAATGTTTCTTTTATAGAAACGCTGTCCCTAGTGAAGAAACGCAAAGACGCAGATCACTAATTGGTGGCGGCAAAGGAAAAATCCTGCCTGTACCGACAGACGCGCAATTTTGCGCCAGCTGCGGGCGGCGTGCGCGCCGCAATGCGCGTGCGCAAGAAATGGGCGGAGCCAGCCAAAGGCTGGCTCCAAGCCCAGCGCCAAGTCCAGCTGTAAGTCCAGCTCCAAGTCCAGGGTCACAGGCTGCAGACAAACTCGGCCAGCGTGCGCACAGCCACGCCCGTCGCGCCCTTGACCAGGTAATGGCGAGCCTTCTGGGCGGTTGCCGTGCCGGCGATGTCGAGGTGCGCCCAGCGGGCCTTGTCGATGAACTCGCTGATGATAAGGGCACCCGTGATGGCGCCGGCGGGCCGGCCGCCGGTGTTCTTGATGTCGGCGACGTCGCTCTTGTACTGCTCCTTGTACTCGGGGTCCGCCGGCAGGCGGCAGAAGCGCTCGCCGGCCTTACGGCCCGCCGCCATGATGGCCTCGGCGAGCCCGTCGTCGTTGGACACAAGCCCCGTGTAGATGTGCCCCAGGGCGATGACGCACGCGCCCGTAAGGGTCGCCACATCCACGATGGTGTGGGCGCCCAGCGACTCGGCATACGCCACCGCGTCCGCCAGGATCAGGCGACCTTCGGCGTCGGTGTTGTCGATCTCGATGGTCTTGCCGGTCATGGCCCGCAGGATGTCACCGGGCTTGTAGGCGGTGCCCGAAGGCATGTTCTCCACGCACGGGGCGACGGCGATCACGTTTTGGCGGGGCTTGAGGCGGGCGATGGCCTTTATCGCGCCCAGCACCGCAGCGGCTCCCGCCATGTCGCTGGTCATCTCGGCCATCCCCTCACGGGGCTTGAGGCTGATGCCGCCCGTGTCAAAGGTGACGCCTTTGCCTACCAGCGCCACCGGGGCCGCGTCGCCGCCACCGTTGTAGCGCAGCACAACAAGCTTAGGCTCCTGGGCGCTGCCCTTGGCTACGCCCAAGAGCGCGCCCATACCCAGGCGCTCCATCTCCTCCCGGCCGAGGATGGTGCACTCGAGCCCCTCCTCCCGGGCCATGGCTTCAGCCCGCCGGGCCAGCTCGGACGGGGTCAGCTCATTCCCGGGGGCGTTGACCAGGTCCCGGGCCCAGTTCGTAGCCTCGGCGAGGATGACACCCCGCTGGACGCCGGCGCGGATCGTATCGAGCTTGCCCCCGTCCATCTCCACGATGAGGACCTGCTCCGGCGTGCCGGGGTGGCCGTCGCCGTTGTCCTTCTTGCTCTTGTACTTGTCGTACCGGTACAGCCCCAAAAGGGTCCCTTCGGCCACGCTTTGGGCGGCGGTGAACACGTCGAGCCCGCCGATGCCCGCCCCGTGCACGATGGTGGCGATGGTCTTGACGTTGCCTTTGGCCGCAGTCTGGGCCGCCGTGGCGCTCACCTGCCGCACCCGCTCGGCGTCAAACTCGGATGACTTCCCCAGGCCCACGACGACGACTTTGCGGAAAGGAAACCCTTCGCCCACGTGCAGCACGGCGGTTTCGTTGAGGCGGCCCTTGAACTCGCCCGCGGCGATGAGCCGCCTGATTAGGCCGCCGATGCGGGCGTCCAGCGCACCCGTCGCACCGCCCGGCTGGGTGACGCCTTCGAAAAGGTTGACAATGACGGCGTCGGCCGCCGTCTGGGTGATGTTGCCCTGCTGAACCCGGATTTCCACTGGAACCGGTTCCCCCCGTTGTGATGTGGTATCTTGGGTATTGCCGCGTTTCGACGGCCCGGGCGAGGGGGCCTCCCAAGACCAGTATGGGAAACCGGGGACAGGGTAACCCGGGGCGCCGACGGGGGACGCGAGCGGGGCCCGCTCGGGAGGAAGGGAAAGCGGCCGGGCGTACGGTAAGGAAATCGCCAGGAAAGGAGTTGGAGCAAGCGTGAGCGACAAAGCGCGAGTGGCAATCGTAGGCTACGGCAACATCGGCCGTGCGGCGGTGGACGCGGTGCTGGAGGCGCCGGACATGGAGCTCGCGGGCATCGTGCGCCGCAACCCGCAGGACCGGGTCGGCATCGACCCGGAAATCCCGGTGGTGGGCGACGTCGCGCAGCTGGGGAGGGTGGACGTGGCGCTCTTGTGCGTGCCGACCCGCCAGGTGCCCGAGACCGCCGCGTTTTACTTGAGCAAAGGCATCAATACCGTCGACTCCTACGACATCCATGGGGAGCTCGTCAACCTGCGGCGGCAGCTGGATGAGATCAGCCGGGCCCACAACGCGGTGGCCATCATCTCCGCCGGCTGGGACCCGGGCACCAACTCCATGGTGCGGGCGATGCTGGAGTTCATGGCGCCGCGGGGCATCACCTATACCAACTACGGCCCGGGCATGAGCATGGGCCACACGGTGGCCGTCAAGGCCATCCCCGGCGTGCGGGACGCCTTGTCCCTGACCATCCCCATCGGCCAGGGAGCGCACCGGCGGATGGTGTATGTGGAGCTTGAGCCCGGCGCCGACTTTGAAACGGTCAAGCAGCGCATCCTGGAGGACCCTTACTTCCGCAACGACGACACGCGGGTCATCCAGGTGGACGCGGTGCAACCTCTCATCGACATGGGCCATGGGGTGCGCATCGAGCGCAAGGGCGTCTCCGGCCGCGCCCACAACCAGATGTTCCTGTATGACATCCGCATCAACAACCCGGCGCTTACGGCCCAGGTGATGGTGGCCGCGGCCCGGGCGTCCTTGCGCCAGAAGCCCGGCGCGTACACCATGCTGGAAGTGCCGATCATCGACTTCCTGGCAGGCGACCGGGAGCAGCTGCTGCGCCGGCTCGTGTGAACCCGGCGCGGCCTGCAGGCGGCGGCCTGCCCAGCCGCCGTCCCGAAACCGGCGGAACAAGCAGGAAAGGTCTCCGCATGAAAGGCCGCCGCATGCTGCGGCGGCCTTTCGCATGCCCGGCGCGTGACGGTTGGCTCCAACGGGGCTGCAACGGGGCTCCAACGAGGCTCCAACGAGGCTCAAACGATGCACCGCCGTTACGGCGTTACGCTGATGCCCCAGACGAGCGGGACCCACCAGTAGGCCAAGACGGTGGTGATGCCCACAAAGGCCGTGCTGAGCCAGAAGCCCGCCCGGACCATGTCCGTGAGCTTGATGTAGCCGGAGCCGAACACGATCGCGGTCGGCGGCGTGGACACCGGCAGCATGAAGGCGCAGGACGCCGCCGTAGTGGATGTGATCAAGAGCACGTAAGGATGAAGCCCCAGCCCCTGGGCGAGGCCCGCCATTACCGGCATGAGGATGGTCGCCGTCGCCGTGTTGGACGTCACCGTCGTGAGCGCGATCACGATGGTAACCACCACGAGCAGCACCACCAGCGGCGGCGTCCCCTGCAGGACGGCCAGCTGCTCCGCTGCCCACTGGGCCGCTCCCGAGCCTTCGATCCCGGCCGCCAGCGCGAGCCCGCCGCCAAAGAGCACCAGGACGCCCCAGGGAAGGTCAGACGTGTCGCGCCATTCCAGCAGGCGCTGGCCGTCACTAAATCCCTCCTTGGTGCGGGTGCCCGCCGGGACCAGGAAAAGCGCCAGTGCTCCCATGATGCCGACGGTCGTGTCGGTCAGGCCCGTGACGCCGATGGCAGCCAGCGGCGCCTCCACAAACCCGCGTATGACCCAGGCAATGGCCGTCAGCACAAACACCGCCGCCACCCGCTTCTCGGTGGCGCTCATGGGCCCCAATTGCTCATAGGCCCGTTTGATGACGCCCTCGACGCCGGGGATGTTGAGGTTGGGCATCCGGTATCCGATAAAGGCCAAGTACACCCACGCGACGAGTGTCCCGATAACGGCGATGGGGAGCCCGTACAGCATCCAATCCAAGAAGCTGATGGTTTCCCCGTAAGCGGTCTGCACGTAGGCTGCGAAGATGGCGTTGGGCGGGCTGCCGATGAGGGTCCCGAGGCCCCCAATGGAAGCCGCGTACCCGATGCCGAGCATCAGCGCAGTGCCGAGGGGGAAGTGTTCCGGCCGGATGTCGATGGGCAGGTGCTGCTCCCGGATGATGGCCTCCAGCTTCCGGATCACGGCCAGCCCGATGGGCACCATCATCATGGCCGTGGCGCTGTTGGAGATCCACAGCGACAAGAAAGCGGTCGCCGCCATGAAGCCCAGCACGATCCGGCTCGGCGAGAAGCCTACCAGCATGATGATCTGCAGGGCGATGCGCTGGTGCAGCCCCCACTTTTCGATGGCGACGGAGAGCAAGAAGCCCGATAGGAAGAGAAAGATGGTGCTGTTGCCGTACTGGAGCGTCACTTGGCCGGCCGGCATGACGCCGGTCAGGGGGTAGACGACGATGGGGAGCAGCGCCGTGGCTTCCAGGGGGACGGCTTCGGTGATCCACCACGCGGCCATCCAGGCGGTCAGCGCGACCGCGGCCCGGGCGGCGCCTTCCAGGCCGCCCATGTTGGGCAACAACATGATCACCGCCCACAAGGCCGGACCCAGGAAGAGGCCTACCAGGCGCACGGTCCGGGCTTGTCCGCCGCCGCCTGGTCCGCTGCCGCCTTTTTCGCCGCCGTCTTGCGCTTGGCTCACGTTCATCACCTTTTTGGCACCGTTGCGATTTCAAACGTACTTATTGCTGTCGCTATTGCTCTAGGACACTACCTCGACGCCGCCCATGGCCACAAAGCCCCGGATGACAAGCCGCGGGGCATCTTGGACTTGGGCGCTGGGCCGCGGGCGCTTGTCCTCAATGCCGCCAAACAGCACCAGCGCTTCCGGGCTCACGCGCCACGTCTCCGGCACGCGCAGCCGGATGCCGCCGGCCAGCACGCCCACGTCCACCACGGCGCCGTCCGCCGCCGGCTGGGCCAGGCGCGCGTCAACCTCCAGGCTGCCGAACATGACCGAGAGCTCCGCCCTGCGGAGCTGCTGGGACTCCAGGCGGTGGTTTGCGCCCGCGAAGATGGAAAACAGCCGCACCGACGGCGCTCCGTGGGCCGTAGCGTCCGTATCCCGGCCGTAAAAGAGGAGGTACAGGCCGACCCCGATGATGAGCAGCGGCCAAAAGGCTGCCACGAAGCTCGCGGGCAAAAGCCCGAAGTTCCGCAGCATGATGGCGCCGCCCAGTACGATCAGAATGCCGCCGCCCAGCCACGACCCGCCTAGGCCTTGGAAGACGCCGCCCGCGACCAGGACGAGCGGCCACCATAGGCGCAGAATGTCGCCGGCCTCGGCCAGCCCTAGAGTGTCTACGAGAAACAAAAGGCCTAACGCGACCAGGATGAAACCAAACAGCCTCTGGACCATGTCAGTTCTCCTCGCCCGCGGCCGCGCCAGCCGCTGCGACCGGCGCACCAGGAATTGCCCTGCACGCATGGTATTCCCTTGAATGCCGGCCCCTACCTGCGCGTCCCGGCGCAGGCGCCGGATATTCCCTTATTTGCCGCATTTTGTGACGCACGCCATCGGGCATAGTTCTTGTGCCGCAGGCGGCAGACCGCGGGAGGGAAGGGGTTGCAGCTGAGCTGGCCAGGCAAAGACGACGCGCTGGCCTTGGCCCACAGCCCGGCCCGGGGCGTCCTGGTCGATGAGCACGGAAACCCGGTGCCGGCGGGCGAGGGACTGGCGGCGCTCGGGCTCGCGGCGGCACCCATCCCATGCCACGTCTTCGTCGAAGGCGACAACCTGGAGGCGCTCAAGCTCCTCAAGCCCGCCCTTGCGGGCCGCGTGCGCATGATTTACATCGATCCCCCGTACAACACCGGCCAGGGTTTCGTCTTTGCCGACCGCCAGAGCGACGCGGCGTGGCTGTCCATGATGTACCCGCGGCTGGTGCTGGCCCGGGAGCTCCTGCACGACGAGGGCGCCATCTTCATCAGCATCGACGACCACGAAGTGCATTACCTGCGGGTGATCATGGACGAGATCTTTGGCCGCGAGTGCTTCCGCAACTGCATCATCGTGGGGCGGGGGACCAAGAGCGTGCAGGCCCAGTTTGCCTCCGTGGCGGCCCTGGCCAGCGGCCACGAGTACGTGCTCATGTATGCCCGGGACGCCCGGGCCCGGTTTCCCAACCTGCGGGTGCCCAGGGAAACGCGCCGCCCGGGCACCTGGAACAGCCACTGGCGCGGCACGGACCGGCCGACCATGCGGTACCCGCTGTTTGGCATCACGCCCGAGCGCGGGCAGTGGCGCTGGAGCCAGGAGCGGAGCCTCGCCGCGGCCGCCAACTACGAGCGCATGCTCAAGGAGCTGGGCGTCTCCGCCGAGGAGGTCACGCAAGAGCAGATCGACGCGTGGTACCTCAAAGAGCGGCGCCGGGGGCGGCGGGTGGATCTCCTGCGCCTGTCGGCCGCGGGGAAACCGGAGCACTACGTGCCCCCGTCGGATACGCGCCTGGCGAGCACCTTGTGGACGGACCTCAAGGCCAAGGGCAGCCGGGAGCTGGCGCGGCTTCTGGGCCCGGGAATCTTTGACAATCCGAAATCCGTGGCCCTTATCCGCCGGA
The DNA here is from genome assembly GCA_017578085.1 of Bacillota bacterium. Taxonomy (GTDB): domain Bacteria; phylum Bacillota; class Limnochordia; order Limnochordales; family ZCTH02-B6; genus ZCTH02-B6. The sequence goes on from PKQR01000001.1 coordinate 70,193, forward strand.
TGCTCGAGTGGATCACGCGCCCGGAGGCAGGCGACATCGTGCTGGACTTTTTCGCGGGGTCGTGCACCACGGCCCAGGCGGTGCTGGAGCAAAACGCCGCGGACGGGGGAAACCGGCGCTGCATCGTGGTCCAGCGGGCCGAGCCGACGCCGGCCGATTCGCCTGCCCGGCGGGCGGGGTACGACACCATCGCTGCCATCGGCCGCGCCCGGATCGCCCGGGTGCAGGAGCGGCTGGGCAACCGGGAACCGTGGCGCATCTGCCGGGTGGTGCAGGCAGCCGGGTAGGCTGCGGACAAAGCCCCCTCCGGGACGACGCCCGCGGCGCGACAGGGCGTTACCGGGCGACAGCGTCGATGGCCGCGTGCAGCCGGCGCGTGGCCTCGTCGGCGATCTCCTTGAGCGACTCGTTGGGGACGACACTCAGCATCGCATGGGGCTCGACCGCCGCCACCACGGTTTCTTCGCCGTCCTCATACACAATGACGTTGCACGGCAAGAGCAGGCCGAGCTCGGTTTCGCGGGACAGCGCCCGGTAGGCCAACTGCGGGTTGCAGGCGCCGAGGATGACGTAGCGCCGGCCGAAGTCGACGTCGAGCTTCTGCTTCAAGGTCGCAGCCACGTCGATCTCGGTCAGCACGCCGAAGCCCTGCTCCTTTAGGGTTTCCCGCACCCGCTGGACCGCCTCGTCGTAGGAGAGGCGAACCCGCTTCCGGTAGCCGTAGTCCTCAGTGAAGCCCGTGGACATGTTGCCGACCTCCCGCTAATCAGTTCTTGGCTAGAGCTGCAGGAACAGGCGCTTGGCCTCCTGCAGGGCCTCCCTCGGGTCCATCTCCGGGTTCCCGTTGAGGATGCAGGCCTCCAGGTTCTCCACGATGACCTGGGCGGCCACCTTGTTGACCGCGTTGCGCAGGGCGGTGAGCTGCGTGATGATCTCGCCGCAGGGACGCCCTTCCTCGAGCATCCGCTGGATGCCCCGGGCTTGGCCTTCGATGCGGCGCAGGCGGTCCGTCAGCTGCTTGATGACCTTAGGGTCCTTGAGCGTCCCAGGCATCTTCCATTCACCGTCCTTGCACCCTCACGCTTCTAAATATACTCTACCCGGCAGGG
>PKQR01000119.1 GCA_017578085.1 Bacillota bacterium
TCGCCGAAGATATCCCGCTCCGTGTACTGCTCGCCCTGGGAGGGCACCAGCAGCTCATACAAACGGTTGTCGCCCTGGTACCACCAGAACCGCTGGTCAGTATGGACGTAAAATTCCCCTCGGTACTGCGCCGACGCGGCCACCGTCCCGAGCAGCAGCACCAGCAGCGTCCACAAGGCCAAGACTTGTGTGCGGCCCCGCACCAACACCAGCTCCTTTCTCCAGCATCATCTCCGTCTACAACAACTGCGGGCGGCGCCGGCGCGCTTCCGCAAGGCGCGCTTCCTTGCGGGCGGCCGCGGCCTCAAACAGGGCCCGATCCTCGGGCGTTTCCAAAAGCAGCGGGGGGACGGCCGGCACGGGGCGCCCGTTGGCGTCCACCAGCACAAACGTGGTGTACGCCTCGCAGGTCAGCCACGGAGGCCGCCCCGGATCGGCCAAGTCCTTGCCGTAGACTTTGACGTATACCTCAAGGGAGCTCTGGCCCGTGTAGGTGACCCGGGCCTGCAGGTGCAGCATTTGCCCTTCCTTGACGGGATGGTAGAAGGTGACCCGGTCCATGCTCAAAGTGACGACCGACGGGGACCCGCAGTGCTCCATCGCCGTCACACCGGCCACCTGGTCGATGAGGGCGAGGATGTGCCCGCCAAAGACGGTGCCGTGGTGGTTGCAGTGGGGCGGCACGACAATTTCCTTGAGCTCGGTATAGGATTCCCGCCAGGACTTGGCTTGCGTCAAGCTGCTTAGCCCCCGGTGGCGCAAGGAACGTGGTGCCGGAGGCGGGACTCGAACCCGCACGGGGGTTGCCCAGGCGATTTTAAGTCGCCCGCGTCTGCCATTTCGCCACTCCGGCCCGGTGCCTATCCACGTGCAAGCCCATTATATCCCCCGCCCGCGGGCAGGGTCAACGACGGGGTCAAGGGCAGCGCCCGGCACCGCCTGCTGCGCCGGGCCCAGCGGCACTCCTTGCGCCGAAATCAGCGGCGCCGCCGGCACCGTCGACTAGGGTACCCGGGGGTCCACCCCAGCCTGCTGCCAGCAGAGGGGCGCCGACCTGCGTTACCGGCCGTCCACTAGGTACGCCGGGTCCCGCCCCAGCCTGGCCGCCCAGAGGATGAGGCCGTCCAACAGGTCCGCTTCGCTGACCAAGAGCGAATCCGCGCCCAGCCGGGTCATCACCGCGAGCACGATGGCCGTGCCGGAAAGGATGATGTCGGCCCGCTGGGGCTGCAGGCCCGGCCACGTGCGCCGTTCGGCCACCGTCGCCGCCCGCATGCGCTCGAGCATGCCAGCCACGGCCGACCGGGAGAGGCGATAACCGTGCACTTTGTCCGGATCATAAGGGTCGAGCTGCTGGTCCATGGCGGCCAGCGTCGTGACCGTGCCCCCAACGCCGACGAACAGGCCGCCCGCCGGTGCGGGCACGCCCTCCGCTTGCCCATCGCCCAGGAGCGCTTGCCACAAGGGCGCCAGCCCCTGCTCGATGGCAGCCGTCAGGTGGCACCAGTCTTCGGCCGAAACCGGGTCCGAGCGCACCGCCGCCTCCGTCATGCGCACCGCGCCCACATCGGCGCTGGCCCGGGCCACCACCTGGCCCTGCGCGGTCCCCCGCACGACTTCGGTGCTGCCGCCGCCCACGTCCACGATCCAGACTTCCCTCGCCGCCCCCGTCCCCTCGCCGTCACCCGCCACGGAGGCCAGGCCGCGCACGGCCCCCATAAAAGACAGCGCCGCCTCGCCCGGGCCGCTCAAAATGTACACAGGCAGGCCCGTGGTGCGCTCCACCTCGCGGCAGAAATCCGCCCGATCCCGCGCATCCCGCAGGGCGCTGGTGCCGGCGATGACGATGTCCTTGGCCTGCATGTCCCGGGCCTGCTGGGCTAGTTCTGCCACGGCCGCCGCGGTGCGCGCCGCCGCCTCCGGGGCCAACCGCCGCTCGCGGTCGACGCCCTGGCCGAGGCGCGTCAGGCGCAGCGCGCGCCTCACGGCCACCACGGTGTCGCCGCGCACTTCCGCCACCAGCAGGCGCACCGAGTTGGTGCCGATGTCGATGGCCGCCCAGCGCCCGCCAAAAGCCGCGCCCATCGTCCTACGCCTTCTCCTCCACCGCGCACCGGCGCCAACAGTCGTCGGTGCCCTCCAGCGGCACCCCGGCCTCCCGCAACTGCTCCTCCACGGCGCGCCCGATAGGGTTGTCCCCGCGGCCGACATGGTCGGCGTAGTGGGTGTGCAGGCACTTCACCCCGGTCCGCGAGCGGATGCCCCCGACGCCGGTTTCCGCGAGGGCCTGCCAAAGGCGCGGGTGGTCGCGCTCGAGGGCGTCCCGCCACTCGGGCGGTATCCGGCGCACCCGATCCGCCGCGGCACCGGCATGGCACTCAGCCAACGCTTGCACGAAGGCGGGGTCCTCGGCCAAGCGCTTTTCGTAGCGGCCGATCCAGCCTTGCGCTTCCAGCCGGCCAATGGCCGCCACAAGCAGGGGACACGTCAGCCAGTACACGGTGGGGAAAACATCCCAGCGGTCTCCGTCCCGGACGACCGGGGGAGAGATGACTACCTGCGGAAACCCGTGCCGGCAGCGGCGGCAGACTTCCGTCCCTGGCCGGGGGCGACGGCCCAGCTGGTGGGCGATGGTGCGCATGTCCTTTTCGGTCGAAATCGGCGCCACCTTCCTTGCGGGCATCGTCGGGGCGGGCATTGTCTTAGCGGGCGCTTGTCCGGCGGACCAGGTCCCGGGGGGCAGCACCCCGGGGACCAGGGCCGGAAGCCTGCCGGCATGACCGCCCGTGTCCCCATAAAAAAAGCATCCCGTGTCGGGATGCCTTTGGTCAAGGGAAAAGCAGCAAACCGGCTGCGTTAGAAACCTCTGCGGGTGCCCCGGCCCCCCCGCTTCGCGTCGGTGCTCTTGCGCAGATGGGCGAGGCGCTCCTCGCTCTCGCGCAAGAAGCGCGACAGCTTATCCTCAAAGGACTTGGGCGTCCGGCCGCGACCACGCGCCGGCTTGCGGGCAGCTGGAGACGGGTTGTTCACCTGGCGGATGGAAAGACCGATCTTGCCATCTTTGATGTTGATGACCTTGACCTTCACGATATCGTTTTCCTTGAGGTAGTCCTTGATATCGTGAACGTAGTCGTCAGCAACCTCCGAGATGTGCACCAGACCAGTCTTCCCCTCACCCAACTCGACGAACGCGCCGAAGTTGGTGATGCCGGTGACCCTCCCCTCCAAAATGCTGCCAACTTCAATGGTCATGCGGAAACAAATTCCTCCTCTGTAGAGTTACCGCGGGGCCGTCCGCGGACACCACTATTATACGTGTTGAGAATTTTTGTGTCAATCAATGGTTCGGCGCTTCACCGCGGGCGTGAGGGCGCCTCTTCGATGACGATCACCGGGGTTTCGCCGGGTTTCACGAGGCCGAGCTCCTCACGGGCCACGCGCTCGATATACGCGTCACTGTTGTAGTGTTCCAGTTCCTTCCGCAACTGGGCGTTGAGCGCCTCATAACGTGCGATCTCGGCCCGCACCCGCTCTAGCTCCGCCCGCATAGCCCGCATGCGCCGGAACCCGTCTACATAGCCATAGACCAGGTAAACCGTCAGGAAGAACACCCCGAGCAGGACGAAAAAGCGGGGCTTGACGCGAATCCGGCCCCCTTTGCGGACCATGTCCATCCCCCCGGCTTGGAATCCGCGCCAGGCGCGTGTTCGACGCGCCGGGAGAGGATCCCTTTCCCGGGGGCGACTTGCGGCTGCGGGAGGTCAGCGGCGCCGCCAGGCGAGGCTCGCCCGCCACGGCAACAGCCGCCAGGCAAGGCGCGTGCCGCCGCGCCCCGTCTGGCGCCACCGGTCGGCGCCCGACGGCCAGGCTGCGCCGCGCAGGAGCATCGCGGGCAGGATGAGGATCATCATCACCAAATGCGCCGCCCACGCCAGGACGGCCCTCACGCCCCGGGAGACCGCCAGCAACGCCTCCAGCACCAGGCCGCTCAGGAAGGCAAAGTAAAGGCCGAGCCCGGCGGCTATGCCCATGAAGACGTACATCCGCAGCTCGCCCCGGTTGGCCTCCAAGAGGAGCCCCGCCATCAGGGGCGTCACCACAATCCAGTACAAGAGATCCAGCACCCAGCCCAGCGGTCCCCGCCGCCCGGCCATACCCCGTACAATCCGCAGGACGTCGTAGAGGACGCCCATCGCGACACCGCCCAGCAGCGTGACGGCGAACGCGTGCAACTGATCGAGCAGCGACGGCATCGGCCTTCACCTCGAACGACAGGCGCATCAACCCAAAGACCCCACCATCGTATGCGCCTGCCGCCCGGACGGTGAAAGGCCGGGGCGCCCGGGGGAACTGCCCGCTCACCCGGGGTGCTCAGCTGCCCACCGGCTCGCTCACTTGAAGAGCTTTCCCAGCAGCCCTTTGCCTTTCTTGGCCACGCTGTCCCCGGCGTATTCAAGGCCGTGCACGAAGCCCGTCAGTCCCAGCGCCCCGGTTTCCAGGTTGAGCTCTTTGATGTGCAGGTCCTCGCCCCGGACAAACAGCATGCCGGCGTCGGTTTCCACCACCACTTCCTGGTTATCGAAGCTCTCGACATTGATCACTCCTTCCACCTGCAGGGCTTCGCGGTTCCTCAAGGAGAGCTGGTGCTTGCGGCGCACGACCGCCTTCTTTTCCTCCGTCACCCGCCGGGCCCCCCTTCCGACGCGCTGCCTGTCCCAAGGCGTCGGTAATACGTATGCTGCGGAGGGACCGCGGATGACTCAACCGCCAAGCCGCACCGGCGCGCGCATCAGTCCCACAGCCGGCGAATCTCGATGCCGTCGAAGAAGAACTCCACGATCTCCTCGGGCGAACGTCCTTCCCGTGCGAACTTGTACGCGTCCCACTGGCTCAGGCCGACGCCGTGTCCGAAACCGCGACCGCTGGCGGCCAGCATCCCGTTGCCCACCTCAAAATTGTCAATGAGCGTGGACTTGAGCCGTTCCGGGCCTACCGCCAGGCGGAAGTCATTGCCGCTCACCGTGCGGGTGCCCTCCGTGCCCTCGATCTCGAAAACGGTCACCCGCTGCGACGGTCCGCGCTCGGCGATGCGGATGTCCCGCACGCGGCCTACGTCGATGTCGCGCTCCCGCAATGCGGCGCCGACCTCTTCGAGGCTCATGGTCACTTGCCAGCGGGCCACGTCCTCGGGAACGTACTCGTTCTCACCCGTCTCGACGCTCTTGATATAGGGTGGATCCTCCTCCTGCCCCAGGCCCTCCCGCGCAGTGGCCGTGCGCCCGCCGCTGTACGAGTGAAACCACGCCCGCACGGTTTCGCCCTGGTAGGTCATGACCTCGCCCCGCGTGCGCTCCACGCCCCGCTCGATGGCCTGGGTGATGTTGTCCGGGTTGTAGGCTTGGGCGGCCTCGTGCTCTGCGGGAATCTCGTTTCCGCCGGTCTCCTCCAGGTAGCGCACCGCGAAGCTGCGGGCCAAAATGGCCTGGGCTGCGTACGCTTGTTCGGGCCAGTCCCGCTCCTCGGTTTCGCCCCGGGGCGGCAGGCGGCCCATCTCCCCCGCCACTACACCTTTGACGTACTGCTCCATGGGCATCGATTCTCGCCGGCCGTTCTCAAACACCAGCGTGACCGTAGGCTCATCCCGCCCGGCCTGCCGGCCGCCTTCCTCCGGGCCGGAGCGGCCCCTGGCCAGAAACAGTCCTCCCAGCGCCAACAGCAGGACGACGGCCACGATGGCCATCGACCGCAGCCGCGCGCTGTCCATAGCCCTCCACCTCCTCCGCATCTTGCCGTATAGTGTGCGAAGGAGCGTTCCAGGCTATGCCGCAAGGAGGATTTCGATCCGGCCTCCCGAATAGACACCAATGCAAAACTTTCCAAAGGAGGGCCTTCTGTGAACAAAAGCGAACTCGTTGCGCGGGTCGCCGAGAAAAGCAACCTGACCAAGAAGACGGCCGGGGCAGCGGTGGAAGCGGTTTTCGAGTCCATCGCCGAAGCGCTGGCCAAGGGCGACAAGGTGACGCTGGTGGGCTTTGGCACGTTTGAGGTGCGCAACCGGGCGGCCCGGCGCGGGGTCAATCCAGCCACGCGGCAGGCGATCCAGATCCCGGCGGGCAAGGTGCCGGCGTTCAAGGCGGGCAAGTCTCTCAAGCAGATGGTCGCTGGCCGGTAATCCATGACCGACACCCCTCGGGCCGATCTGCAGCCGCTACTCGACATCATGGCCCGGCTGCGCTCGCCGGAGGGCTGCCCTTGGGACCGGGAGCAAACCCACGCCAGCCTCAAGCGCTACCTGCTGGAGGAAGCCTACGAGCTGCTGGACGCCATCGATGCGGGCGACGACGCGGCCCTCATCGAGGAGTTGGGCGACGTGCTCCTGCAGGTAGTCTTTCATGCCCAGATCGCGTCGGAAACCGGCCGCTTCACCATGGCCGACGTGGTGGACGGTCTGGTGCGGAAGCTCCTGCGCCGCCATCCCCACGTGTTTGGCGATGCGCACGCCGAAGATGCGGCGGCGGTCGTGCGCACGTGGGAAGCCATCAAGCAGCGGGAGAAGGCCGGCCGCGAGGCCACAGAGGAGTCATCGCTCCTGGACGGCATCCCGCGGCACCTGCCCGCACTGCTAGAGGCGGAAAAGCTGCAGGACCGGGCCGCCCGGGTCGGCTTCCAGTGGGACGATGTGGCCGGGGCGTGGGAAAAGGTCCACGAGGAATTGGCGGAGCTGAAGCAGGCCAGCACAGAAGAAGGCGAAGCGGCGGAAGGTGCGCGGGCCCGCGTCGTGGAAGAGTTTGGCGACGTGTTGTTTGCACTGGTCAACGTGGCCCGCTATCTGAAGGTTGATCCCGAACAGGCCCT
>PKQR01000120.1 GCA_017578085.1 Bacillota bacterium
GGCCGGCTAAACGCCGCGCTGCGGCCGCTGGCGCTGCCGTCGGCGAAGAACTTGACGGGGCCGAGGCGCAAGTACTCGTCGCCAAAGCCCGTGGCGAAGCCCGCCTCCAGCGCCGCCGGAGCGGTGGGCCTGCCGCCAAGGGCTTCGTCGGCCAAAAGACACAGGGTAAAGCGCACCGTAAGGCGACCGCGCTGCCGGGCGGCTTGATAAGCGAGCAGGTCGTCGGCGCCGCTGACCAGTCCCACGCCGGCGTCCGTGACGCTGGTGATGCCCCAACGGTTGAACTCCCGCACGGCCCACGCGACGGCTTCCACCAGGTCATCGACGGTGGGCGGCGGCACGTGCGCGAACACCCGCTGCATGGCGTTGTCCACGATCAGGCCCGTCAAACGGCCGCCTTCCCGGTGGAAACTGCCGCCGGGCGGGTCCGGCTCGTCTTCCTTGATGCCCGCCGCCTCCAGGGCGCGGGAATTGGCCACGCCCATGTGCAGGTCCGTGCGGGTCACAAACACCGGGTGGTTGGGCGCCGCCTCGTCCAGGTCGTCCCGCGTCGGATGGCGGCCTTCGGCGAGGTGCGCGTCGTCGTAGCCCGCCGCCAAGATCCACGTCCCAGGCGGCCGGGTCGCGGCGGCGGCGCGGATCTTCTCCTGAATGTCCCGGATAGAACGGACCGCCCGGGGGCTGACGTCGATCCGGGTGCCGTGCAGCCCTAAGGTGATGGGGTGCGCGTGGGCGTCGTTGAAACCGGGGATCGCGGTGCGTCCCCGCAGGTCGATGACGCGCGTATCTGGTCCCGCGAGCGGCATGAGGTCCGCCGTGCGTCCGACGGCCAGCACTCTGCCGCCTACAACGGCCAGCGCTTCCTCCATGTGTCGCGCCGGACCGCCGGGCCAAATGCGACCGTTGATGAGCAGGAGATCAGCGTGTGCCGTGTTTGTCCCAGACAAGCCTGATATCCACCCCTTCTGATAGTGCCCGCGCCGAGCGTGCCCTCGCAACGTGCGGGCCCCGCCGAGCCCATTTTCGGCCTTGGCGCGGCGATCCCTGCGTGGCTGTGCGTCGTGTGGCGGGATGGAAACGGCGCAGTGGCCGTTTGGGACCGCCGCTGTTCGGACACACTCCCTAGCGAGGTGGGGAAAGATGGCCAACGGCGGGCTCAAAGACGATTTCAGCCTGTCCATCACCGTCGGCGGCGACGCCGGGCAGGGGGTGGAGTCCAGCGGGGCGCTTTTCACCCAGGCGCTGGCCCGGGGCGGCTGGCACGTCTTTGGCGTGCCTGACTACCGCTCCCGCATCCGGGGAGGGCACAACTTTTTCCAGATCCGCGCTGCGCGCCGGCCGAGCCTGTCCCACAGCGACCCGGTGCACCTGCTCTTGGCCTACACCCGGGAAACCATCGACGTGCACAAGCCCAACCTGGCCCAGGGCGCGGCCATCATCTACGACGACGGCTTCCGGGTCGACGCCGCGGCGTTGGAGGCCGAAGGCTTCGTTCCTATTCCTGCGCCGTTGACCAAAATTGCGGAAGAGCACGGCTCAAAGCTCATGATCAACACTGGCGCCGTCGCCGCGGCCTGCGGGGTGCTGGGCTTCCCGCTGGAACCCCTGGTGCGCCTCTTGCACGACACGTACGGGCACAAGGGCAAGAAGATCGTGGAAGGCAACGCGTCCGTCGCCCGGGCCGCGTACGCCTGGGCGGTGGAGCGCTACCCGGGCCGCCTGGCCTACCGCCTGGCCGAGCCGGGAGAGGTTGGGGAAAAGACGCAGCCTTCCCAGCCCGGCCGCGAGCTCATGGTCCTCACCGGCAACGAGGCCTTTTGCCTCGGCGCCGTCGTGGGCGGCTGCACGTTTGTCTCCGCCTACCCCATGACGCCCGCCACGCCCATCCTCGAGTGGTTTGCGGCGCGCGAGCGGGAGCTGAGCGTCGTCGCCAAGCACGCGGAGGACGAGATCGCGGCCGTCTGCATGGCCATCGGGGCGGGGTTCGTAGGCGCCCGGGCCATGGTGCCCACCTCCGGCGGCGGTTTCTCGCTCATGGCCGAGGCCTTAGGGATGGCCGGCATGTGCGAGGTGCCGGTCGTCATCGTCAACGTCCAGCGGGGCGGTCCCTCGACCGGCTTGCCCACCCGGACCGAACAGGGCGACCTCTTGTTTGTCCTGCACGCGTCCCAGGGCGAGTTTCCCCGCATCGTGCTTGCCCCCGGGACTCATGAGCAATATTTCGAAGCGGGCTGGCGGGCCTTCAACCTGGCGGAGAAGTACCAGTGCCCGGTCATCGTGCTGAGCGACCAATTCCTGGCTGCGGCCCGCAAGAGCCTCCCCTTGGACGCCCTAACCCTGGACGGCGTGTCGATCGACCGGGGCGCCTTGCTCAGCGCAACGGAACTGGACCGGCTTGATGGGCCCTACCGGCGCTATGCCATGACGGAAACCGGCGTGTCACCCAGGGCCCTGCCCGGGCACCCCAAGGCGGTGTTTACCGTCACCACCGACGAGCACGGGGAAGACGGCCACATCACCGAGGAGATCGACCTGCGCGTCGCGATGATGGACAAGCGCATGCGCAAGCTGGAGGCGGCGCTGGCGGACATGCGGGGGCCGGATCTGTACGGTCCCGAGGACGCCGACGTCACCCTTATCTGCTGGGGCTCCACCGTCGGCCCCGCGCGGGAGGCCCTGCCGCTCCTCGCGGGCCAAGGAGTGACCGCCAACGTGCTTCACTTCACCGACATCTGGCCCTTCCCGGTGCACAAAGCGGAGATGGCCCTGCAGGGCGTGCGCCGGGCCATCGCCGTCGAGCAAAACCATACGGCGCAGTTTGCTCGCTTGCTGCGCATGATGACCGGGTTTCAGGTCAATGGCAGCGTGCGCAAGTACGACGGGCGGCCGTTTTCCCCGCAGCAGATCGCCGCCCGGGCGCTGGTGGAGGTGGGGGCACGTGTTTGATGGGGCCAACGGCCAGGCTTCCGGCGGCACGCGGCGGGTCGACGGCCAGGCGCACGGGCCGTCGTCCCGCGCCCCGAACGGCGTGCTGGACCTGAAAACCTACTCAAGCCCCTATAAGCCGACTTGGTGCCCGGGTTGCGGGGACTTCGGCATCCTCTCGGCCATCAAGGCGGCCCTGGTGGAGCTGGAGATATGGCCCCACGAGGTGCTCATCGTCTCCGGCATCGGCTGCGGCAGCAAGCTGCCCCAGTACCTGTACGCCAACGGTTTCATGACGATCCACGGCCGGCCCTTGGCGGTGGCCACGGGGGCCAAGCTGGCCAACCCCCAATTGCACGTAATGGTCGTGAACGGCGATGGAGACAGCTACGGCATCGGCGGAAACCACTTCCTGCACACGTGCCGCCGCAATCCGGACATCACCCACATCGTGGAAAACAACCAGATCTACGCCCTGACCAAGGGGCAATACTCGCCCACCAGCGACGTCGGTTTCCGTACCACCACGTCGCCCGAAGGCGTGTTTGAGATGCCGGTGAACCCGGTGGCCGTGGCCCTGGCCGCGGGGGCCGGCTTTGTCGCGCGCTCCTTTGCCGGGGAACCCAAGCACCTCAAGCAGATGATCATGGCGGCCATGCAGCACCCGGGCTACGCCTTGGTGGACGTGCTCCAGCCGTGCGTCGCCTTCAACAAGGTCAACACCTACAACTGGTACGCCGAGCGCATCTACGACGTGGCCAACGACGACTCCTACGATCCAACGAGCCTGCGCGACGCCTGGGAGCGGGGGACGGAGTGGGGCGAGCGGATCCCCATCGGGATTTTGTACCGCCGGGAGGGCGTCCCGCCCTACGAAAACTACGTCCCGGCCCTCAAGGACGGGCCGCCCGTCGAGCGGGACCTCTCAGCGCGCCTTGATCCGGAACTGCTTGAGCGCCTCAAGCGGGCGTACGTGTAGGCGGTGAACACTATGTGGGACGTGCAGCAGTTTTACCGGGCAGTGCAACGGCACGGGGGGCTTCCCTCGTGGGACGATGCGGTGCGGGCGACGGAGCAGACGCTCTTTAGCCTCAAGTACGTGTTGCCCCAGGACGTCGTCCTCACGATGCAAGCGCAGCTGCCCAGTGAAGTGGCCGCCTATCTGGACGGCGGCGGGGGAGCGCCGGACCCGTTCGTGGACCGGGAGCTCTTTGTAGGCCCCTTGGTCAATACGTTGGACACCGAGGCCGCTATGGACGACAGCCTCGGCGGGCTGGACCTGGTTTCCGTGTACGCGGGAGACGACGCCGCCCGGCGCATCCAGGCCGTGTTCGCGGTGCTCAAGCAGGCCCTGGATCCCCAGACGGTGGCCGCCATCGAAGCGTCCCTGCCCGGCGAAGTGGGACAGTGGTTTCGAGAGGCGGAGGTTTAACAAATCCGCCCATCTACCTAAAGCCCGCCTTCCGGAAAAAGTGCTATAATGGACCCTGAGAGCCCGGGACGAGCCGCCATGGCGACCGCAGGTTTCCCGGGCGACCATCGCAGCCGGACGACGGGCGCGGCACGCCGCTACGCCACGCCAGGGCTTGCGGACAAGAAGGTCGACCTCCCTTGGCGATTCCCTATTACCGGAAAAACCTGTATGTGATCTGGGTGGCCGTTTTCCTCGTCTCGGCCAGCTGGACGCAGGTGATACCGTTCCTGCCCCTGTTTCTGGCCGAGATGGGGGTGGACGAGGGCCTCAACACGTGGGCGGGCATCGCCCTGAGCGCCCACTTCGTGACCGCCATCTTCATGGTGCCGGTGTGGGGCAAGCTGGCGGACAGGTACGGGCGCAAGCCGATGGCGGTGCGGGCCGGTTTCGCCCTCAGCCTCCTGTACTTCCTCACCAGCCGGGCGACGGCGCCGTGGCATGTGGCGGTGCTGCGGCTTCTTAACGGCGCCTTGACCGGATTTATCCCCATGTCCATTGCGCTGGTGGGCACCAACACGCCGCCCCAGTACGCGGCCCGGTACGTCGCGTCGGTGCAAACGGCGTCGGCCGCGGGCACCATCATCGGGCCCGTCATCGGCGGCACCCTGGCGGCCATTTTCGGCGTGCGGGGGTCGCTGACGGCGTCGAGCATCCTTGTCTTCATCTCCACCTTGTTGACGGTCTTCCTCGTTACGGAGCGCCGGCGCCCGGAGCCGGGGGAACCTACGACGCTGCTGGCGGATTTCCGCAGGGCCTTGAGCATGCCCAGCATGTGGGTGGCCATGTTCATCAGCATGATGGGGCAGGCCGCCAGCATGGGCGTGCAGCCGGTGCTCGTCCTGCACCTGGAGGCGCTCTTGGGACATGCGGCAAGCCCGTTTTTGAGCGGCTTTGTCTTGGCCCTGCCGGGGCTCGCCCTGTTCTTGAGCGCCACCCGCTGGGTGGGGCTTCTGGATCGCTACCCGTTGCAGCAGGTGGCGTTCGTCGCCTTTCTGGGTGCCGGGATCGGCTACGTCCTGTGTGGGCTCTTGGACGCCATCTGGGCCTTCGTGCCCCTGTTTTTCCTGGCCAGCGTGTTTGGGGCCGCGTTCCGGCCCCTGGGTGCGGCGGTGGTGACCACCGATGTGCCCGAACACTTCCGGGGCAGGGCTTTTGCGCTGCAGACGTCGGCCACAACCATGGGCGGGCTCATCGGGCCGCTGGTGGCCGGCGTGACCGCCGACCACCTGGGCCGGGCGGCGGTCTTTGTCGTCTTGGGCGCGGCGCTTTTGGCCAGCCCCGTGGTGGTAGCCCGGCACCTGTCCCACGCGCGCGACCAGAAAACCGTTGGGGAGCAGCCCCGCTCCGTATAGCGGGGGTTTCTCCAGGCCCGCGAGCTCATCCGCACCCCCGGTATGAATCCCCTTAGGGAGAGGCAAGCTTTCAGACGCAAGTGCGCAGGGCGCTGGGCGCGCTCCTGCGCAAATACCTACGCTTACCTGCCATTGGCACGGGGAGGTACGGGGTGTGGCCCAGATCACCCAGCCCGAGCTGCAAAGCCTGCACGAGCTCATCTGGATGGAAGCCGCCATGCACGAGAAGTTCCGGGCGTACGCCGAGCATGCGCCTGAGGAGCATGTGCGCAAACTGTGCGATCAGCTGGCCGACCGCAGCCGGCAGCACCTGACCGCTCTGAGCCGGCTTTTGGACGCGGAGCGGACGGGGGTTCACTAAGCCCCGGCCAGGATGGATTCACGCTTGACGCCTTAACAGGGGGGAAGCCGCCGTGGAAATGGACGAGCGGGCCATCTTGCGGGATTGCCTGGACACCCTGAAGCACGCGTCCATGTGCTATCTGCAGGCGGGCCTTGAGGCGGATTCGGACGACCTGCGCAAGACCTTCGTCCGGCTCGCCGTCGACAAGAGCGAAGAACAAAACGCCGTATTTAACCTCATGCACCAGGCCGGCATCTACAAGACCCAGCCGGCGGATCCAGCCCAGGTGGAAGCGCTGCGGCAGGAGTGCGGGCAGTTCCTGGACCGCTTTGGTCCCGGTCCCAGTCTGGCCACGGAGCGCGAACGCGGTCTGGAGACAGCGCACCGGACGCCTTGAATATCATCTAGTCGGCAGGAGATTGGGCACGCCGGGCGAACGTGCAACGGTAAAAAAGAGGGGACCGACACGGTGCCTGCCCTTCGGCTCTGGCTGCTGGCTTTGGCCCACTGGGGCGTGGACCTTTTTACCCATATGTTGCCGCCGGTGCTGCCGGTGCTCCTGCGGGACCTCAACCTGAGCGTTGCCCTCGCGGCCGCTTTGGCTACGGCCGTCAACGTGAGCAGCGGCCTCCTGCAGCCGATCTTGGGCGCCGTGGTGGACCGTTCCGGCCGCCCGTGGATGCTGCCCTTGGCCGTCTTGTGGTGCGGCACCTTTATGGCGGTCTATGGGTTCGCCACCAACTACGTGGTGCTGTT
>PKQR01000121.1 GCA_017578085.1 Bacillota bacterium
TTGTAGAACAGCCCGCGGCGGGTACCCACCTCCACCGTGGCCGTCCCTTGGCCCAGCTCCATCTGTTTGAGGGTGACGGTTTCCACAAAGTCGTAGCCGGCCAGCGCGGCCACCGCCTGCTCCACGTCCCGCAGGCGCTCCACCGGTGCGATGGTCTCCCACGCCGCCTCCAGGAACTGCTGGCGCAAGGGGTGGTCGGCGGGCAGCTCCTCTATCCAGAGAGGCAAGCGCACCGAGATTTCCTGAACCGGGAATTCGAACAAGATCTCATGCAGCACGTCCAAGGCGTCCTGCTGGTTCATGCGCAGGCAGTTGATGGGCACCACCGTCACGCCGTACTGGTGGCTGAGCTCCTCCGCGAGCTCCTGTACGGAACGGGCTTCGGGGTCCACCGAGTTGAGCAGGACGAGGAACGGCTTGCCCAGCGCTTTCAGTTCCTGGACGACCCGCTGCTCCGCTTCCACGTAGGCCTGGCGAGGCAGGTCCGCGACGGTGCCGTCGGTCGTCACCACGATCCCGATGGTGGCGTGCTCCTCGATCACCTTGCGGGTGCCGATCTCGGCCGCTTCCTGGAAGGGGATGTCCCGCTCAAACCAAGGCGTGCGCACCAGGCGAGGCCCTTGCTCGTCCTCATAGCCCCGCGCGCCGGGTACGGTGTAACCGACGCAGTCGACCAACCGGACGCGGGCCCGCGCCCCGTTGAACTCCAGCTTGACCGGCTGATCGGGGACAAACAAGGGCTGGGTGGTCATGATGGTGCGCCCGGCACCGCTCTGAGGGAGCTCGTCCTGGGCCCGCTGGCGGTCGTAGCCGTCCTTGATCCGGGGGAGGACCAAGAGGTCCATGAAGCGCTTGATGAAGGTCGACTTTCCGGTGCGCACCGGGCCGACGACCCCGATGTAGATGCTGCCTCCGGTTCGCTGGGCGATGTCGCCGAAGAGGTCGAACTTTTCCATGCGGTGTCCCTCCCTCACGCTGGCGCAACTGCCGCGCCGGCCAGTACAACTCTTATTCGCGCTCGGGAGGGAATATCACCGCCGGGAAAGCGCCCCTTTCAAAAGTCCAAAAGGCGACCAGTGCCGCTTGTAAACGCCGCCCGTAACCGTTCAGCGGGGCGGCGCGGCGGGCTTGTGGGGGTCGACCCGCTGGCCGAAGCGGTGCTCGGTGCCCGCCAAAAGCCGCGCGATGTTGGGCCGATGGCGCCAGACGGCCCAGACGGCCAACGTGATCCCGGCGACCACGTGCGGCAGCGGCCGGTTCCCGAGTGCCAGCAGCACGGGCACGAGCACCGCGGCGATGATGGACCCCAGGGACACATAGCGCGTCAGCGCCACGACCGCCACAAACACGCCCACCAGGATACCGGCCACCTGCGGGGCCATGGCGATCAGCACACCGAGGGCGGTGGCGATCCCGCGCCCGCCCCGGAACGCCAGGAAGACCGGCCAGTTGTGACCCGCGGCGGCCGCCAAGGCCGCACCGGCGGTGCCCCAATCGCCAAAGCCCAACCACTGGGCGCCAGCCACGGCAAGCCAGCCTTTGGCCGCGTCCAGCACCAGCACCAAAACCGCAGGCAAGGGGCCCAGGGTGCGCAGCACGTTGGTGGCCCCGATGTTGCCGCTGCCGACAGCCCGGATGTCGATCCCGGCGAAGACCCGCCCGGCCAGGAAGCCGAAGGGCACCGCCCCCAGGAGGTAGCAGGCGGTCCAGTACAGGGGTAGGAAAGCCGGTTGAGTCAAGGTATCCCCGCTGATCATGGGCGCCGCCGCCGTTCCCGCAGGTGAAGCCGGATCGGCGTTCCCACGAACCCGAAGGCTTCCCGCAGCCGATTTTCCAGGTAGCGCAAGTACGAGAAATGCAGCTGTTCCGCGTGGCTGCAGAACAGGACGAACTGGGGCGGCTTCACCCCGGTTTGTACGCCGTAGTATACCTTAGGCTGCACACCCTTGTCCGCCGGCGGCGGGCGCAAGGCCACGGCTTCCTGCAGCACCTCGTTGAGCTGCCCGGTGCGCACCCGCAGGGCGGCGTTGTTCGCGACCGTTTCCACCAAACTGAGCACCTCATTCACGCGGCGTCCCGTCAGGGCTGAGACAAAGACGATGGGCGCGTAGTCTGCAAAGGAGAGCTCCCGCCGGTACCGCTCTTCATAAATATGCATAGTGTGGGCTGTCTTTTCCACCAGGTCCCACTTGTTGGCCACCAGCACCAAGCCCTTGCCCGCTTCGTGAACCAGGCCGACGATGCGCCTGTCCTGTTCGGACAGCTCTTCCGACGCGTCCAGCACCACGACGGCCACGTCGCAGCGCTCGATGGCCCGCATGGCCCGCAGGACGCTGAAGCGCTCCACCGGGCTGTCCACCCGGGATCGCCGGCGCATGCCGGCCGTGTCCAGGAGGATAAAGGGCGTACCGTCCCTCTCAATCCGGATGTCCACCACGTCGCGGGTCGTGCCGGGTATCGGGCTTACGATGGAACGCTCCTGCCCCACCAAGCGATTGACCAGCGAAGACTTGCCCACGTTGGGCCGGCCGACGATCGCGACGCGGATCGGCTCAAGGCCTTCCTCCGGTGCCACCGCTTCGGGCAGCAGTGGCAGCAGCCGATCCAACAGTTCCCCCGTGTTGCGGCCGTGGAGAGCGGAAACCGGGACGGGGTCCCCCAGGCCGAGCGCGAAGAACTCATACGCGGCGGCCGCCTGGGGCGATGACGGGTCATCGATCTTGTTGACCGCTACCAGGACCGGTTTCCCGTAGTGGCGCAAGAGCTGGGCGACTTCCCGATCGAGGGGGTGGACGCCCGCCTGGCCGTCGACCACCAGGATGACCACGTCGGCCTCCTGCACGGCCAGCTCGGCGTGCCGGCGGCTTTGCACGGCCAAGTCTTCGGTGGCCTGCGGATCGATGCCGCCCGTGTCCACAACGGTGAAAACGCGGCCGCGCCAGCGGCACTCGCCGTAGAGGCGGTCCCGGGTGACGCCCGGCTCATCCTCCACGATGGCGACGCGCCCGCCGACTAGCCGGTTGAATAGGGCTGATTTTCCCACATTTGGGCGACCGACGATCGCGACAACAGGAAGCTGCTTCACCAGAAACTCCTTCCCTGCACCCTTAAACCTTTATATCACCCCCGGTCGTGCCAAGTCAAACGCTGCGTGGCTTCCCTCTCCGTTTCCCCGCCGTCCGTGCCGCCAAAAGCCCCGGGCGCTTGCCGAAGCAGGGCGGCTTCCACCCGTTCTACCAGGGCTACCAGGCACCGGTATGCCCGCTGCGTGCCCCAAGTGACCAGGGGCCGCCCGACAAAGACGAGGCCAAGCCGCCGGCTAAGGAAGCCCCCGACCCGCATCGGCCAGTTCAGGCAAACGAGCGCATCCACGATCACAAGCGGCATGTCGGCGCGGCCGCACATGGCCAGCGTTCCCGCGATAAGGCGGCGCACGGCCGGCAGGGGGATGGAACCCCGCGGGAGGACGTACACGAAGTTGCCCCACCGGTCGGTGCCTACGGGGCTCAGGCGCCCGCGGCCGTCGCCTGTCGCCCGGTCAAAACCAGGAATCGACAAGAGCTCTTCCCGGGCGGGGACCCTGTCCCGGGGCAGCCGGCCCAGGTGAATCGCGGCTGCGACTGGTGAAGAGTGGGTGCCGCCGTAACAAGTATAGATGACCCGTACCGGCTCGGTTTCAATGATGACGGACGATGACGTAGGATCCATTGCGCAGGTCGTGGATGGTTCCCCGCAGGAGCTTGGCCAACAGGCGCGCCATCTGATCCCTTTCGGCTTCGTCCGCGGCAGGAAACACGGGCACACCCCCGGCGCGGACGTCCTGGCGTAACGTGACCACGGCCACGATGCGGCTCTCGCCCCGGCTCACGCCTCCCGCACTCCCTCAAGCTTGGCCAGATCCGGCGGCCACAGTCCGGACGCGACCGGTTTGCGCACGGTGCCCTCAAGAACCGGCACATACTCGACCGCCTGCACCAGCGCCCGCTCGTCCCGCAAGAGCGGGACGATGGCCATCACGACCTCGCCCGTGGCCGGGTTCTGGCGGGCGATAGGCGTAAACTCAGGCTCGTCCACGTCCATCTTGATCCCCAGCAACATGGCCACCTCGTGGGCAATGGCCTGGCGCTGGCCCACGTTGGACAAGGTGGCGCGGGCGTTCGCGTCCTTGGGTCTGATGACCACTGCCAGGCCCTCATTGAGATAGCGCTCGCGCGAGGCGGGCAGGCCGACGTTCATGATCTGCACGCCGGCCACCGTCAACAGGGGCCCGTCGAACTCCAGCGGCACAGGTTTAACGACGGCGATGTCGCCAATGCGCTGGCCCGACATGAGACCTCGCACGAGCGCCACCGCAACGAGGCCTGCGGCCAAGGCGACTCCCAAGGACCACCACGGGCCCCACGGGACGGCGATGACGCCGGCGAGGCTGGCGGCCAGGGCCGTCACCATGGTCAGATAGTTGCGGGCCTCAAACACCCGGGCGATGCCCTCGATGTAGGCGGCGCCCCTGGGGACGAGCTCCGTCGCTTCCATGTTGACCAGGGACTCCCGCTCCACCGCCCGCACCTCACGGAACTGGGTCGCCGCCAGCGCCAGAAAGGAAGCCGCGGCCAAGTCGCCCGTGGCGATGGCCGGCGGGGCGATGGCGCCCAGGGCCGCAGCGATGAAACCCAGGGACAAATGAATCGTATAGCCCTGCGGGTAGCTGGGAAATTGCCGGTAGTCGCGGCGCAGGAGCACCAGCCGTGCGAGGGTGCCTGCCGCCACGCCCGCGGCTACCGGTGGCACCATCTCCACAAGCGCCCCCTCCCATCGAGCCTACTGTCCGCCGTCCTCCCCGCCGGAGCGGGAGTCGGGACCTAGGCGCCCGGCCTCCCTGCGCAGGAAGTCCCGTATCCGCATCCACGCCGCCTGGGGGCTGCCCTCGTTGATCCACAGATACCCGAAAACCGCCCCAAAGGCGATGAGCAGCACCCAGAGCGCGCTGCGCCACCCCGCTCCCCCGATCTGGCGCTCGGCCTGTTCAGCCGTGCCCGGTGCCAAGCCGGCGGCCGCGGGGTACACTTCCGCCATCAGGCTGGCGGCCCGTATGGCCTCTTGCAAGCTGGTTTCGTGGGTGCCGAACTCCATCAGGATGGCCCGTGGTCCCACGTCCTGGTTGTAGTTGCCCCGGGCGTTGAAGATCCCTTTGATCAGGCCGGGATAGCGCTCGTCGGCCACCGCCTTGATGCGTTTGGCCAGTTCCAGGTTGGCCTCCCGGTTGGGGTTTTGCCGGCCCACCACCAGGCGCACCTTGGTCAGCTGCTCGCCGGCGACCACCTCCCGGTACTGCTCGGCCGGAATGGCGTCCCGGTGGACGTCAATAAGGGCGACGGCTCCCTGCTCCAACAGCTCCCGCACCGTCGCCCGGGAGCGCTGGTATGCCCCGCCGTCGTGGGGCAGGTGGCTGCGGTCCGACCAGATGGCCCGGTACCCCTGCTCCTCGAAGTACTTTTGGAGGGCCTGGCCCACCTCCACGATGTCGCCGTGGGGCGTTTCAAACTCGTCCCCCGAGGTGGGCACGTACGACTCGGCGTTGTGGCTGTGATAAATGCCGATGGGCCCTGCGTCGCCCGACCTGCCCCGGGCCTGTACCAGCTCGGCGGCTGCGGCCAACCAGCGGCCAAGCCACGAAACCCGGGGCTCGACAGGCCCCGCCACGATCCGGGGCAGCTCGACCTCTTCCCGGAATTCCGCCCGGACCGTGCGGTCTTCGCCCACTTCGACGACTTCGTACAGGCGGTTGTCTTCGGTGATGTAGGTGTCGCCCACAACGGGCGCGAGGGCCGTGTAAGTGATGACGTTGCCCGCTTCGTCCCGCCAGGTGTAGTACCCGTCGGCACTGCTGTGCCCGACCCCGTCGTTGAAGACCTGTTCCCAATCGATTTCCTGTCCCGAAGCCGGCGGTGCCCACGCGAGGACCGCGAACCACGCCCACAGGGCCATGCGCCCTAAGGCGGACAGCTTAGCCACGTCCCTCACCTCCCGGCTCCTCCTCCGCCCCGCTGCCGGAGCCTTCGCCATCCGGGCCGCCGGCCGGCGCGCCGGCGAGGGCCTCCCGCAGGGGCGCAGGCCGGTCTGAGGCCGGGCCGCCCTGGAGACGCTCACGGGTTTCACCGATGAGCTCCGCCAGCCCCACGGACACGACGCCGGCCAGCACGACCGCGTCGAAAAAACCTCCGCCGCCCAGGGCGAGCGTGTCCGCCCGCCCGGGCGCCGGCGTGTTCACGGCCCACTCAATCAGCTGGTAGAGGATGAGCCCGAGGGTGCCGGCCACAAACGCGGCCCGCCGGGAACGGCCAAATAGGTAGGCGATGACGCCGCCCACCAGGGCAAACATCCATAGCGGGTCCAGGACGGGAGTGCGCCCCCCGTGGGGGCCGAAATCCGTCAGCTGGGCCATGCCCCAGACGGCCAGTGCCGTCAGCACGCTCGCCAGCACCGCCCGCAGGCGCTCCCACGCGGTACCGGCCCGGGCCAAGAGGTAAATGGCCACCGCCGCCGGCACGATGACCCCGCCCACGTTGACGGTGACGGCCGTCGGGCCGCGGCTCAACGGGATGTCAAAGAAGCTCCCGGCGATGATCAGGCCGAGGATGACCAACGCCTGGGCGTCGGTGAGGCGCATCCGGTCCAGCACCCGCTGGGCCGCCCCGAAAAAGACCAGGGCCGCCAGCACCAGGAGGACGATCAAGCCTAAGGGCACGGCCGCTCACTCCTTCCGGCGGCTAGCGTGCCCCTGCCTCTCCCGGGCAATACGTGCGCGAAAAG
>PKQR01000122.1 GCA_017578085.1 Bacillota bacterium
CTCCTCAACTGTCGCCGCCCGGTGCTCTGCGCCGAGGCCTTTGCCGGAGACGGCGTCCGCCGCCCGCAGCGCGGCGGGCAAGTGAGCGGTGGCCAGGAGGACCCGCACCGGGTGGTCAGCGACCCGGACCGCCTCCGTCGGGAGCGCGAAGCCGTCCACGTTGACCAGCGTGGTCACACCTTGCTCCAGATGGCGGTCCAGGTTGCGCCGCACCTGCTCTTCCGGCAGGGCAGGTTCGCCCGAAGGGAAAAGGGGCCCGGGCACCGTGCCGTGGGTGTGGTGGTTGATAAGTCCCGGCCACACCACCAGCCCGTCGCCGTCCATGACGTGGCGGTGACGGGCCAGCTCCGCTGTTTCCGCCGGGTCGAGGCGACGGGGCTCCACGCCCTCAATTCGATCGCCCCGGATGTACACGGTTGCCTTTTCGTGCAGCGTCGCACCGTCTCCGGTGACGACCGCAGCGTTGACGATGGCCGCCAGGTGCATGATCTAAAGATACCCCGTACCGGTCAAGACTAACGGGTGAAACCTGTGATTCCACGCGGCAAGGTGGCTGGTCCGTTGCCCCACGGGCTGCGGGCGGGGGCTCCCATTGCCGGACGGGCGGGGGTTTGCCATGGCGGAAAATGGGCGGTCTGGAAAGGGCGACGGGCGGCGGTTCACCGTCGTCGGCGGCGGCAACGCCGGATTTGGTCTCGCGGGGGACTTGGCCCTGCGGGGCGTGCGGGTGCGGCTGTTTGACCTGCCCGAGTTTGCGGCGGCGTTGGAGCCCGTGCAAGCGGCTGGTGCCATCCGGGTACGGGGGGTGCGGGGCGAAGGCCTGGCGCGCCTGGAAGCGGTCACCACCGACCCGGCGGAAGCCGTCGCCGGCAGCGAGCTGCTCCTCGTAGCCGTCCCCGCGTACGGCCAGGAGGCCATGGCCAGGACGCTGGGCCCGCACCTGCGACCAGACCAGATGGTGATCCTCATGCCCGGCAGCTTCGGCGGCGCGCTGACCTTCCTGCGGGTGCTGCGCGATCTAGGCATAGACGAAGTGCCGCTCATCGCCGAGTGCAGCTCGTTCGTATTCGCCTGCAAGAAGGACGGCCCGGACGGGGTCTGGATCCGGGGCGTGAAGCGGGGACTGCCGGTGGCCGCCATCCCCGCCGGTGACACGGCGCGGGTGGTTGCGGCGCTGGCCGACTTTTACGAGCTCGCCCCCGCGGCCAATGTGCTTTTCACCAGCCTCAACAACATCAACCACGTCGCCCACCCGGCGCAGGTGCTCATGAATGCCGGCCGCATTGAGTACATGGGCGGCGACTGGAGTTTCGACCACGAGGGTTTCACGCCCTCCGTCGGCCGGGTGACGGAGGCGGTGGACGCCGAGCGGCTCGCGGTGGTCAAGCAGTTGGGGCTGGAGCCGGTTTCGCTGCTGGAGTGGTATCTCCGCTTCTACGGCGATCAGGGTGTAAAGGGCAACAGCCTCTACGAAGTGACCCACACCTCCCCCATCTGGGGGCCGGCCCGGGCCCCAGACAGCCTGGAGCACCGCTACTTGACCGAAGATCTCCCTTACGGGCTTGCGCCCATCGCCGAGCTCGGCGCGCAGCTGGGCGTCGCCATGCCGGTCACCAACAGCGTCATCACCCTCGCGTCGGCGGCTCTGGGCCGGGACTTGCGCCGGGAAGGCCGCAGCCTCGCGCAGGTGGGCTTGGCAGGCCTTGATCGTGACGCGATGATCCGCCTCTGCGAAACCGGGAGGATCTAACAGGCATTTGTCCTCCACTTCTTGCGATCTCTGACCCTGGTCCCCCCTTTTGGCATGATGTGACAATGGAAGCGAGCCCGGGGCCGCGCGGCCTGCGGCTTGCGCCGCACTGGAAACCAAAGGGGGGGTCGCCATGTTTAAGCGGATTCTTGTGGCAATTGACGGCTCGGCCAACGCGTGGAGGGCGCTGGACCAGGCGGTCTCGCTGGCCAAGTGCATGCGGCCGGAGAAGCTGGGGATCCTCCACGTGCGGCCATCCCTGGCCACGCTAGCGTACTCCTTCGGCCTGGACGTGGCGGCGTCGCCGTACGGCACCTTTGCCGAGCGGATGGTCGCGGAGATGCAGGAGATGGAGAGCCGTTCGCAGGCGCTTTTGTACGAGGCCGAAGAGCGGGCGCGCCAGGCGGGGCTTGAAGGAGTCAACGTGGTGCGGCACGCGGAGGAAGGCTCGGTCGTGCGGCAGATCTTGGACGTGGTCCGCCGCGAAGGTTACGACCTCCTGGTCATGGGCAGCCGCGGCATGGGCCGGGCCGCCGGGCTGATCTTGGGCAGCGTCAGCCAGTCGGTGGTGGCCAACCTCCCGTGCTCGGTGCTGATCGTGGAGCATCGAGACAGCAACGAAGGGTAGGCACACAGGCAGGCGTGCGGGGCCTTGGACTCATTGGGCCCCGGTTCAAACCGGCCTAGCCTGCGGGCAGTGGCGTTGGTGAAGGCAAGGAAGCCCCTCTTAGCGCGCCGAATTGCTCCTCCAACTCAGAATTGCGGAGGGCGGCGAATTCCAGCGGCCTCCCGGCCGGTGGAATTCGCCGCTGAGCAGTTTCACGAGGCGCAAAGGGGGCGCTAGGCCTTGTTTGACCATGGCGTCATCCAGTGGTTTCAATCCATGTCCAGGCCGTGGCTGGACCAGGCTGCCGTGCTCATCACCGACCTGGGCAGCCACTACGCCTACATGGTCATCCTCCTTTTCATCTACTGGTGCGTGGACCGGCAGGTGGGGCGGCGGCTCATCAGCGTGGTGCTGGCTTCGTTTTGGTTTAACGGCATGATCAAGGAATACCTGACCATGCCCCGCCCGGACCCCAACGTGGTCCGGCACTTGGTCACCGAGCCGAGCCCCGGTTTCCCGTCCGGCCATGCCCAGGGGGCCATGACCATGTGGGGATCCATGGCCGTCGCCTTCCGCCGCCGCTGGCTAACGGTGCTGTGCGCGGCGCTGATCCTCCTGGTCGGCATTTCCCGGCTCTACGTGGGCGTTCACTTCCTCGGGGACGTGTTGGGCGGGTGGCTGTTTGGGCTTGTGTTTGTGGCCGGCTACGAATGGATGGTGCGCCGGGGTGTCGGCAGCCGCCTGTCGGTGCGCATGAAGATGCTCCTCCTGTTCGTCATCCCGCTGCTGTTGCTGCCGCTGTACCAAACGAGCACCGCCGAGCTCATATTGGGGTTCGCCATCGGGTTTCTGACCTCGGACATCCTGGCCGGGCACGTCGCGCCGTTCCGGGAGCGGGTGCCTTGGCCGCAGCAGGTGGCCAAGCTCCTCATCGGCTACGTCGGGTTCTTCCCGCTGCTGGCCCTGCACATGCTGTTTGTCCCCGTAGGGCTGCCGTCTGTGCTCGGCTATAGCATTATTGCCCTCTGGGTCACCCTCGGCGCGCCCTTGGTCTTCCGGCGGCTGGGGCTGGCGGGGGGCGCACCGGCGCCCAAGCTGGACGCCGAGTACCGCGGCTACATGCAGCACTACGTGGCTACGGCGGCCGCGATCTTGGTGCTGGTCGCGGCCAGCACCGTGTACGTCCACGAGGCGGTGCCGGTGGTGGCGCGCCCGGCTATCCTTGAGAGCGAACGGGTGCTCATCATCGGCCACCGGGGCGCGGCGGGGCTCGCGCCCGAGAACACCTTGCCTGCCTTTGCCGCCGGCCTCCAACACGGCGCGGACTTGCTGGAGCTGGACGTGCGGCGCACGCGGGACGGGGTGCTGGTCCTCATGCACGACGAAACCGTCGACCGGACCACCAACGGCCGCGGGCGGGTGGCCGACATGACCTTGGCGGAGATCAAGGCACTGGACGCCGGGTACCATTTCACACCGGACGGCGGGCGGACGTACCCGTGGCGCGGGCAAGGGGTGACCGTGCCGACGCTGGTGGAAGTGCTGGCGGCGTTCCCGGAGGCGCGGTTTCTCATCGAGGTGAAAGAGGCAACCCCGGGCATGGCGGAGGCGGTGCTGGCGGCCATCGATGAGGCGGGCGCCCGCGACCGGGTCATGGTGTCTTCGGTGCACGATGCGGTGGTACAGCGGCTGCGGGCCTTGGCGCCGGACATCCCGACGGGCTACGGCTGGAACGAAGGCTTCCGGCTGCTGGTCTTCCAGAAGCTGGGCCTCGGCGCGTTTCTGCCGCCGGTGGCGGAGGCGCTGCAAGTGCCGGAGTGGGTGGGCCCTTTGCGCGTGGCCACCGTCGGCCTGCAGCGGGTCGCACGGGACAAGGGCATCGATTTGCACGTGTGGACCATCAATGACGAAGAGGGGATGTACCGGGCCATTGGGCTTGGCGCCCGCGGCATTGTGACCGACTATCCCGACCGGCTGCAGCGGGTGCTGGCGGCGATGGAGGGACGGGACCCCGAAGCCGTCTTCTATTGATGGACGGGTATTGATGGAGCGGGCGAATTGCGTAGCCCGTACGTGGGCAAGCCGGGTGCGGTGTTCGGCACCCGGCTTGCGGCATGGTCAGCGAGCCTGCGCCGCCCGCTTAGGCCAGCTGGCCGATGGTGACGAGCTGCACCCCGCGGGCGGTCAGCACCTCTCGGATCCGGGCAACCATCGCAACAGCACCCGGGCTGTCGCCGTGGACGCAGATGGTGTCGGCTTTCACGGGCACCCACTCGCCGGTGATGGCCTGGACGCGCCCCTCGCTCACCATCCGCCAAACCCGTTCCGCCACTATCTCGGGGTCGTGGATGACCGAACCAGGCTGGCGGCGGGAAACGAGCCGGCCGTTGGCGTCGTACGCCCGGTCGCCGAAGACTTCGCACGCGACCCGCGCGCCCATCTCCCGGGCCACTTGCTCAAAGCGGCTGCCCGAAAGCACGACGACGACCAGGTCGGGGTCGGCCTGCAGCACCCCTTCCACGATGGCACGGGCCGTGGCCTCATCGTCCGCGGCGCGGTTGTACAGGGCGCCGTGGGCCTTGACGTGTTCAACCCGGGCTCCCGCGGCGCGGGCAAAGGCCTGCAGCGCGCCCACCTGATACGTGACAAAGTCGCGAATCTCGTCGGGCGCCATGTCCATGAAGCGCCGGCCAAAGCCCTGCAGGTCCGGATAAGATGGATGGGCCCCGATGCCGACGCCTTTGGCGGCTGCCAGCCGCACCGTGGCGGCAATGCGCGGCGGGTCGCCCGCGTGCATGCCGCAGGCGATGTTGGCCGCGGTGATATAGTTCATGAGTTCCTCGTCGGCCCCGAGATCCCAGCGGCCGAAGCCTTCGCCCAAATCGCAGTTGAGTGCCACGCGCACGGAAACCCACCTCTCTTGTCGGATTTGTGCCTGTTGAGCCGCGTGCTCGACGGCTGGCGCGCGGCCGAAGCGCCGGCGCTATTCAGCCGTTCCCGTTTCCTCCGGCACGGGCCAGTACAGCTCGCCCAGGGCCTCCGGCTTCGCCCGGCCGTTGGTCATCTCCTGCAACGTTTCCCGGACGTGCTCGGCCCGGCTCTGCGGGACGAGGAACTGAAACGCCGCCTGGGCGCCATACTCGGTGTTCTCGAGGATGGCGCCTTCCTGCTGCAGCCAGTGCTGCACCTTGCCGACCCACTCGTAGTCCAAGACGACCTTGATCCTCGCGTGGGGCATTTGCCGCACGACGCCGCAGGCGTCCACCGCCAGCTTGGCCGCCTGCGTGTAGGCCCGCACAAGGCCCGCCGCGCCCAAGAGGGTCCCGCCAAAGTAGCGGGTGACAACAATGAGGGCGTTGCGCAGGTCCTCGCGCTGCAGCACCTCCAGGATAGGCCGGCCCGCGGTGCCGCCCGGCTCGCCGTCGTCGCTGAAACGAATTGTCTCCGTCCCCAAGCCGACCCGGTAGGCGTAGCAATGGTGCGTGGCCTGGGGGTGCTCCGTCCGGATCCGGTTGAGCACGGCCAGGGCTTCTTCTTCCGTCTCGACGGGGCTGCCCCAGCCGATGAAGCGGGACCGCTTGATGACGATTTCGGCGGACCGGAATTGCCCCAACGTCCGGTAGCCGGCAAGGGACGCATGGCCGTCCGCAGGTGGCATCATGGCGTTCAGCTCCCGGGTTGTATAATGCGACGGCGGTGCCGGTGAAACCTGCGCCGGGGACGGGCGCTTTCGCCCGCACCGGGAAGGACATGGCACCGCCACGGAAAATCACTGGAGCAAAGTCACGCGGTGCAAAACCCTGGGTGCAGAACCCTGGGTGCAGAACCCGGGTGCAGAACCCGGGTGCAAAACCTGGGTGCATAAACCTGGGAGATTAGACCAGCGGGAGACCACACGAGGAGCGGATGCTGCGGTGAGCGAGCTGGAGCTGGCGGGCGTTTTCAACATCATGGCGACGCCCTTTACACCCGACGGCGCGGTGGACGTGGCGGGTGTGCGGCAGCTGGTCGAATTTCAACTGAAAGCCGGCGCGCACGGGCTGACGATCCTCGGCATCATGGGCGAAGCCCACAAACTGCGGGACGCGGAGCGGGCCCTGGTCATCGACACCGTCATGGAAACCGTGGCGGGCCGGGTGCCCGTGGTGGTGACGGTCAGCCACTACGCGACGGACGTGGCGATCGGGTGGGCGAAGGAGGCGGCCAAAGCCGGCGCGGCGGCGGTGATGGCCGCGCCGCCCAACCGGCTGCAGAACCCGGCGGCCATCTTTGAGCACTATCGCCGCCTCGCGGGCGAATGCGGCCTGCCGGTGGTCGTGCAGGACGAGCCGGTGCACACCGGGGTCATCATGCCTGTGGACCTCTTGGTGCGGATCGCGGAGGAGATCGACGGCTGCCGCTACATCAAGC
>PKQR01000020.1 GCA_017578085.1 Bacillota bacterium
GCTGCGGCGACGCGGCGGAGGGGCGTTGGGAAAACCTGCTGGACCTTAAGCCACAATGTTTACCCGGGGCGTGGCCACTTGCCAGCTCTTTTTTTGTCCTTCTTTACCGCCGCGGGCGTTTCCCGCCGCTCGAGCGGGCCAGCGGCAGGATCCGGTTGAGGTAATGGATGCCTTTGCCTGCCAGCAGGAGGACGGACGTGGAAGCCCGCACAGCGAAGCCTTTCTCGGCCGCTTTCCCACCGATGGTCAAAAACGCGATGGCTCCCAGCACTCCCATGGTGATGACCGGCAGGGGCAGCGCGGGATACGCGGCGTGGATCGACAAGATGATCGGGGTCGCCACCACACCGCTGATGGTGCCGCAGATGTCCCCGATCACGTCGCCGCACACGCTGTTGACGCGGCTGGCGTTGCGTACGATGAGTAAGGCTTCCCGCGCCCCGACGACCTTGTCGGCGGCCATGGCGTTAAGGGGCACCTCGTCGCCCGCTGTGGCAGCCACCGCCAAGATGTCCGCCAAGATGCCAAAGGCGATGACGGCCAAGAGCAGGAGTGTACCCGCCACCCAGCTCACGTTTTGCAGCACTCCGCCCAACGGACCGCCCAGCACCACCGCGATCGCCATTCCCAAAAGGCCGATGGAAAGCCCGCTGCGCAGGTCTGAGCGGTGGCGCCGTGGGCTCTTTTCCCGCTGCTGCGGCTTAGACCGTTGTCTGGCCATGAACCTGTGCCTCCCTGCTCCCATGGTGGCGTTTAGCCGGGCCTGGTTATCCCGTCCCGGCGCCGCCCGCCGGTGGATCAGTTCGAGCCGCCGGGCCGGATCCACTTCTCGATCTGCCATGGGGGCGAGCCGATGAAGACCAGGTTGGACGTGCTTTTGGTGCAGCGGGGGCTTTTCCCCAGCAGGCAGCAGGCGCAGCGGGCCATCATGGCGGGGCTCGTCTTCGTGGACGGGCAGCGGGTGGACAAGCCCGGGACGGCGGTGCCCGCCACGGCCCGCGTGGAAGTGCGGGGGAAGCCGTTTCCATACGTGAGCCGCGGCGGGCTCAAACTGGAAAAGGCCCTGGACGTATTTGGGGTGGATGTGACGGGCCTGGTGGCCGCGGATATTGGGGCGTCCACCGGCGGGTTCACCGATTGCCTCCTGCAGCGGGGAGCGGCGCGGGTCTACGCCGTCGACGTGGGCACTGGCCAGCTGGACTGGCGGCTGCGTACCGACCCGCGGGTCGTGGTCATGGAAGGCGTCAATGCCCGCTACCTGCGCCCGGGCGATCTGCCGGAGCCGGTGGATTTGGCCGTCATCGACGTGTCCTTTATCTCGTTGATCAAGGTGCTGCCCGCGGTGCGCGACCTGCTGAAACCCGGCGGGCGCGTCATTGCCCTGGTAAAGCCGCAGTTTGAGGCAGGCAGGGAGCAGGTCGGCCGGCGGGGGGTCGTGCGGGACCCGAAGGTGCACCGGGCGGTGCTGCGGCAGGTGCTCTTGGCGTTGGGCCCTCTGGGCTTGCGGCCCGGCGGCCTAACGCCATCGCCAATCCGGGGGCCGGAGGGAAACATCGAATACCTGGTGCTGGCCAGCGACGCCGGGCCGGAGCCGGCGCTGGAGGGCACGGCTCCAGCCTGTACCCCCGCTCCGCCGGGCGCGGGGCCCCTTGACGGCGTTCCCCCGGAGCAAGCGGCCACCATCCTCGGACCAGAGTGGGAGCACCGCATCGATCAGGTCGTGGAAGAAGCCCATCGCCATCTGGCCGAGGGGTAGAGGAGGCCGGCAGGAATCGACCCTGGTCACCCGGAAGGTTGATTGCCGATGAATGCGCCGCGTACGAAACGGTTTGGATTGATGCCCCACACGGAGAAGGGGAAAGCGCTGGCCGTGGCCGAACAGGCGGTCGCGCGGCTTCTGGCTGCCGGTGCCGCGGTCTGCCTCGAACCCGACGCCGCGGTCATGCTGGGCCGCCCCGAACTGGGTCGCCCATTCGAACAGTGGGATGACCTGGATGCCGCGGTGGTCCTGGGTGGCGACGGCGCCGTGCTGCGGGCGGCGCGCATCCTGGGCCCCAAACGGGTTCCCCTGCTGGCTGTCAACGTGGGGCGACTCGGGTTTTTGACGGAAGTGGAGCACACCGCGCTGGACGCCGCGCTGTCCCGCCTCCTCGAGGGGCGTTATGAGATCGAACAGCGAATGATGCTCGCCGCCGCCGTGGTGCGCAACGGCCGCGCCGTATGGCGGGTTGTGGGGCTCAACGATGCGGTCATCACCCGGGGCACCTTCGCCCGTATCATCCACATCGAAGTGCGGGTGGAAGGCGAGCCCGTGCTGGACTACTCTGGAGACGGGATCATTGTCGCGACGCCCACCGGCTCCACAGGGTACTCCCTTTCCGCGGGCGGGCCCATTGTCCACCCCCACATCGAGTCGCTCTTGCTGACTCCCATCTGCCCCCACGCGCTGGCCACCCGCTCGGTGCTCGCTCGGGCCGACGAGCAGGTGGAGGTGCGCGTCGAGGCGTCCCACACCGACATCATGCTGACGGTGGACGGGCAGGTTGGCTTTGGCCTGCAGTCGGGCGACGCGGTGCGGGTCAGCCGCGCCCGGCACCGGGTGCGGCTGGTGCGCCTGGGCCCGGACCGCTTCTACCGGGAGCTGCGCATGCGCCTCGGACAGCGGAGGACTGCGGGCCGGGAGGCCGAAAGCGAGGCGGGAACGCCATGAAGGAGCAGCGGCAGCAAGCCATCTTGCGCCTCATCGAGGAGTACCCCATCGAAACCCAGGCAGAGCTCTTGGAGCGGCTGCGGGCGGAGGGATTTGTCGCGACCCAGGCCACCGTGTCCCGCGACATCGCCGAACTGGGCTTGGTCAAGGTGCGAGGAGCCAGCGGCAAGAGCTATTACACCCGGCCGCCGCAGCCGCCTGCCAGCGAAGTGCTGGAGCGGACCCGCTGGGCCTTGCGGGAATACGTGGTGGGCATCGAATTCAGCGGCCGGCTGGTGCTGCTCAAAACCCTCTCGGGGCGGGCCCACGCGGTGGCCGCGGCCATCGATGAGTACAACCCGCCCGGGGTGCTGGGCACGTTGGCCGGCGACGACTCCGTGCTGATCCTGGTGCGTCCCCGGGAGCCCGAGCCGCCCGCACCCGAGGTCCAAGAGGTGCTGCGGCTCCTCCAGGAGCTGCGGGGGAGCTAAAGCCGCGCCGGGGCGGCAGCAGCGGCGGTAGGACGAGGGAGGCGGCTGCGTGGCCGCTCGGGCCGGCTTTGCCAGCCGCGGTGCGGGGAGGTAACGGCGCATGCTGGTGGAGCTCCACATCCGCGATTTCGCCTTGATCGATCGACTGCACATCGAGTTTGCGCCCGGCTTCAACGTGCTAACCGGCGAAACCGGAGCCGGCAAGTCCATCGTCATCGACGCCCTGCAGACCGTCATCGGCGGGCGAGCGCGGGCCGATCTCGTGCGGACCGGCCGGGACAGCGCGGTCATCGAGGCGGTCTTCCGCATCCCGCCGGGCAGTCCCATCCGCGCACAATTGGAGGAAATGGGCGTGGCGGATCCGGACGACCCCGAGGCGCTGGTGCTCCGCCGGGAGGTGCTCAGCACCGGCCGGTCCCGCTGCTGGATCAACGGCCACCCGGTGACCGTGGGCCAACTGGCCCAAGTCGGCGCGGAACTGGTGGACATCCATGGCCAGCACGAGCACCAGTCGCTGCTCGTACCCCACAAGCAGTTGGAACTCCTGGACGCTTACGGTGGCCCGGCGGTGCTGGCGCTGAAACAAGCCTTTGCCGATACTTGGCAGCGCCTCGTGGCGGCCCGCCGCGAGTTGGCGGCCATCGTGGCCGGCGAGCGGGAGCGGGCGCGGCGCATCGATCTGCTGCGTTTCCAGGTGGAGGAGATCGAGCAGGCGCGCCTGGTGCCCGGCGAAGAGGAGGAGCTGGAGCGCCAGCGGCGGCTCTTGGCGCAGTTGGAGCGCCTGCGGGCGGAGACGGCGCGGGTTTACCGCAGCCTGTACGAGGGTGACGGGAACGTGCCGGCCGCTGCCGACATCCTGGCCGACGCGGTGCAGGCGCTGCAGCCTTTCCGGGAAGTGGAGCCGGACTTGGCCGAGGCTGCCCGCCTGTTGGAAACAGCCGCGGTCAACGTCGCGGAGGCGGCGGCCCTCGTGCGCCGGTCGGCCGAGCGGCTGGACTCGGATCCGGCGAGGTTGGAGGAGATCGAAGCGCGGCTCGCGCTCATCGGCAATCTCAAGCGCAAGTACGGCGCGACCACGGCCGAGGTGCTCGCCTTCGCCGAGACGCTGCGGGCGGAGCTGGAAGCCCTCCTGCAAAGCGAAGAGCGGGGAGAGGAACTGCAGAAGGAGCTTGTGGCCTTGGAGCGGGAGGCCGGACGCCTCGCGGGGGAGCTGTCCGCGGCCAGAGCGGAAGCGGCCCGGCGGCTGGAGGAAGCGGTCGCCGCCGAGCTGGCCGGCCTGCGCATGGGACCCGGGCGGTTTCTCGTGCGGCTAGAGCGCGTACCGGACCGCGAGGGGCTGCCGGTCGGGCAGGAACGGCTGGCCGCCACCGCCACGGGCGTCGACCGGGTGGAGTTCTACCTGTCGGCCAACCCAGGGGAGGAGCCTCGTCCCCTGGCCAAGGTGGCGTCGGGTGGTGAGCTGTCCCGGGTCGCCCTGGCCATCAAACGGGTACTGGCCCAAGTGGACTCGGTTCCCGTGCTGGTGTTTGACGAGGTGGACGCCGGGATCGGCGGGCAGACCGCGCAGGGCGTGGCCCAGCGCCTGCGGGCGGTGGCCCGGGAACGGCAGGTCATCTGCGTCACCCACCTGGCCCAAATCGCCACGGCAGCCGACCACCACCTCCACATCTACAAAGCCGTCACAGGCGATCGCACCACCGTGCACGTGACGCCTCTTTCGGGGCAGGCGCGGGTGGAGGAGATCGCCCGCATGCTGGCGGGCGTGCTCACCGAGCATACCTTGGAAAACGCGCGCGAGCTGTTGCGCATGGCGCAGGAACCCAGCGCCGCCAGCTAGTTCGGTGCGTTCCAGCGTTCGGTTTTCATCGGCCCGGGCCTGCCGGGCACCCTAGGAAGCAGCGGCAACCGCTGCTTTCTTTTTTGCCTAGGGAGAGTGACAGGCCCGTGCAGTTTACGAAACCGCGCCCGCGCCACCTGTGGAGCCTATTGTGCCTTGTACTGGCGGTGAGCCTTTCCTGGCAGGTGCGGGACGCGTTCCGGGTCCCGCCCGTGGTGCGCCTTTTGCCGGGGCAGGAGTTTGCCGTTGATCTCGGTCGCTTCTTGACCCTTGTGGACGTGTCCGCCAGCGGCTGGCTGCAGCAGGCCGACACAGGTTTGCCCGTCATCCGCGCCGCGGATGCGGGGGACGCCCGGGTGCAGGTGCGTTTCCTGGGCCTTGTGCCTTTGCGCACCGTACAGGTGATGGTCGTCCCACGGCTCGCGGTCGTGCCCGGCGGCCAGGCCATCGGGGTGATGGTCAGCTCCCGCGGGCTTGTCATCGCCCAGACCATGCAGTTGGTGGACGTGGACGGCGTAACCCGGTTTCCGGCCCGCGAGGCGGGATTGCGGGCGGGGGACATCCTGGTGGAGATGGCCGGCACGCCCCTTTACACCGTCGACCAAGTCCATGAGCTTGTAGAGCGGTTTGGCCAGCGGGGCGAGCCCCTGGAGGTGACCGTGGCCCGCAATGGGGTGCTCTTGACCCGCACCATCATCCCCGTGCCCGTGGCCATCGAGGACGGCGGCGAGAGGGTGGTCCGCTATCGCCTGGGCTTGCGCCTGGAGAGCCCGGCCGCGGGGATAGGTACCCTTACCTTTTACGATCCGGGCAGCATGCGGTTCGCCGGCCTCGGCCACATGATCACCGACGGCCTGAGAAACCCCGTGGAGGTCAACGAGGGCCGCATCGTGGAAGCCGTCATCCGCGGCGTGCAGCAGGGGGCGCGCGGTTTCCCCGGCGAGAAGATCGGCGTCTTTGACGGACAAGCCGGCGATCTGGGCACCATCGAGAAAAACAGCCGCTTCGGGATCTATGGGCGCCTGCAGAGGATTCCCCGCTGGGGCCTTTACGACGAGCCGGTGCCGGTGGCCCTGGCCCATGAGGTGCGGGCTGGCCCCGCCGAGATGCTGACGGTCATCGACGGCCGGGAAGTGGAGAGCTTCGCCGTGCGCCTCGTCCAGGTGCAGCCGCACCGCCGGGCGGACGGGCGGGGGCTCGTGGTGGAGGTCACTGACCCGCGGCTTTTGGACCGTACCCGCGGGATCGTGCAGGGCATGAGCGGCAGCCCGATCCTCCAGGACGGGAAGCTGGTGGGGGCGGTCACGCACGTCTTCGTCAACGACCCGACCCGCGGCTACGGCATCCTGGCCGAGTGGATGGCCTATGAGGCGGAAATCATGCCTGAAGTGCCGGAACCGGGGCAGGAATCAGTGGGTGTCGGTAGAAGCTAAAATTTTGCCATGATCCGTGTGGTTGTCGTCGATTCTAACGCCTCGTTCTGTGACGCCATCCAAGAGGAAGCCCGCCAATCCGGGGACATCGACGTCGTCGCCGTTGCCCACGACGGGGAACGGGGCTTGCGGCTCATCAGCGAGCATGCACCGCATGCGGTGGTGCTTGAGCTGTTTCTGCCGGTTGTGGATGGTTTTGGGGTGCTGGAACGACTCAGCCACAACAATGGAAGCCCGCGGAAGCGGCCCAAAATCTTGGTAACGACGGTCGCCGCCCACGAGCACCTGCTCAGCCAGGCCCTCAGCCTCGGCGCCGACTACTGCGTCATCAAGCCCTTCGACATCAGGACGCTCCTGCTCCGGGTGCGGCAGCTGGTTGATCCCGAGGCGGCCTTGGGCCCAAGGCGCGACGCCGCACAGCAGGCGATCTTGATGGAGGTTACCCGCCGCTTGGCGGAGCTGGGCGTGCCGCCTCACTTCAAGGGTTACCAGTACCTGCGGGACGCCATCAGCATCGTGGTGCAGGACAGCACCATGCTCAACGGCGTCACCAAGTACCTCTATCCGACCATTGCCCGCCGCCACGGGAGCTCCCCCCAGCGGGTGGAGCGGGCCATCCGCAACGCCATCGAGGTCACCATGACCCGGGGCAATCTCGAGGAAATCCAGCGCGTGTTCGGCTACTCCGTCGACGCCGGCAAAGGCAAGCCCTCCAACTCATCCTTCATTGCCCGCCTCGCGGACCAGATCCGCCTGGACGTGCGCGTCAGCTGACGGCGGGTCAGCCGGCGCCGCCGGGGGAACACTAACCGTGTGATACGAGGCACGGCGCGGCTGGGTCCCCGCACAAAGGCCCTCATCAACCGGCTGCAAGCCGGTGACATCGCGGTCATCGACCACCCGGACTTGGACGAAGTCGCGGCCGACGGTCTTCGCCAGGCCCGGGTGCGGGCGGTGATCAACCTTTCGCCCTCCATCACGGGCCGCTATCCCAACCTGGGGCCGTCACTGTTGGCGGCGGCGGGTATCCCGCTCTTGGACGCTCCCCGGGAGCTCGGGCAAAGGCTGCGGGACGGCGACGCGATCACCGTCGACGAGACGGGGTGCATTTACCGGGACGGTGCGGCACTGGGCGCTGGGACGTGGTTGTCTGGAGACGTTATCCGCGAGCGCCTCGAGGTGGCCCGCAGCAACCTGCCCGCGGAAGTGGAGCGGTTCATCGACAACACGCTGGAGTACGCCCGGCGGGAAAAAGCGTTTGTCACCGAGCCCCTGCCCTTGCCGGCCCTTAAGGTCTCCCTCCAAGGGCGCCACGCCCTGGTGGTGGTGCGGGGGCACAACTACCGGGAAGACCTGGCTGCCCTCTCCTCCTACATTCACGAGCTGAAACCGGTCCTCATCGGTGTCGATGGCGGGGCCGACGCCTTGCGGGAGGCCGGCTGGCCGCCGGACATCGTCATCGGCGACATGGACAGCGTGTCCGACGCGGCGTTGCTCTTGGCCAAGGACGTCATCGTCCACGCCTACCGGGACGGCCGCGCGCCGGGCCTTGCCAGGGTGCAGGCCCTGGGGCTGCCGGCCCACGTGCTGGCCGCGCCGGGCACCAGCGAGGACCTGGCCCTGCTGGTGGCCTATGAGGGTGGGGCGGAACTCATCGTGGCGGTGGGAACCCACTCGAGCCTCATCGACTTTCTCGAAAAGGGCCGTAGCGGCATGGCATCCACCTTTCTCGTGCGCCTAAAGGTCGGGGCGCGCCTTGTGGACGCGCGGGGCGTGAGCCAGCTCTACAAAGGCCGACCGCAGCCCCACTACCCGGTGCAGATCGCCCTGGCCGCCCTTGTGCCTGCAGCGGTGGCCATTGCCCTGGGGCCGTCGCTGCGGGACTTGTTTCGCCTGGCTTGGCTGCAGGCCCGCATTTTGCTGGGATGGTGAGCCGGTTTGCTGATCGATATTCGCTGGCATCTTCTGTCTATCATCGGCGTCTTTCTTGCCCTAGGGATAGGGATGCTCATCGGCACACAGATCGCCCAAAGCGGGGCCCTGGAAGCCGAGCAGTTGCGCCTGGCCGAGCGGCTGGAGGCCAGCCTGACATCCTTGCGCAGCGAAAACCGCAGCTTGCGGGAGGAGGTCAACAGTGTCCGGGGCGAGCTGGCCCAGGAACGCGCGTTTGCCGACCTGGTGTTGGGCAGCCTGGCGTCGGGTGCCCTGCAGGGCATGACCATCGACGTGTACGTGCCCTACGGTCAGGAAGCCACCGTCGAGCGGCTGCTGCGGCTCTTGACGGAG
Organism: Bacillota bacterium; assembly: GCA_017578085.1. Taxonomy (GTDB): domain Bacteria; phylum Bacillota; class Limnochordia; order Limnochordales; family ZCTH02-B6; genus ZCTH02-B6. The sequence continues at coordinate 8,737 of PKQR01000020.1, forward strand.
GCCGGCGCCCAGGCCCGGCTGCTGGCGGAGGCGCCGCCGGCGGAACTGGCCGGCTCCGCCGCTGTCGTGTTTTGGGGAGGCAGGGGAGGAGTGGCCGAGGCGGCCATCCCGGCGGGGGCGGTGGTGGCGGTGCCCGGGGCCGGCGCGGGCGTCGAGCGCCTCGCGCAGCGGGCCGACGTCATTGCAGCGGTGGACACGCCGCTCGGCCTCTTGGCCCTCGTCGAGCGCCTGCGCACCGGCGCGGCCCCCAAGGACGCGGCGGAACTGGTCAAGGAGCGCCTGGCGCGGTGATTTCCGTGATCATCCCCGCCTACAACGAAGCGGGGCCCTTGCCCGCGACGGTCGCAGCGCTCAGGGGCCTGCCCGAGGTGGATGAGATCGTCGTCGTCGACGACGGCTCCACCGATGAAACCGCGGCGGTGGCCGAGGGACTCGGTTGCCGGGTCGTGCGGCTTGTGCGCAACCGGGGCAAGGGCAAAGCCCTGACCGCGGGCGTCCGGGCGGCCAAGGGCGACGTCCTCGTCTTCTTGGACGCGGACTTGGGCGCGAGTGCCGCGGAGGCCCGCCGTCTGCTGGCGCCGCTCCTTGCGGGGGAGGCGGACATGGTCATCGGGCGCTTCCCCGAGGCCCAGCGCCCAGGGGGATTGGGGATGGTCAAGGCGCTGGCCCGGGCCGGTGTCCGCTGGCTCGGGGGGCTGGCGGTGGCGGCTCCCTTGTCCGGGCAGCGCGCCATACGCCGGACTGTCCTGGAAGCGGTTGGGGACCTGGCCGGCGGTTTCGGTGTGGAAGTGGGCTTAACCATCGACGCGGCCCGGGCGGGTTTCCGGGTGATGGAGGTGCCGGTGGCCATGCGCCACCGGGAGACCGGGCGGGATGTGGCGGGGTTCTTGCACCGGGGCCGGCAGCTGGTGCACGTGGCCGGGGCGCTGGCCCGGCGGGCGGCCCGGCGGATAGCGCAGCGGGTGGCCAACCGCACACCGCTGCGCTGAAAGAACCCGTTGGGCAGGAACTGCCGGGGGAGCGGATGGCCGGATGGCCGTGCTCGGGACCGCTTTGGCCGCCTGTGCGGCGTGGCTGATGTTGCCCAGGTTTCTCACGCTGATTGAGCGGGCGGGCTTTGTGCGCAGCAACTTTCGCGGCCAGCCGGTGCCCGTGGCCGCCGGCGCCGGGCTTGCCCTCGTCTACGGGGCGGCGCTGATGTTCCTCTTGACCGTCGAGTTGGTGCGGCTGCGGCAGGCGTCCGCGGCAGCGGAGTTCCGTTTGCTTTGGGCCTTGCTGCTCGCGTCCTTAGGGATGTCGCTGGTGGGGCTGATCGACGACGTGTTTGGCGACCGCTCGGCGACGGGGCTGAAGGGCCACTTTTCCCGGCTGCGGGAAGGCGTCCTGACGACCGGGGCCTTGAAGGCCTTCTTCGGTGGCGTGACAGGGGTGGCCGCCGCTGTGCTGGTGTCTCCGAGGCCGGTGGATGTCGTCCTCAATATCTTGTTGATCCCGCTTTCCGCCAACGCCTTCAACCTGCTGGACCTGCGCCCGGGGCGTGCGGGCAAGGCTTTCTTCCTGCTGGCCACGGCCCTGTGGGCGGCCACGCCCAGCGCGCCCGTGTGGCCCTACGTGGCGCCGCTTTTGGCCATCACGGCCGTGTACTTGCCCTACGACCTGCGGGCCCGGGCGATGCTGGGGGACGCAGGGTCCAACCTCCTGGGCGGCGTGGCGGGGGTCGCCGCTGCAGCGGCCTTGCCGGCCCTCGGGCGGGCGGCCTTGCTGAGCCTGCTGGCTGCGCTGCACGTTTACGCCGAACGGGCGTCGTTGAGCGAGCTCATCGAGCGCGTGACGCCTTTGCGCTGGCTGGACCAGTGGGGCAGGGGGTAGCGGGTGCCGCTCACCGCGGTGCGTTTCATAAGCCGGCCAGCGCCGGGCATAGGGTACGGGGGGGGAGGTGCGCAGGCTGTGCCGCCCAAGGAACGGGTCCCATGGGGGCGCTGGCGGTTGGTGTGGTTTCAGGCCGTGCGGGTAGGCGGGTTGCGCCGGTGGACGGGGGGCGTCTACCTGCTGCTGGCGGCGGTGCTGTTCCTGGCCCGGGATGTGCCGTACGGTGCCGGTGCGATGCCCGCCGGTGTGCCGGCGGCGGCGCCGGCGGTGCTCGGCCTTGATCAGCGCAAGCCGGTGTACGCCGTGCCGGTAGACGGGCGCCTCGTCGGTTTCGCCGTCAACGTGGATTGGGGCGACGAGTACGTGCCTGGGATGCTGGCCGTGCTGGCGGAGCGCGGGGTGCAGGTAACCTTCTTCCCCACGGGGCGGTGGGCGGCGCGGCGGCCCGACCTCATCCAGGCCATGGCGGCCGGCGGTCATGAGTTGGGCAACCACGGCGACCGTCATGACCATCCCACGGCTTTGGGGGATGACCAGCTGGCCGAGCTGATCCGGCGGGGCCAGGAGCGCCTCGAAACCATCGCCGGTGTGCGCACGTCCCTGTTTGCGCCGCCTTACGGCGAAGTCGACCCCCGCATCGCGCGGGTCGCGGCTGAGACCGGCCACTGGACCATCATGTGGACCGTAGACACAGTGGACTGGAGGCGGCCTCCACCGGAAACGATTGTCCAGCGGGTGCTCTCCCGGGTGCAGCCGGGCGCGATCGTTCTCATGCACCCTACGGAACCGACCCTTGCGGCGCTGCCGATCATCCTCGACCGGCTCTTGGCGGACGGTTGGCGGGTGATTCCTGTCGGGCGGCTCTTGGCGGCGGCACGGACGCCCACGCACTAAGGCCTCCGGCCTGCGGCCGCGCCCTCGCCCACTCGGCCTAGAGCAGCGCCCGGCGCAGGAGATCCCATGTGGCCGGGTCTTCCTGACCCAGCCGCCAGAGAGCCACGCCGGCCAAGTCGTACTCAAAGGCCAGCAGCAGCTTGTGGCCGATGCTCTGGTGGTTTTCAAACCACACTACCCGGCCGTCGTACCGGAAGGTGGGCGCCAGGGCTTCGGCATCCCACTCCAGGCGCACCGCCGGGTTGCGGGCCTGGGCCGCGCTGAGGCGGCGCAGCGCGTCCGCATACGCGACCGCGTCCGCCCAAGGGGTATCCGCCGGCCAGTCGTAGCCGTAGGCGGGGATGCCCAGCACCAGCTTGTCCGCGGGAACGCCGCCGCCTTGCGGGTCGATGGCGTACTCGATCACTTCCCGCACCCACGCGATGGACGCGACCGGTCCCGGGGCGCTGCCGCGCCAGTGTTGATCGTAGGCCATGATCATGAGGAAATCCGCATGGGCGGCGAGTCCAGCGTAGTCGTACGCACCGCTCCAGCTCGCGCCGGCTGTGCTGCGGGTTACTGCCGGCACAGCGATGCTCACCTTGAGCCCCATGGGCCGCAGGGCCGCCGCCAGTTCCTTGACGAAGTCGGTCAGCGCGTCCCGGCGGGCGCGGGGCACGTTTTCGAAGTCGATGTGAACGCCGGTTACGCCCCACCGTTTGGCAGCGTCCACGATGTTGGCAATGGCCCGCTGCCGGATGCCCGGATCTGTGAGGACCGCCTCGGCGATCTTCGCGTCAAAGGCGCCGAGATCCGGGTTGAAATTGTGGATGAGCGCGTGGGTTTCGACACCGCGGCGCCCGGCAAAGGCCAGCACGTCCGCGAGGTGTGCCTCGCTGGTGTACACCGGGCGCAGGTTGCCGCGCGCATCCAGGCCCCAGGCCCATGGGGCGATGGCCGTCAGCACGTCGGTGTTAGCCTGCAGTGCCGGCCAGGACGGGCGGCGGGTGTCCTGCATGTAGTAGCCTAACACCATCACGGGCCCGGAGCCCGCTTCACGCCCGTACGTGCGCACCAGGTAGTCCGGCACGTAGCCTTCCTCGCCGGCCGCGGTCCGCACCCGCAGCCAGCCCGGCTGGCGATCAAGGATGGTCAGCGGGTCGCCTTGCTTCAGGCTGGCCACCGCCTGCTTTTCGTCCGGGGAGGCGTAGAGGGCGACGTTGTGCCCTTCGACTGCCGCCAATAGATAGCGGTTTCCGGCCGTATCAGCGGGTGCGTCATCCCGGGGGCCGCCCGCGAAGGGAGCCCATGCCACCAGCAGCGAGAAAAGGAGAAAGATGAGCGTCTGCAGCGTCATGGCGTGCCTCCGGAACTATCGCGATTTGCGATGATGACCTACGGCTCGGTTTTCATTGGCCAGCAGGCGGATCCTCCCGGCAAGATCCGGCGGGAACGCCAGCGGCCGGAAGCTGGGCGGCCTGGCAGTCGAGGAGCGGCGGGGGTGCGGTTTGCCACGGATTGCGCGCGGCCTGTATAATAGCCTGCAGAGAGTCGATAGGGGGGGCTGGGTTTGCCGAAGCAGGCCGTGTTGCCCAACGGGACCCGGGTCATCACCGAGCGGGTGCCCGGCGTCCGGTCGGTGGCCGTGGGCGTGTGGGTGGATGCAGGCTCGCGCGACGAATTGCCGGAACAGAACGGCATCGCCCACTTCGTGGAGCACATGCTGTTCAAGGGCACCCGGCGGCGCTCAGCGCGGGACATCGCGGAGGCCATCGACGCGACCGGAGGGCAGCTGAACGCCTTCACCACCAAGGAAACCACCTGCTACTACGCGCGGGTGCTGGACGAGCACTTGCCTTTGGCCCTGGACATTTTGGCGGATATGCTCTTTGAGTCCGTGTTCCGGCCGGAGGACCTGGCCAGGGAGCGGGAGGTTATCCTGGAGGAAATCCGGCTGGCTGAGGACACGCCCGAAGACCTGGTGCACGACGTGTTTGAAAAGGCCCTCTTCGGCGCCCACCCGCTGGCCCGCCCGGTGCTGGGCAGCGAGCGTACGGTTGCCGCCTGCACCCGCCAGGACCTGCTGCGGTTTATGCAAGCCCACTACACCCCCGACGGCCTGGTCATCGCCGCGGCCGGCAACGTAGACCATGCGATTTTCCTGGAACACGTCGCGCGGCTGTTCGACAGCCCCGCCCGGCCCAGATCGGGGCGCGGGCCCGCGGCATTGTCTTACCGTCCGGCGTACGTCATGGTGGAGAAAGACTGCGAACAAGTGCACCTGTGCGTCGGCGTGCCCGCGTTGCCGCGCACCCATCCGCAGCGCTTCGCCTTGCACCTTTTGGACACGATCCTAGGCGGCGGCATGAGTTCCCGGCTTTTCCAGGAGCTGCGGGAAAACCGGGGCCTTGTATACTCCACCTACTCCTACCATTCCGGCTACCGGGACACGGGAGTGCTCGCGGTCTACGCCGGGACGAGCCCCGACAAGGCGGCCGAGGTGCTCGATTTAATCCGGGCCGAGCTGGCCGCCGTGCACCGGGGAGACATCAGCGCCGCGGAGCTGGACCGGGCCAAGGAGCAGGCCAAAGGGGCCTTGATGCTGAGCTTGGAAAACACCACGGCCCGCATGAGCAGGCTCGGCCGGGCCGTGCTCGACAACGAGGCTTACTTGAGCCCACGGGAGCTCATGCGGCGCATTGACGCGGTTACCTTGGAGGAAGTCCGGCGCCTCGCCGATGAGCTCCTTCCGCCGGAGCGGTTGACCATCGTCGGGCTCGGGGCCATCCCCGACGCCCTGCAGGGCGCTTCCCTGGCGGAGGCGGTAGGCGAATGATGGAGCTCAACGACACCATTGCGGTGCCTGTGCGCCGGGTATCGCCCCTGGCGAAACGGTTCCCGCTGCCGAGCTATGCGACGGCCGGGGCGGCCGGGCTGGACCTGCGGGCGTGCCTGGCGGAGCCGGTGACGCTGGCGCCGGGCGAGCGGCGGCTGATTCCCACCGGCATCGCGATCGCGTTGCCCTCGCCGCAACTGGTGGCGCTCGTGTTTGCCCGCAGCGGGCTGGCCAGCCGGCACGGGATCCAACTGGCCAACGGCGTGGGCGTCATCGACAGCGACTACCGCGGGGAGATTCTCTGCGCCCTGCAAAACGCGGGCCGCGAGCCGTTTACCGTCCAGCCGGGCGACCGGATCGCCCAGCTGGTCGTCATGCCGGTGGCCCGCATCTCCTGGCGGGAGGTCGAGGACCTGGAGCCTTCGGAGCGGGGCGCCGGCGGCTTCGGCTCGACGGGCACCTGAGGCGTTGACAACGGCTGCTGTCGCCTGATACCATAGGCGTGCCGCCATGCCCATCGACCGAAAGGGAGAGTGGGCATGCGTCGGCATTTTTTTGTGCGTTGTGCCGCATGCCGGGCGGCCGCTGTTCTCGCGGCCCTCGCGGCGGCCGTCTGGCCCTCTCTGGCCCTCCCGGCCGGCGCCGCGCAATATCAGGTCCAGGTGACCATCCAACCCGGCGAGCCGGAAAGCTACGTCGTAGAGCACACCCTGCAGGTGCCCATCGGCGACCCCCAGCACGCGATCCACGGAAACGTCGGCCTGCGGCGCACCAGCGGACCTGCATTGTCCGAGGCGTGGGGCGGCACTCTCTCCCTCAAGGCAGGGCGGGCGGCCGTGTTTGCCGCCCGCAATGAAGATCATCGCTCGTCCACCGAGCCTTTCCGCCTCCTCCACAAGAGCAGCCGCATGCCGGAAGCGTGGTCCGGCGCGATCGAGTGGCGCGGGCCGTGGTCGATCCTGCTCCAGTACGTGCAGGCGGTGTCCCTGCGGGGGCGCCCGGGGCCGGTCTTAGCCGCCCAGGGCCAAGGCCCGGCGCCGTGGCCGCGGCTCACGTGGGTCGGCTACGGCAGCGACGTGCTCCAGCATCATTTTTTCGTGCTGGACGGGTCCCTCACGGTCTCCCGGTCCCTCCACCTGTCCTGGGGCGCCGCGTGGCAGCAGGGCCTAGAAGCGGCGGGCACGAGCGGGCAGCCTTCGCTTGCCCCCGTCCGCGAAACGGCGGCGTTCGCCCGCGTGGACGCTGCCCGCGGACGCCACCGGATCCGGATGACCGTGCACCGGACCAGCGACGGCTTTCGCTCGCTGGTTGCCGACGACTACCCCTTTGCCCGCGGGAGGATAGGATTGGAGGGACGCTGGCAGTTCCGACCGCGGACCAACCACCTGCTGAGCGTCTATGGGCAGTGGCTCACGCCTGTAGGCGATCAGTTTGCCGCTGCGCAAGAGGTTGAGGTCCGCTACAGCGTTTCCCCGCGCCAGCGCTGGGCGTGGTACGCCGGCGCGGCGTGGGAACTGGAAGCCGAGAGCGAGCCCGCCGTCACGTGGCAGGCTGGCGTCAGGGACCCGAGGCGGCGCCTGGATGCATCGCTGGAGGCAACCGCCAGCGGAGACGGCGTGCGCTGGCGGCCCCGGGTCGAGGGGCAGGCGCCGGACTGGCGGCTGCGTTTTACCGCCGACTCGGAGTTTTCGGGCTGGCGGGCCCAGTGGGTTTACACCGGCCACCCCTTCTGGGAGGTGACAGCGGTCTACAAAGAACGGCGCCAGGGCAGCGGGTCGCCGGGATGGCGCAGCTGGACGTATGTGCGGCTCTTGCGCCGGGTACCCGGTTTCGGGGAAGTGTGGATGCAGTGGAACGACTGGGACCAGGGGCGGCTCGACGTGGGCTGGTCGCGGCCTGTGACCGTCGCGGCGGGGATCTCCATCGCCTTCTAGTCCTGGTGCGGTCCGGCGTCTTGGGTCTGGCGTCTAGGGCGCCGGCGCGCCGGCATAGAGTGTAGGGCGAGGAGGCCCGCCTGTGCGCTACAGCGATCTGGCCGGCAAGGAGATCATCGACATCGACCAAGGCATCCGCCTTGGCGTCATCAACGACACCGACCTCGTCATCGACACCGAGGCCGGGCGGGTGGTCGCCATCATCATCCCCAGTCGCGGTGGGTGGTGGGCCCGACGGGAGCTGGAGATCCCGTGGCACGGCATCCGCAAGATCGGCGTAGACCTCATCATTGTCGACCTGAGCACGGCGACGACCCTCCACGAGCGGGACCGGTCGGGTTCCGGGGCGGAGGGGCGACGCCGCGTGTGGGACGTGGACGCCTCCGAACCCGACCTGCGTTAGTCTCGACCCGCCATCAGGCGGGCGCCAGGGGGCGCTCGCCCGAGCGCATACCCCCCCACCCGGTGGGCACACTAGGCCGTGTACCAAAACCACTTGGCTGGAGGGACAACCTATGGCGACCACCATCGGCGTCTTCGAATCCCGCGACAAGGCGGAGCGCGCCGTGCGCAAGCTGCGTGATGCGGGCTTCTCCGACAAAGAGGTTTCCTTGGTGGCACGCGGCGAGGACAATGGCGGCCAAGGCCGCGGCGACATGGAAGCCGGTGACGAGGGCTTTACGGGCGGGGAGAACATCCGCGAAGGCGTGTCCTGGGGGGGCGGCATCGGCGCGCTGGGCGGACTTTTGGCCAGTGCCGGTATGCTGGCCATTCCGGGCATCGGGCCCATCATCGCGGCCGGACCGCTGGCGGCGGCGCTGTCCGGCGCGGTGGCGGGGGGGCTGGCGGGTGGCCTTTTGGACATGGGCATCCCCGAGGAGAAGGGAAAGCAGTATGAGGAAGAAGTGAAGCAGGGCCGGGTCTTGTGCGTGGTAGAGGCGGAAAGCGAGCGGAGCCGTGAGGCGGCCCAGATCATGCGCGAGGCCGGTGCCATGAGGGTCGAGACCCACGGGTAAGGGTAGGACCTTGCCCGTCGACTGGCCGCATCCCCGGTGACGACCCTGGAACCGTTAAGCGCGGAGTCTTGACATCGCACGGCGCGTATAGGAGAATAAGCCTAAGGTCGGGCGGTTGGCGCACGCTCCATGGCCAACCGTCTCGCATTTTCTGCACGGGGAAGCGGTTATGCGGCACCGGGTCCTGGTTTTGGGGTCCTCGGGGCGGATGGGCCGGGAGGTTGTGCAGGCCGTCAGCGAAGCCCCCGACATGGAGCTCGTAGGGGGTTACCGGCGCGGCGACGATCTGGAGGAATGCATCAACCGCACGCGGCCCTCAGTGTTGGTGGATTTCACGAGCCCCCACGTCGTATTGGACCACATCTATACGGGTATCCGCCACGGGTTGCCGATGGTGGTCGGCACCACCGGGCTTTCCCAGGGCGACTTGGAGGATGTGGACCGGGCGGCCCGCGAACGGGGCGTCGGCATCCTGGTTGCCCCCAATTTCTCGTTGGGAGCCATCATCATGATGAAATGCGCCCAGCTGGCGGCGCGCCACTTTCCTCACGTCGAGATTATCGAACTCCATCATGACGGCAAGAAGGACGCCCCATCGGGTACCGCGATTCGCACCGCGGAGCTAATCGCCCAGGCGCGCGAAAAGGTGCCCGATCCTCCCGAGGAAATGGAACTCATCAACGGTGCACGGGGCGGCGCGTACATGGGCGTGCGCATTCACAGCGTGCGGCTGCCGGGCCTAGTGGCGCACCAGGAAGTGATCATGGGCCTGCCCGGCGAAACGCTGCGGATCCGGCACGACTCCATGGACCGTCGCTCGTTCATGCCGGGGGTGCTCCTGGCGATCCGGCGGGTGCACGAGTGGACGGGTGTGGTGTACGGGCTTGAGCGGCTCCTGTTCCCCGATGACTAGCGGCACGGGACGTTTCTCACTCCCCCTGTGACGGGTTCATATATTACTACCGTACATGGGGGGAATGTCCACGGTGCCTTCCCCCGGATAAAGGGGGACGGGGCAGGTGGCCGGTCCGCTGGCGGGCGTGCCCTTGGCCGTCGTGGGCGGCGACCGCCGGGAACTGGAGCTGGTGCGGGCGCTGGCGGCAGGCGGCGCCCGGATACGTGTTGTGGGGCTGCCGGCGCCGGCGTGCGCCAACGTGGAGCCGGCCGCGACGCTCTTGGAAGCGGTGGCCGGGGTGCGGGCCGTCGTGGCGCCCATGGCCGGCACGGACGAGAGCGGTGCCGTCGTGGCGCCGCTGGTCCCCGGGGCGCAGCTGCGGCTCGATGAGGCGTTCATGCGAGCGCTGGGCCCGGGTGTACCGCTCTTCATCGGTACCGTGCAGCCGGCAGTGGCCCGGGCGGCTCGGGCGCACCGGGTGCGGGTGGTGGAGCTCGCCGCCGTAGAGGAGATCGCCATCGCGAACTCGGTGCCCACGGCGGAGGGGGCGGTGCTGGTTGCGCTCGAGCGGCTGCCCGTCACCATCCACGGCGCGGCGGCGCTGGTGGTAGGATTTGGCCGCTGCGGCACGGCCCTGGCGCGGCTTTTGGCCGCGATGGGGGCGAGGGTAGGCGTCGCCGCCCGCGGCCCGGCCGACCTGGCACGGGCTGAGGCGATGGGCCTGGTGCCGTGGCCGTGGGCAAAGCTCGTCGAGGCCGTGGCCGTGCAGGACGTCATCTTCAACACCGTGCCGGCACTGGTGTTGGACCGGGGGGTGCTGGCGTGCACCCGGGCCGACGTGCTCATCGTGGACATCGCCTCGGCCCCCGGGGGGACGGACTTCACCGCCGCCAGGGAGCTGGGCCGGGAAGCCGTGCTGGCCCTGGGGCTGCCCGGTAAGGTGGCCCCGGTGACGGCGGGGCGCATTTTGGCCCGCTACCTGCCCGGGCTGATCCAGGCCGAGCTGGAGCGTCCATTGGGCTCCCCTCCCATGTACGACGTCAGCTGAGCATGGGGGGAGCTCGTCATGCGGCTTGCGGGGAAAACGGTCGGGTTCGGCATCGCCGGGTCCCATTGCAGCTATGAAGAGGTGCTGCCGCAGATCGCCCGGCTGCGCGAGGAAGGTGCAACGGTGGTGCCGGTCATTTCCGAAACCGTGCGCACCACCGACACCCGCTTCGGCACTGCTGAAGAGTTGCGTAGGCGCCTGATGGAGCTGACGGGCTTTACGCCCATCGACTCCATTGTGGACGCGGAACCGACCGGGCAGAAAAAGACCTTCGACGCCTTTGTGGTGGCGCCGTGCACGGGCAGCACCCTGGCGCGGCTGGCCAACGCCATCACGGACAGCCCGGTCATCATGGCGGCCAAGGGCACGTTGCGCAACGGACGCCCGATCGTGATCGCGGTATCCAGCAACGACATTTTGAGCGGAAACGCCTTGAACCTGGCGGTCTTGCTCATGCGCAAATATGTTTACTTTGTCCCGTTTGGCCAAGACAACCCGGAAGTCAAGCCTTGGTCGTGCGTAGCGGATTTTGACTTGATCACCGATACTGTTGTGGCCGCCCTGGAGGGGCGGCAGCTGCAGCCGCTGCTCATCGAGCGCCGGCGACGCCCGGTGCGCTGACGCAGCCTTCGCCGCTGCCGCTTCAATACCAACCGCCGCCGAATGATTCACTGTCGGCGCGTCATGCGGCCGCAGGCTCGCTTTAGCCGGCGGGGGCGGCCCCATGAATGGGGGAGTGACCATGAAAGCGCTCAATGTGGCTATCGTCGGAGCAACCGGTGCCGTCGGCGAAGAGCTGATCAAGCTTCTCCAGGAACGCCGCTTCCCCGTGGGCGAGCTGCGGCTGCTGGCCTCGCCGCGGAGCGCCGGCCGGCGGGTACGGGTGGGCAGCGATGAGATCGAGGTGCAGGCGGCCGACGCCGATGCTTTCCGCGGCGTCGACGTGGCCTTCTTCAGCGCCGGCGGCTCAGTCAGCAAGGCGCTGGCCCCCGAGGCGGTCAAGGCCGGTGCCGTCGTCATCGACAACACCAGTGCATTTCGCATGGCGCCAGACGTCCCGCTGGTCGTCCCGGAGGTCAACGCGCAGGAAGCCCTGAAGCACCAGGGCATCATTGCCAATCCCAACTGTTCGACCATCATCATGCTGGTGGCGCTGAATCCATTGCACCAGGCGGCCCGGCTGCGGCGGGTGGTGGTGTCCACGTACCAAGCCGTGTCGGGCGCGGGAATGAAGGCTATGGAAGAGCTTCTGCAGCAGGTGCGGGATTTTGCCTCGGGCAAGGAACTTGAGGCCCGGGTGCTGCCTGTGGCCGCGCAGGAGCGGCACTATCAAATCCTCTTTAACGTCATCCCGCAGGTGGACGTGTTTGACGAGGCGGGTTATACGCGCGAAGAATGGAAGATGGTGCGGGAGACCCACAAGATCCTGGGGGACAGCACCATCGGCATCACGGCGACCACAGTGCGGGTGCCGGTGCTCCGCAGCCACGCGGAGAGCATTTACATCGAAACCGAGCGGCCGCTGACGGTGGAGGAGGCCCGGGAAGTGTTGGCCGCGGCGCCTGGCGTCGCCGTCATCGACGACCCGGCGCAGGCGCGCTATCCTATGCCCCTCGACGCCGCGGGTCGGGACGAGGTGTTTGTCGGACGCATCCGGCGCGACTTGGCGGTGGAGAACGGCCTCAACCTGTGGGCGGTAGGGGACCAGATCCGCAAGGGCGCTGCCTTGAACGCGATCCAGATCGCCGAGTACCTGCTGGCGGAGGGGGCCCTGGGGTAGAGCATCCAGGGCCAGTGCGCGTGGAGGTGGCGGCGTGAGAATCCTCGTGCAGAAATTTGGCGGCACATCGGTCGTCACGGCCGAGCTGCGCCGCCAGGTGGTGCAGCGCATCCTGGAGGCCCGGGAAGCCGGTTGCCGCGTGGTGGCCGTCGTTTCCGCGATGGGCCGGGCCGGTGACCCTTACGCCACCGATACGCTGCTGCAACTGCTCGACAACGGCACTGAGGCAGACCCCCGGGACCGTGACTTGCTTTTGTCCTGCGGCGAAGTGATCTCGTGTGTCGTGTTGGCCCACGCGCTGCGGGCCCAAGGCTGCCCGGCGGTGGCTTTGACGGGCCGGGACGCCGGGATCATCACCGACGACAACTTCGGCAACGCCCGCATCCTCCGGGTTGAGACGGAGCGGCTGCTTCGCCACCTGCGGGAGGGCCGGGTGGCGGTGGTGGCCGGTTTCCAGGGCGTCACCGTCGACGGACAGGTGACGACGTTGGGGCGCGGCGGCAGCGATACGACGGCCGCCGCCCTCGGTGTAGCCCTGCGGGCCGAGGCGGTGGAGATCTTCAAGGACGTGGAAGGTGTGTACACCGCCGATCCGCGCCTTGTACCCGATGCGGTACGGTTGGAACGCCTGAGCTACCGGGAGATCGTGGAGATGGCGCACCTAGGCGCCAAGGTGGTGCACCCGCGGGCCGTGGAAATCGCGATGGAGGGGCGGGTGCCCTTGCGCATCCGGTCCACCGTAGGCAGCGGCCCGGGGACTTTGGTGTGCGATGGCTTTGGCGAGGGGCTCGGCCGGGGGGTAGACCGGGTTGTGACAGGCATCGCTCACGTGCCGGGCCGGGTGCAATTCCGCCTCCCCAACGGCGGCCAGCAGGACGGGGACGAAACCGCACGCGAGGTTTTCGCCGAGCTGGGCAAGGCCGGTGTCAGCGCGGATATGATCTACGTCTCGCCGGAGGCGGTGGCGTTCATCGTGGACCAGGGCAACCGGCGCCGGGCGGAAAACGTGCTCCGGAATCTGGGCGTGCCGTTTGAGGTGACCGAAGGCCTGGCCAAAGTATCGGTCGTTGGGGCCGGCATGCACGGTGTGCCCGGCGTCATGGCCCGCGTGTTGCGGGCCATGCACCGGGCCGCAGCGCGGGTGCTCCAGACGACGGATTCCCACGCCAATATCTCCTGCCTGGTGAGCGAGGCCGATGTGGCGCGGGCCGTCCGGGCGTTGCACGACGAGTTTGGCTTGGCGGATGTGTCTCAGCGACAGGAGGCGAGGGTGTATGAAGCTGGGTAGTGTGCTGACGGCGATGGTAACCCCTTTTAAGCCCGACGGGTCGCTGGACCTGGACCAGGCGGCCCGCCTGGCCGCGCACCTGGTGGAGATCGGCAACGACGGGGTGGTGGTGGCCGGCACCACCGGCGAATCGCCGACGCTTTCGGACAAGGAGAAGCTGGACCTGTTCCGCGCCGTGGTGGACGCGATCGGCGGCCGGGCGACGGTCATCGCCGGCACCGGGGACTACAACACCGAGCACAGCGTCCACCTGACCAAGGAGGCGGAGAAGCTGGGCGTGGACGGCATCATGGCCGTCGTGCCCTACTACAACAAGCCGCCCCAGGAAGGGTTGTACCGGCACTTCCGGGCCATCGCGGAGAGCACGAGCCT
>PKQR01000123.1 GCA_017578085.1 Bacillota bacterium
TCTTCGACGGCCGCGAACACCCGCTCCGCCGTCTCCCGCAGGATCCCGTCATCCTCCGCCGGGTCAGGCTCCGGGATGCGACCGCCCGTGAACCGCTCGATCATGGACGCGGTGCGCCACACCAGGTTGCCCAGGTCGTTGGCCAGGTCCGCGTTGATGCGCCGCACCAAGGCTTCCTCCGAGTAGTTGCCGTCGGCGCCGAAGGGCACCTCCCGCAGCAGGAAATAGCGCACCGCGTCGACCCCGTACTTGGCCACCAGCTGCGTCGGGTCGATGACCTGGCCGCCCGCCCGGGACTTGCTCATCTTGGCGCCGTCGATCAGGAGCCAACCGTGGCCGTAGACGCACTTGGGCAAAGGCTCGCCGAGAGCCATCAGGATGGCCGGCCAGATGATCGCGTGGAAACGCAGGATGTCCTTGCCGATCAGGTGCACGTCCGCCGGCCAAAACCGCTTGTACCGCTCGCCGTCGGGGTACCCCAGGGCGGTGATGTAGTTGGAGAGGGCGTCGACCCACACATAGATGACGTGCTTGGGGTCAAACGGCACCGGGATGCCCCACTTAAACGACGTGCGGGAAACCGACAAATCCTCCAGGCCCCGCTCGATGAAGCGCACCACTTCATTGCGGCGGGACTCCGGCTGCACGAAGCCCGGGTTGCGGCGGATGTGGTCCAGCAGCGCCGGCCCGTACTTGGACAGGCGGAAGAAGTAGCTCTCCTCTTCGACCCACTCTACGGGCTTCTCGTGGACCGGGCAGAGGTTGCCTTCCTTCAGGTCGGTTTCCGTGTAGTACGCCTCGCAGTTGGTGCAGTAGAGCCCCCGGTAGACGCCCTTGTAGATGTCGCCCTTGTCGTACAGCTTCTGGAAGATGTCCTGCACCCGCTTCTTGTGCCGTTCCTCGGTGGTGCGGATGAAGTCGTCGTAGCTGATGTTGAGGGTCTTCCAAAGTTCCTTGATCCACGCGACGATCTCGTCGACGTACTCGAGCGGCTCCTTGCCCGCCTGGCGGGCCGCCCGCTCCACGTTGAGCCCGTGCTCATCGGTGCCCGTCAGAAACCACGTGTCGTCGCCCCGCAGGCGGTGATAGCGCGCCAGCGCGTCGGCGGCCACCGTCGTATAGGTGTGCCCGACGTGCAGCTTGTTGTTGGGATAATAGATGGGCGTCGTGATGTAGAACGTGCGCTGCGCCATAAGCCGGTTCCCTCCCTATTGGTTGTCACGCCAAGACTTGCCGCCTCGCCCCGACGAAGCCGTCGCCAGGGCCCGAGCGGGCAAAAAATAACGCCCCCGCGGCCCCATGGGCCTGCGGGGGCGAAAGGCGGCCTTTCGCGGTACCACCCCGGTTCGGCGACGCCTCACGGCCGTCGCCCTCGGCAGGTACTCCCGGTGCAACCCGGTCCATACCCTGGCGCTGTAACGGGCGCCGCGGCTGCCTGCCGGCAGCCTCCCGGCCTCGCCTACTGGCGGCGTGCGCTGCGCAGCGGGCGCTGGCGCGCCGCGTTGGGCGGGCTGCTCCAGGGCCATCTTCAGCGGAACCTCCGACGCCGGCTCCCACCTAGCCCGGCTCTCTGGGGTCGGCGGACCTCCGCCTACTCCTCCCTGTCATCGCACCTGACCGCTTTAATTGCCTTCAATTCTAGCCGAGCCGGCCAGGGCTGTCAACGGCCACCCGAGCTCAAGGCCGACAGCGGGCCTGCGGCTGCCCCCGGTTGCCCGTACAGCCGCTCAATCACCTGCTCGATGTCGGGCTCCTCCATGTAGATGTCCCGTATCTGCCCGTACCGGCTCAAGGCCGCGATCACCTCGGCCGCGGTGCAACGGGACCTATCAAAGGCGACCGTCACCGCCGGGCCTGCCTGCGCCGCCGCCGTCCACGGCCCCACCAGCGGCCCCTGCGGGGGCGCCGCGAATTCGACCCGCATGCGGGACGGCGCTCCCACCGCTCGACGCATGCCCTCCACGTCGCCGTCGTAGACGAGCCGCCCGTGGTTGATGACCATCACCCGGGAGCACAATTCCTCGATGTCGTCCATGTCGTGGGTGGTCAGCAGGATGGTCGTCCCTTCCTGCCGGTTGACCTCCCTGAGAAACTCCCGGATCCGGCGCTTGGCCACCGCGTCCAGGCCGATGGTGGGCTCATCCAGAAACACGACCGGCGGCCGGTGCAGCCACGCGGCGACCAGGTCGGCCCGCATGCGCTGGCCCAGCGACAGCTTGCGCACCGGCACGTCCAGGATCGCACCGATCTCCAACAGCTCGTCAAAGCGCTTCAAGGTGGCCCGGTACTCGGCCGGCTTCACCCCGTACATCGCGGCCAAGAGCTCCAGCGTGTCCCGGACGGGCAAATCCCACCAGGCTTGCGTCCGCTGGCCAAAGACCACTCCCAGCCGCCTGACCACCTCTTTCCGGGAGCGCTGGGGACTCAGCCCGTCCACCCGCACTTCCCCCGACGTGGGGTGCAAGATGCCCGCCAGCATCTTGATGGTCGTCGATTTGCCGGCGCCGTTGGGCCCGAGATACCCGACGAACTCGCCCCTACCGATGCTGAAGGAAATACCGTCCACCGCCCGGATCTCCCGCCCCTCCCGGGAGAAAAGGCCCCGCAGCGCGCCCAGTACGCCCGGCCGATCCTTGGCAACCCGGAACACCTTCCGCAACTCGATGGCTTCAACGATGGCGCTCAACGCTGCCGCCTCCCTATGCCCGCACCGATCTGCGACCGCGCTACCTACGACCCCGCTACGTACCCGTGCTTTGGTAATGGCGCTCGCCCAAGCGCCAGAAACCGTACGCCAGGAGGGCGAACCCGGCGATGACAAGCGGTGTCAGCCATAAGGCCCACGGCCCGCCGCCCTTGCCCAGCAGGTACTGCACCGGGACGAAGTTCATGAACCCCACCGGCAGCACGCCCGTCAAGAGCGCCCGCAGCCAACCGGGATAGATGGTGAGGGGGTAATGGCTGGCCGAAACGGGCGCGTACATGACAAACGTTTGAAGCTCGTCGACGCGCACCACCCAAAAGCCGACCGCGGCCGTGAGCAGGGCGAGGCTGAAGGGTACCAGGGTCCCAAAGAGGCTGGCCGCAGCCACGTAGGCGACCTCCAGTGCATCCAGCACCCCGGTTTCCATGAGCCGGTGGGCGCAAAGACTTAAGATGATCGCCCCTTGCAGGGCATTCCCAAGCCGCTCCGGTTCCACGTTGCGCCCGAGCAGCGTCAACAGCGTCGGCCGCGGGCGCAAGAGCAGCGCGTCAAACTCGCCCCGCACCAGGTAGCGCTCGAATGCGTGCAATTCGGCCCCAAGAGTTCGATAGAGCCCCGTGGCGATGCTGGCCATGCCGTAAAGCAGCCCGACTTCGTAGACGTCCCAGCCGCCCAGGCGCGGGAACCGAGTCAGGATGGCCGCGATCATGAGGAAGTCCGTGGCCGACAGCACCGCATACAACAGAAGCCCGGTGACGAAGTCCCCCTTGTACTGCATCTTGGCCCGCATGGCCGCCTGGACGCTGCGCAGGTAAAGGCTCAAGCCGCTCATAAAACCGCTCACCCTCCCTGCACCTCCAGCCTGCGGCGGGCGGCGATGGTCAGTCCCCGGCACGCAAGGGTCAGCACCGCCGCCCAAAGCGCGGGCCAAGCCAGGGCCTCCGCCCCCGCCATCTCCAGGTAGATGCGGGCCGGGTCGTAATGCAGCGCTGCGAAAGGCAAGAGGCGTGCCACCGTGTCAAAAGGCCGGGGCAACAGGTCGATGGGAACCAGGAACCCGGAAAACGCAGTGTGGAGCGTGAAAAACAAGTGGTTGGCGGCGCGGATCTGCATGGTCCACACCGCGCTGATCCCGATGAGGTACTGCAGGCACAAGCCGATGTAGATGCTCAGCGCGACCGCGCACAAAAGCCAAAGGTACGTCGCAGCCCGGGACGGCGTATGCACACCGACGACGATCCCAAAGACGACGGCCAGCGGCAGGCCCCGGAACAGGAGGTTGTACCCGACGCTGCCCAGCTCGCGGCTGAGGACGTACAGGTGAAAGTCCAGCGGGCGCAGCAGCTCCAGGGCAATGGCGCCGGTACGCACCGCCTCCGGGATGCCAAGCCCCCGCGTCAGGAACACGCAGGCCCACAACATCACCTGGTTAAAAGCCACCCAATGGGCCATGGTTGCCCCGCCGTACGCGCCCGCCGCCGGGTGGCCGCCCGTGGCCGCTTGCCAGATGGCGATGTACATGAACCCAAAGATGGCGCTGGCTGCGTTGTTGACCATGTGCGCAGCGCGGTATTGCAGGTGGCGGCGAAAGGCTTTCACGGCGGAGAGGAGATAGGCGTTCATGTCGCTCTTCGCGGCGTCGTCCTCACAGGATGATCCGGTGGCAGCCCGCACGGCTGGGCGCCGTCCCGTGCCAGAGCCGCGGAGTTGAGATTTTACAGTACTGCCGGCACGCGCGCAAGGGCCGTCTCAAGGCCATTTGCGGTCACCTGAGGACACTCGAACCGGGACGTCCAGGAAAGCCCGGTCTGGCCGCGGGCATACAGATGCACGGGGAGGCGGGCGGGGCGTGGGTGAGGGCACCGTCATCCTGCTGCTGATCCTGGCGGCGGGCCTTTTGGGCGGCAACGAGCTCGTGTCGGTGTCGGCGGCAGTCTTGCTCTTGTTGCGGGCCAGCGGCTTGGGCCACGCGTTCCGGTTTCTCGAGGAGCATGGGTTGGACCTCGGCATCATCTTCCTGCTCCTCGGGCTCCTCTTGCCCTTTGCCACCGACCGGCTGGGCCTGGCCGCGACCGCGTCCAGTCTCACTAAACCCGCGGGGCTGATCGCCGTCGCGGTCGGCACCCTCGCGGCGTATCTGGCGGCCCAAGGCGTGGCCATGCTGCGGCTTCATCCGGAGGTCCTGGTCGGGCTCATCGTCGGATCCGTCATCGGCGTCCACTTCCTGCAAGGGATCCCTGCTGGGCCGCTGGTAGCGGCAGGCATCGCGTCCGTCCTCTACCGCTTGGTAGCGCGCTAGGCATGCCTCCAGGCTCCCCCGGGTGTGGCGGCAGAGGCCGGGAAGCCACAGCGGAGCCGCAAAGCCACCGCGGAGCTGGAAAGCCACAGCGCAGCCGGAAAGCCAGCGCATCCGGAAAGCCTCAGCGGAGCCAGGAAGCTACAAGGAAGCTCGGAAGACGCAGCGGTAGCCGGGAGTCAAAAGGCGCCCGCGAGGGCCTTGGCCCCGCCCCCCGATTTCATTGACTTATGCTGGAAATTTTAGTACTCTTTACTTGAATGCCAATGCCTGCCAGTGGGGCGGGGAGGTGCCTGTATTGAAGTCCACCGGGATTGTACGGAAAGTTGACGAGCTAGGGCGGGTTGTGATTCCCATCGAACTGCGCCGTACCCTGCAAATCGAGCAGAAAGATGCTCTGGAGATCTACGTGGACGGCGAAATGATCATCCTCAAGAAGTACCAGCCCGCCTGCATCTTCTGCGGAAACGCCAGCAACATCCGCCATTTCCGGGAAAAGAACATCTGCACCAACTGCCTTAAGGAGATGCAGCAGCTGACGCTGGATCCGTCCGCTTAGTTTTCGGGGGTGCCGCTCCCGGGAGCAGCGTCGGCTCCCGGGGCCGCACCCTCCCCGGGGAGGGCGAGCGCCGCCTGGTAGACCGTGCGCCGCGGGAGCCGGAGTTCCGCGGCCACGGCCCGCACGGCGGCTTTTTTGTCGGCTCCGGCACGGATGTGGGCCCGCAGGCGCTCGAGGATCACCGCATCATCCGTCACGGCGGCGGGTTCGTCCTCGTGCGGGGATGCGCCCGCCACGACGATAACAAACTCCCCCTGCGGCGTGCGCCCGGCCCACTGCCGGACGAGCCCGCTCAAGCTGTCCCGCTGCCATTCTTCATGGACCTTGGTCAGCTCGCGCGCGATGCAGGCCGGGCGATCCCCCAACACCGCCAACATGTCCGCGAGGGCGGCCTGCAGCCGGTGGGGCGCCTCGTAAAAGACAAGCGTCCGCGGGTCATCCTTGAGGGCCTCCAGGTGCGCCCGGCGGCGGCGCGCCTCCCGCGGCAGGAAGCCTTCAAAGGCAAACCGGTCGGTGGGCAGCCCAGAGCCCGCCAGCGCTGCGACCAGGGCAGTCGGCCCGGGGATGACCGTGATCGGGATGCCCGCTGCCGCGGCCGCCCGCACGAGACCTTGCCCGGGATCCTGGATGAGGGGCATGCCGGCGTCGGACACGAGGGCCACCGACTCGCCCTTCATGAGCCGCTCGAGGATTTGCGGTGTCCGCTGGGCCTCGTTGTGCTCGTGCAGGCTGACAACCGGCGTGCTGATGCCGAAGTGCGCCAGGAGCTTGCGGGTGTGGCGGGTGTCCTCCGCGGCGATGAGGGACACCTCCCGCAGGACGCGCAGGGCCCTGAGGGTGATGTCCTCCAGGTTCCCGATGGGTGTGCCGCAGATGTACAGCTGGCCGGGCCCGGCAGCCACTCAGCCCCTGGCCTCCCCCGTCTGGGGCCGACGGCGATGGTGGCGGCGACGGCGCCCCCGGCGGCGGCCCCTGGGGCGCGGCCGCTGCTGGCCGGGCGCACCGGCGCCCGGCGAGTCGGCCTCGAGGTCCGTCGTCCCGGCCTCGGGGCCGCCCGCCTCGGCCGCCACTCCAGCAGGCTCGTCCACGTCGACCGTACCTGCGGGTTCCAGGTCTTCGTCGACGTCCGTCCGGCGCGCCGGCACATCTGTCACCGCCAGTTCGATGAGCCCAGCCGCCTCAGCGGCGCCGGCCGCTTCCGGTTC
>PKQR01000124.1 GCA_017578085.1 Bacillota bacterium
CCTTCTGCCGCGAGCGGGCCATCTCCACGCGCTCAAGCCCCAGCGCGTCCACCACGGCGCGGGGGGCGTCGTACTCGTCATTGTAGCGGCCCAGGTAGCACGGATCGTGGTAGGTGACCTTCTCCAGTTCCTTCACCCGCGCGGGTTCAAGGGGCAGCCGGCCCTGCTGGATCAGATCCCGGATGAGCTGGCTGTGGTGGATCACCTCGTAGTGGCCGCCGAAGTCCGGGTACTCGTTCTTGATGGTGTTGAAGCAGTGGGGGCACGTGGTGACGATCTTCTTCACGCCGTAGTTGTTGAAGGTCTCGATGTTCTGGCGGGCCATCATCTCATACAAGTACTCGTTGCCGATGCGCCGCGCCGGGTCTCCCGTGCACGTTTCCTCTTCGCCCAGCACGGCGAAATCGAGGCCCGCGGCGTGCATGATCTTGGCCATCGACCGTGCGATCTTTTGTGCCCGCTCGTTGAACGCCACCGCGCAGCCGACCCAGAACAAGTACTCTGCCTGGCCGACCTCGGCCAGTTCCCGGACGTAGGGCAAGTCTGCGTACCAGTCGCGCCGCGACGCCTGCGCCCCCCGGAACGGATGCCCCCGGTCCTCGATGCCCTGGATCGCGGCTTGGGCGGTTTCCGGGAACTCCGACTCCTCCATGACCTGGAAGCGGCGCAGGTCCACAATCTTGGCCACGTGCTCGATCTCGACGGGGCATGCGGTGACGCACGCGTGGCACGTGGTGCAGGCCCACAAGGTTTCGGGATCGATGGATGTGCCGACGATGGGCCGCGGCTCCAGCTCCCGCTTGGCCCACGGTGCGCCCCCGATCTCTTCGGTCATCTGCCGCCGCATGTCGAGGATCAACATCTTTGGGTTCAGCGGCTTGCCCACGGCATACGCCGGGCACACGGCCTGGCAGCGGCCGCACTCGGTGCAGGCGTCGAGGTCCAGCAGGTCTTTCCAATCAAAATCCCGCAAGGTCTTGACGCCCAGCACCTCGGTGTTTTCCATGTCCAGCGGCTCCAGGCGCCCCTTCGGCTTCAGGTTCCGTGTAAAGATGCTGGCCGGGGAGGTGAAGAGGTGCATCATCTTGCTGAAGGGGATGTAGCCGATGAACACGTACGACACCAGCAGGTGGAACCACCAGAGGAACCGGTGGACCGCCAGCTGCGTCCCGTACTCACGGATCCCCAGCGCGACCAAGGCACGGCCGGTGGCCAACCCGACGGGGCTCCACGGCCCCCACGGGTCGTTGGTGGCCACGATGCGCAGGCCCTCCACCAGGAAACCGGTCACCAGGATGGTCAGCAGGGACGCGAGCAGAAACCCGTCCTGCCACAGCCCGTGGGTGAGCCGGGGCATCTTAACCACGTAGCGGCGGTACAGCGCGATGATCAAACCGATGATGGCGCCCAGGCCGAAGATGTCCAAGATCAGCGACTGGAAAATGAGGTAGAACCAGCCGTGCATGATGGGGATCTTCAAGTCGGCTTGGATGAAGACGACCGTCGTGCCTATGAAGAGGATGACGAAGCCCCAGGATATCAGGATGTGAAACAGGCCGGCCTGCGGGTCTCCACGGCGCAGCTGCTCCTGGCCGACGGCGTCGGCGAAGAAGCCCCGCAGTCGTTCCCGCCAGTTGTCGGTGCGCTCGATGGGCTTTCCGGTGCGCCAGCGCCGCACGTGGTTCCAGACGCCCAAAGCAAAGGCGGCCGCCATCGGGGCCAACAGCAGATAGGTCATCCAAATGTGGCGGATGTTCCAGAATATCTCGCGGGTGGGTGTCTCGTGCATGGTTCGCTCCTCTCCCCCGGGGGGCATCCGCACCCGGCATGCTCGTGCCGCCCGGGCCCACCGGTCAGGCCCGGGCGGCACGCTGGCCAACGGCGCACCGGCGCCCGCAGAGGCGAGCGCTTAGGCGCCCTTGATCTTCCGCAGCTCTGCGAGGAACGCCGGCAGCACTTCCTTGTAGTCCCCGACGACGCCGATGTGCGCCACCCGGAAGATGGGCGCCTCGGGGTCCTTGTTGATGGCCACGATGGTCTTGGAGCCCGACATCCCCGCCACGTGCTGGCTGGCGCCGGAGATGCCCACGGCGATGTACAGGTCGGGCGCCACCGACTTACCCGTCTGGCCTACCTGGTGCTGCGGCGAGATCCAGCCCGCGTCCACCGCGGCCAAAGACGCCCCCACCGCGCCGCCCAGGAGCCGCGCGATCTCCTCGAGCATCTTGAAGGGCTCCGGGCCGCCGAGGCCCCGCCCGCCGGAGACGACTACGCGCGCGTCCTCCAGGCGCACCTGGCCTTGGGTCTCTTCCTTTTTCCGCTCAATCACCTTTACGCGGCCCGGGGCCAGGTCCACACTCAAGGCCTCCACCCGGCCAGCGCGTCCCGGCTGGGGGGCGAGGGCCTCCATCGCCCGCGTCCGCACCAAGGCCACCTGCATCGCGGTGCGGGCCACCAGCTTCGCCATGGCCTTGCCGCCGTACACCGGTTTCGTCATAACAAACCGGCTGCCGTCCCAGTCCACGGAGACGCAGTCGGTAACTAGGCCGGCCTTGAGACGGTGGGCCAGCCGCGGGGCCACTTCCCAGCCGAGCCTGTCGCCGGGCACAAGCACGAGGGCCTCGCCCGTCCGGCCGCACACCGCCTCGGCCGCGGCCGCGTAGGCCTCGGCATCGGCTTCGGCCAGCGCCGGGTGATCCACCGTCAACACTTGGTCCGCCCCGTACGCCACCATCCCCTGCGCGGCCTGCGCCGCCGCGCCCAGGGCGCCGGCGACGACCTGGCCCCCGCTTTTCTCGGCCAGCCGCCGGGCGCCGCCCAAGAGCTCCCTTACGGCCGCCGAGGGCGCATCCCCATCGCGTCCCCAGCCAATGACCACGATGTTCATCCTCAGATCACCTTCCGCTCCAACAGCTTGCGGGCCAGGTTCGCGCCCTTCTCGGCCCCGTCCTCGCCGTCAATGAACTCGCACTCGGACTTGACTTCCGGGATGAACAGGTCGAGCACCTCGAGCCGATTGGCTGCTTCGCCCACGTCGGCCGCGCCGAGGCCCAGATCCGCTGGCCCCCAGACCGTGATGGGCTTGCGGTTGGCCATCATGATGTCCTTGACCTTGGGCAGCCGCGGCTGGTTGTCGGTGGCGTTGGTGATGCTGGCTACGCACGGCCGCGGTGCCTCGACCACCGCGATGCCGCCGTCGGTCTCGCGCTCAAGCCGCAGCCCGTTGCCGACCACGTCAAGCCGCGGCACAAAGGGAACGAAGGGCATCCCGAGCTCCTCGGCCAGCAAAGCGCCCACCTGGCCAAAGTCCCACTCGCCCGACTGGCGGCCGCACAGCACCAGGTCGACACCACCCAACTTCCGGATGGCCGCGGCCAGCACCCGCGCCGTCACCGAGGGCTCCTTGGCCGCCACCTGTGCCTCATCGATCAGCACGGCCGCGTCGGCACCCATCGCCAGGGCGCGCCGCAAGGCTTCCTTAGCCTTCTCGGAACCCAGGGTGAGCGCTGTCACCTGCCCCCCGTGGCGCTCCTTGAGCTGGATGGCCACCTCCAGGGCGTTGAGGTCAAACGGGCCGATCACCAGCGACGCCGTGCCCGGATCCGCGACCTTGCGCGCCGGGTCGATCTTGAACGCCCGCGGGGAGATCTCGGGGTCCAAGATCTGCTTGATGCAGACTGCGATATGCATCCATCCGTCCTCCTTCGTTGAGCAGCCCCGTTAACAATAGTTCGAGAAATAGGTCGGTTATCTCCTGCGGCGACATGCGGCCGCCGGGCGTGTACCACTGGGGAAGCCAGTTGCAGGCTCCAAGGATGAGCAAGGCCGCGACGGCCGGGTCCAGCGCCTTGAACTCGCCGGTTTCTACCCCCTGGCGCACGATGGCTTCGAAGCGGACCCGGTAGGCCCGGTTGGCGGCCCGCACCGCCTGGCGCAGGTGCTCCGGCAAGGACTCCACTTCCCGCAGGTAGAGCGCGAACATGTCCGCGTGGTCGATGATCGCCTGCAGGTGCGTAGCGATGGCCCTTTCGAGCTTTTCCCGGGCGCTGCCGGCGCTTGAGGCGATCTCCTCCAGGCGGCGGGCGTGGTTCGCGATGGTGTACTGGTAGGCGGGGACCAGCAGGTCTTGCTTGGATTTGACGTAGTGGTAAAGGCTGGCTTTCCGCAGGCCCATCGCGTCGGCGATGTCCTGCATGGACGTCGCTCGGTAGCCCTTCTCGCGGAACAGGCGCAACGCGGTTTCCAAGAGCTCTTCGTACCGGCCAGGCCGGCGCATCGTCAGGCCACCCCCGGCGGCGCTCCGCGGGTCTGCCCATCGTCGTGCTCGTCTACCGACCGATTGGTAGGTGCGCGTTCAGTTTATGAGAAGTCGAAAGGATTGTCAACCGACGGCACGAACTATAGCTTATAACAGTTGGCCGTGAATCTCTTGAAGTCTGAAAGGTCTCTCCACGGCCGCTGGGAGAGGTGTTGCCCACGTGCAGCCCGCGCCGCGCTGGGAAACCACGGGGCCCCGCCTTTTTTTCGAAGAAGTCGAACGCCGGCGGGACCGGGTGGCGATGCGCCACAAGGTGTACGGCTTGTGGCAGCCCATCACGTGGGGCGAATACGCGCGCCGCGTGCGCCTGATCGCCAACGGATTGCTGGCCCTGGGGCTCCAATACGGCGACCGCGTTGGGCTCATCGGCGAAAACCGGCCGGAATGGCTGTTCGCCGATATCGGCATCCAAGCCGCGGGTGGTGTGACGGCGGCCATTTACGCCACCAACAGCCCGGAGCAGTGCGCCTACATCCTCTCCCACTCCGAATCCCGCTTCTGGTTTGTGGAAAATGAGGAACAGCTAGACAAGTACCTGGAAATCCGGGACCAGTTGCCCCACCTTGAGAAGGTCATCCTCATCGACACCGAGGGCCTGCGGGATTTCAAGGACGAACGGGTGATGACCCTGGAGGAGCTGGAGCGCTTGGGCGAGGCCTACGCGGCCGAGAATCCCGGCGCCCTCGACGCGCGCCTCCAGATGGGCAAGCCCGACGACGTGGCCTTGCTGATTTACACCTCCGGCACCACGGGGCCGCCCAAAGGAGCGATGCTCACCCACAGAAACCTCCTGTGGACGGCGGACGCCTTGGGAAAGGCTAACCCCATCGCCGACAACGAGGAGACGCTGTCCTTCCTCCCCCTTTCCCACATCGCGCAACGTATGGTGTCGGTGTACCTGCCCATCTATTGGGGCTTTACCGTCAATTTCTGCGAAAACACCGACACGGTGCTGGAGAACATGCGGGAAATCTCGCCGACGCTCATCTTCGCCGTGCCCCGCATCTGGGAGAAGCTCCACTCCGGCGTTGAGTTGCGCATCCAGGACGCCGACTGGTTCAAGCGGTGGGCTTACCGCCTGGCCATCGGCATCGGCCAGCGCCACGCCCGGGCCCGCCTGTACGATGGGCGCGTGCCGCTGGGCTTGAATATCCTCTATTGGCTGGCCCGGGTGACGGTGCTCCACCCCCTCACCCGCCGCCTCGGCCTGGACCGGGCGCGGTTTGTCCTGTCGGGTGCGGCGCCCATCAGCCCCGACGTGCTTCTGTACTTCCACAGCCTCGGGGTGCCCATCCGGGAAGTTTACGGGCAAACGGAAGGTTCGGGGCCGACTACCATCCACCACTACGACCGCATCAAGCTGGGCACCGTCGGCCGGCCGCTGCCCGGGGTAGAGGTGCGCATCGCCGAGGACGGGGAAATCCTGGTCAAGGGCCCCAACGTGTTTCCCGGCTACTTCAAGGACGAGGAAACCACCCGCAACACCCTGGTGGACGGTTGGCTGCACTCCGGGGACGTGGGCGAGATCGACGAAGAAGGGTTCCTGCGCATCACCGACCGCAAGAAGGACCTCTTCATCACCGCGGGCGGCAAGAACATCGCTCCCCAGTACATTGAGAACAAGCTCAAGTTCAGCCCGTACATCAACGACGCCGTCGTCATCGGCGATGGCCGCCGCTACATCACGGCGCTCATCGTCATCGACGAGGAAAACGTGAGCAAGTGGGCCCAGGACAACAAGATCCCTTACACGACCTACACGGACTTGTCGCAGAACCCGGCCGTGTATGAGCTTATCCAGAAGGAAGTCGACGCGGTCAACCGCACCTTGTCCAGCCCTGAGCGGGTCAAGAAGTTCGCGATCCTGCCCAAACGGCTCTACCAGGAAGACGGCGAGGTCACGCCGACGCTGAAAGTCAAGCGCAAGGCCGTCATGGAAAAGTTCGCCGACATCGTGGCCCAGCTGTACGACGAGACGGCGGAGCCGCAGGCCGCGGGCGCTGCGGCCGAAACGGCCGCCGGCTCCCTGGGGGGACGCTGACGCAGGCGGTTCCAGCCTGGCATTGCCGAGTCCGGCAGTGCCTGAGCCTAGTTGCTGAGGTGATAGCGTCGTGTCATTGGAGCAGCGCCCCTGGATCCGCTACTACCCGCCGGGAGTGCCGGCAACCCTGACGTACCCGGAAGAGTCCCTGGTGCAGCCCCTTATCCGCTCCGCCGCGGCCCATCCCAACCGGCCGGCGATGCTGTTTTTCGGCAAGCCGACCACCTACCGCGACCTGCTCGACCAAGTGCAGCGGGTCGCGGGGGCCCTCGCGGGCATGGGCGTGCGCAAGGGCGACCGGGTGGCCATCATGCTGCCCAACTGCCCCCAGTGCGTCATCGCCTACTACGCGGTGCTGTGGCTGGGCGCGGTGGTGGTGATGGTCAACCCGCTGTACA
>PKQR01000125.1 GCA_017578085.1 Bacillota bacterium
GCCGGTACTCGTCCACCGGCAGCCGGTCCGCCACCGCAATGGTCGGGGCCCCGGGCAGCGCCTCGTCGGCCCCGAGCACAAGGCGCATCAGGCTTTCGGGGTCCGGCGGCACCGTGACGCGGTACCCCTCCTGTGCCATGGCCGCAAGGAGGTTGTAAAGGGAGCGGAAGACGTCCAGGTAGGCGGCGCTCCCGACGCTGCCCTTGTCGGGCGGGAAGCTGAAAATCGTAATCGCCACCCGCCGCTCGGCTGGGGATTTGCGCCTCAGATCGACCCAGCGCCGCACCCGGCGCGCGAGGGCCTGGACGCGCTCGGGGTCCGGAATAAAGTCGCCGTCATCGCCCTTGGCGGCAAACACCCGCGGCTCCGTGGCGCCCTCCAGCTCCGGCAGCACCACTTGCAACGCGGTCTGCATGGGCGCCAGCCCCACGGGGTCCGCTTCCCACTGGGCCCGGGTCTGGAACAGGAGCGGGAAGGGAACAAGGTACGGGATATCCAGCTCCTTGAGGAGCTCGACCGCTTGGTCCGGCTGCGGCCGGCCCATGGACCCGATAAGGTTGAAGCCCGTCAGGTTGAGCAGCAGCTCGATGCCGGCCGGGCGGAAATGGGCGTCGATGAGGCGGCGGTTGTCCAGGCCCCCAAAGCCCGCCACCACGTCCAGGCCCTCCGCTTCCAGCGCCGCGATCACAGCTTCGTAGTGCCGCCAGGCGCCGCCGGTGACGTATTGCCGGAAAACGACGACGCCCACCGCCGGGCGCTCGCCCGTCTTGCTTCCACGGTACTGCTCATACCACGACCGGTACGCCTCGTAAGTGGGAAAAAACTGCTCGGCCCGGGGATGCCACAGGGCCACTTCGGGGAAAATAACGGGCGGTTCGGGCTGGAAACGCCCCGCGTACGCCGGGTGGTGGTTGGCCAAGTGCAAGAGCAGCCGGCGCCAATTTTCCGGCGCCGCGTTGAGCCAGTACGCCCCGGCCTGGCCGTACGCCCAAGCCTCCCCCAGCACATCGGGACCAAACCGGGACACAAGGCGCGGCAGCGCGGCCAGGAGACCCGCAGGGGAAGGGGGCGCCGGCGCACCGGCTGCGCGCAAGCGCTGCGCCAGGCTGTGCAGGCGGCCGGGATCCCGCACCCACGCCTGGGCGTCAAAGGCCCCCAAGCGTGAGAGCAGCATCAGCTCGGGCTGGGAGGTGAACACGACGGTCACCGGCGGCCGCCGCTGGGCCAGCAGCTCCGCCAGCATGGCCACCTCCCGCTCGCTGTTGAGCATGGAGCCAATGAAAACGTCGGCAGCGGCCAGCTGCCGCTCCAGCGTGGCCTTGTCCAGGTGGGTGAGCTCTTCAACGGTATACCCTTCAAGGGCCACGGACAAACCGAAGCCCGCGGTGTCCAGCAGGGCCGCAGCACGGCGCAACGTGTGCACCAATTGCGCCTCGGCCACCACGTAGAGGCAGCGCAGCAATCCCCAGTCCTCCTCGTCAAGACAACCCAACCAAAAAAATTTCGCCAAAGGCGGAGAACTGTCCTTTGCAACGGTCGCAAGCGTCTAGAGGCCCGCAGGCGTTCCCATCGACGCCGGAGAAATGATACCCCAAAAGGGGGATGAGTTCCCATGGAGACCATCGATCTTCTCAAAGAGCTAGCCGTGGGCGCGGACACGAAGATCGTGCTGCTGGTCATGGACGGCCTAGGCGGTCTGCCCCATCCCGAAACCGGTTTGACGGAGCTGGAGACGGCCCGCACGCCCAACTTGGACGCCCTGGCCCGGCGGGGGTCTTTGGGCTTGCTGACGCCGATCGCGCCGGGGGTGACCCCGGGCAGCGCGCCGGCGCACCTGGCCTTGTTTGGGTACGACGCGGTCAAGTACCGGATCGGCCGGGGCGTGCTGTCTGCCGTCGGCGTCGGGCTTGACATCAAGCCCGAGGACGTTGCGTTTCGGATCAACTTCGCCACCATGGAAAACGGTGTCATCACCGACCGGCGCGCCGGCCGCATTCCCACGGAGGAGGCGGCCCGGCTCTGCCAGAAGCTGCGGGAGATCCGCCTGCCGGGGGTGGAAATCGTCATCGAGCCCGAGATGCAGTACCGGGCCGTTGCCATCCTGCGCGGCCAAGGATTGTCCGAGCATGTGAGCGACACCGACCCGCAGGTGACGGGCCGGCCGCCGCTGCCGGCCAGGGCCCTGGCACCCGAGGCGGAGGTCACCGCTGAGCTGGTGAACCGCTTCATCGCCGAGGCCAACCGCGTCCTGGCCGGCGAACCGCGGGCCAACACCATCCTCGTGCGGGGCTTCGGCCGGCTGCCGGCGATCCCCAGTTTCGCCGAGCTGTACCAGCTGCAGGCCGCGGTGCTGGCCATTTACCCCATGTACCGGGGTCTTGCCAAGCTTGTCGGCATGACGGAGCTGCCGGCGGGCGAGAGCTTCGCCGATCAGGTGGCCGCGCTGAAGCGAGCGTGGAACGACTTCGACTTCTTCTTCATCCACGTCAAGGGCACTGACGCGGCCGGCGAGGACGGGGACTTCGACCGGAAGGTACGGGAGATTGAGGCGGTCGACGCGCTACTGCCGGAGATCCTGGCCCTCAATCCCGATGTCCTGGTGGTGACGGGGGACCACTCGACGCCGGCTGCCCTGCGGAGCCACAGCTGGCACCCGGTGCCGGTGCTGTTGGCCGCCCGCGCGGCCCGGGCCAACCCGTGGGTGGACGGCTTCGGCGAAACCGCCTGCGCCCGGGGCACCTTGGGCCAGCTGCGATCGCGGGACCTGATGGGGCTCGTCCTGGCCCACGCCCAGCGGCTGAAGAAATTCGGCGCCTAAAAGGGCAGCAAAAAAAGCAACGGTGCCTGCCCGCCGGTGGACGCTGGCCTACGAATGCGTCCGCAGGTGCAGTAACGGCGGTTCATTTCTCACCGCTGCACCGGTTAGCTTCCCCGCCGGCGGGCAGGCTATGCGCCATGGTCAGGGGGCGGAAGCGGTGTCTGTCGGGGTGTGCGGCGCGCTGGTCCGGGAGGGACGCGTCCTCATGGTCCAGCAGGCCTACAACAACCGCTACGGCAAGGGGGCCGGCTGCTGGTTCGTCCCTGGGGGCTACGTCAAACCCGGGGAGACGCTGGCGGAGGCGGTGGAGCGGGAACTCCGGGAGGAAACCGGGCTGGTGGGCCGGGTCCGGGGACTGTTGGGAATCCGCGAGCGAGCTGGCGACCTCGTTGTTATATTCCTGCTGGAATTCGTCGGCGGCGAGCTGGCCATCGACCGCCGGGAACTGCTGGATGCCCGGTTCGTTTCCCGTGACGAGCTTGATGAACTGGCGCCGGTGATGGGGCTGTCCCGGGAAATCGCCCGCACGGCGCTGACCGCGGCCGCGACAGCCGTGCCGCAGCACGCCTACCGCCCGGAGGGCGTGCCTCGGTACGTCCTTTACCTGGCGCCGGGGGAGTAGTAGCAAAAACCCGGGGAGTAGGAGGAGAAGAAACAAAAAACTCACGCTTCCGCAGGGGCCGTCGGCCCCTGCGGAAGCGTGCCAGCGGAAGCGTGCGCGTAAGCAGGTGTGACCGTAAGCCAGATTCTGTTTCCGATGGCCATCTATCTCGCCCGGCGTTGCACCGGACGGCCTCCCTGAGGGAGGCTGCCCCCTACCCGCCCCTTGCGGGGCCTATTTGGGGTTGCTCGGTGGTGGGGGTTACCACGTTCCACCCGCCCCGTCGCCGGGGCGACTCGTCTCTATGGCCCTTTTATAGCTAATCCCGACCACGAGGGCCGGTTTCGCATCCGTCGGCTCGCGCCGCCCTGCCTTGCGGCAGGCACCAACTTTCTGCCGGCAGTGCCGGCAGCCGAGTCTGGACTTTCCTCTAGCGGCTGTTATAAGCCGCCAGCGGCCATCCGTCACACCTGCTGCGCCCGGGCGCTGGCGGACCGCTCGGATCCGCCAGCACAATCATTATACCACCGGGAGTGGGGTTTCACAACCGGCGCCTTCTGGTACAATGGATTCGGGTAACACGAGGGAGGCGCCCTTTGCCGGTGAAGATCGCCGTATTTACCGACAGCTATCAGCCTTACGTCAGCGGGGTCGTGCGGTCCATCGATACCTTCGGCGCGGAGCTCCTCGAGTTGGGCCATGAGGTGTACATCTTCGGACCCCGCTACTACCATCAGGCGTCGGGCCCGGCCGCCAGGCCCGAGCGCCCGCCTGCTCTGCGGGTGTTTCGCTTCTGGTCCATCCCCTTACCCACGTACCGCGGATTTACGGTGCCGGTTCCCATCTCGATGCAGGCCGAGGCGCTCCTGGCTGAGCTCGGTATCGACATCATCCACACCCACACGCCGTTTATGATGGGCGTCATGGCGGCGGTGCTGGCCCGGCGGCGGCGGATCCCGCTCGTGTTCACCCATCACACCATGTACCACGAGTACGTGCACTACGTGCCGGGCGTGCGGACCGTGCTGCGCCAGTTGATCCTCCGCTACGTGGGCACATACTGCAAGCGGTGCGACCTGGTGATCGCGCCTACGCCCCAGATCGGCGACTTCATCGTGGAAACTTACGGCCTTGAGGGCAAACCGGTCCAGGTCATCCCCACAGGTATCCCGGTGGACGACTACCGGCAAGGCGACCGCCGGTGGCTGCGGGAGCAGCTCAACATCGGCCCGGACGCACCGGTGCTCATCTTCGTCGGCCGCCTGGCGCGGGAAAAGAACGTGGGGTTTCTGCTGGAGGCGCTGCAGCACGTCCGGGCAACCATGGACAACGTCCACCTGGTGCTGGTGGGCGACGGCCCGGACCGGCCGCGACTTGAACGGCTGGCCCGGGAGATGGGGATTGGGCAGTGGGTCCATTTCACCGGCACCTACTCGCGGGAGCAAGTCGTCCAGGCGCTGCACGGCGCCGATTTGTTTGTGATCGCTTCCACCACGGAAACCCAAGGGCTGGCCACCTTGGAGGCCATGGCGGCTGGGTTGCCTGTGGTCGGCGTGGATGCCCCGGGTACCCACGACATGGTGCAAAACGGGGTGCAGGGGCTGTTGCGGCGCGAGGACCCAACGGAATTCGCACAGGCAGTGCTGTCGCTGCTGGAGGATCCGGCCAAGCGCCAGCTCTTCGCCGCCCGGGCCCGGCAGCGGGCGGAAAGCTTGAGCAGCCGCGAGATGGCCCTGCGCCTCGTCGGGGCGTACCAGGAACTACTTACCCCTGGACTGCACGACACCAAGGCGAGAAGGGATTCGAAGATCGCGGTGGAATTGCCCAAGGGAGTTTCCCGCTGACAGCGGCCTGACAGCGGCCCGGTTGCCGGGTTTCCCACGCCGGCTTGGCCGCAAGGTGATACGCGAGGTGAACATGTGTGCAGCGGCCTTCGGTGGCGACCATCGTCTTTGGCGCCCTGGTGATGCTCGGGTTTGTCCTGCTGGCCACGGTGCTTTTGCCCTTGAACGGCTGGTCCGTCTGGGGCGCCGACGGGCTGTACTACCATTATCTGACTGAGTTCTTCTGATGCGCTTTCCGCGCCGCTGGGAGCCGGCCGCGGCGCGCGGGTTGGGGGTGACGCGGGATGGAGCTGGAGGAACGGGTCGAGGAGGAGACGCCGGTCCTGCCTGAGACGGGCGAGGCGCCGGTACCGCCATGGCTGGTCGGCCTCAGCGTAGCGCTGGTGGTCTGGGCCGGCTGGTACCTGGTGCTCTCCATCCGCTAAAGGCCGCAGGGGCGGCCGTTGACAGCGGCGGAGGCGTGTGCTAGGATCATAGGCACCATCCACGCACTATGGGTAAAATTATGAAAGGCGATGATGGGGAGTAATAGGCCGCGGCTCGGTTTGCAGAGAGCCATCGGCTGGTGCGAGATGGCACCTGAGCGCGACCGAAACTCGCCCCGGAGTCGTTCCCCGAACGTCTCGGCAGCCGACGGGGCCGCATAGGGTGGCTCGCTAAGCCGCACCGGACGGTGAGGCGAGAGGCCGGGGCCAGTAGACGGGACCGGGTTCCGCCCGTTACCGCGGAATGGCACCGGGAGACCGGGGCCGCAGAGGGGGCCGCACCAGCGGCCAATTAGAGTGGTACCGCGGAAGGTTTGTGCCTTTCGTCTCTAAGGGGACGGAAGGCGCTTTTTTGTAGCGAGGTGCATGAAGATGGAACGCACGGCGACCATGAGGCCCACCACCTACGATTTCGAGGCAGTGGAGCGGAAATGGCAGCGGGTTTGGGATGAACTGCAGCTGTACCGGGTGTACGAGGATCCGTCCAAGCCCAAGTACTACGTGCTTGAGATGTTTCCATACCCCTCGGGGAAGCTGCACATGGGCCACGTGCGTAATTACACCATCGGCGACGTGGTGGCGCGTTATAAGCGCATGCGCGGTTTCAACGTGCTGCACCCGATGGGCTGGGACGCGTTTGGCTTGCCGGCGGAAAACGCGGCCATCCAGCACAACATCCACCCGAGCGCGTGGACGTGGGACAACATCGACTACATGCGCAAGCAGCTGAAGCGGCTGGGCATCAGCTACGATTGGAGCCGCGAGGTTGCTTCGTGCCACCCCGACTACTACCGCTGGACCCAGTGGCTCTTCTTGCAGTTTTACAAGGCCGGGCTGGTGGAGAAGAAGCGGGCGCCGGTCAACTGGTGTCCCAAGTGCCAGACGGTGCTGGCCAACGAGCAGGTGGTCGACGGCTGCTGCGAGCGCTGCGATACGCCGGTGACGGTGCGGGACCTCGAGCAGTGGTTTT
>PKQR01000126.1 GCA_017578085.1 Bacillota bacterium
CCAGCGCACCGCTGGGCCGCTCCACAGCCGGCCGGATCTGTGGGGGTCCAGGAATTTTATGGTTCATATTATTTCGGTCCGTGGGCTGACCGCAAGGGGGAATTTGCGAAGTATACGAGATACATTCAACCATTTTATTGCGCTCTCGAACACCACCTTCTAGAATTCTCCCACAACACCTTGTAGGGGAAACCGGCGGCCCATAGCTGGGCGCGAGCACGATGCCCATCGCACCGGCCCCTGGGAGAAGGGGACTCCTCGGCGGCGGGCCGCCAGTGGGAGGGGCGGTTCTATGTCCCACGGATCTATTGCCCAGGCAGCGCGACGAACGCAGCTACTGTATGACCGGTCCCAGGCCGAGCGGGACGCGTGCGGCGTCGGGTTCATCGCCACCACCCGCGGCGGGGCGGGCGCCGAGACGGCCAAAGTGCTCCCCATGGCCATCGAGGCGTTGCGGCGGCTCAACCACCGGGGCGGCATCGGGGCCGACGGGACCACCGGCGACGGGGCCGGCATCATGACCCAGATCCCCCACGAGTTTTTCCTGCGGGAGCTGGCGCAACTGGGCTGCAGTGTGCCGCTGGAAAAGGGTGAGTTGGGCGTCGGCATGTTCTTCGTCTCCAGGGAAACCGGGGCGTACGCCCGGCTGCAGCAGCTGGTCGCGCAACTGGCTCCGGAAGAGGGCCTGCAGGTGCTCGGTTGGCGCGACGTGCCCGTGTGCCCGGAGGCGCTCGGCGAACACGCCGCCAGAACCCGGCCCCATATCGGGCAGCTGTTTGTGCGGCGGCCGGCGGGCGACGACGCGCTGGGGTTTGAGCGGCGGCTCTTCCGGTTTCGCCGGAAACTTGAGCGGGCGCTGGGTGACGCCAAACTGGACGCCTGCGTCGTTTCGCTCTCTGGGCGCACGGTTGTGTATAAGGGGCTGCTGATCGCCAGCCAACTGGCCGCATTTTTCCCGGACTTGAGCGACCCCGAGTACCGGACGGCCTTTGCCCTCTTTCACCAGCGCTACAGCACCAACACGACGCCGGCGTGGCGGCGGGTGCAGCCGTTTAGGATGCTGGCGCACAACGGCGAGATCAACACGATCCACGGAAACGCGAACTGGATGGCGGCCCGGGAAGCGGCGCTGCGGAGCGATGCGCTCGGGGACGTGGACCTGCGGCCCGTGCTGGAGGCCGGCCACAGCGACTCCGGCATGCTGGACAACGCCGTGGAGCTGCTTACCCTGGCCGGGCGCGACGTGCGGCATGTGCTGATGATGCTGATCCCAGAGGCCTGGGAGGGCATCGCCGGGATGGACCAGGCCCGGCGGGACTTTTACCGGTATCACTCGTGCTTGACCGAGCCGTGGGATGGGCCGGCTGCCATTGTCTTTTCGGACGGGCGCTGGGTCGGGGCAAGGCTCGACCGCAACGGCCTGCGTCCCCTGCGCTACATCCTCACGGAGGACGGTTTCGTCATCGCCGGGTCGGAAGTGGGCATCGCTTCGATTGAGCCCGAGCGGGTCGTCGAACGGGGGCGGCTCGGGCCGGGGCAGATGATCGCTGTTGACCTTGAGGCCGAGCGCGTCTACAAGGACCAGGACATCAAGGCGGAGATCGCAACCCGCAAGCCCTATGGTGAGTGGCTTGGCCGGCACATGGTATCGCTCGCGAGAATAGCGGCGCCATCCGGACACGGCGCGCCGGCCGCGGTCAACGCACACGCAAACGGGAAAGTTCCAGGCAACCACGCGGCTGCGCCGACAGGGGAGGTAGCCGACGGGCGCGGCGAGGCCCAGCTCACCCAGCACCAGCTGGCCTTTGGCTACACGTCCGAGGAGCTCATCGTCGTGCTGCGGCCCATGGCCGAGGACGGCAAAGAGCCCGGCGGTTCCATGGGCGACGACACGGCGCTGGCGGTGCTGTCGTATCAGCCCCGGCCGCTGTTCCATTACTTCAAGCAGCGCTTCGCAGAGGTGACCAACCCGCCCATCGACCACTTGCGGGAGCGGCTGGTTTTCTCGCTGCGCACGCTGCTGGGCGCCCGGGACAACCTGCTGGCCGAGCGCCCGGAAGCCGCAGCGTTGATCGAGCTGCCGGGACCCGTGCTGCTCGGGCACGAGATGCAGGCGCTGGAGGAGTTAGCGCGGCGGGACACGCGGTTTCCGTTAGCGCGCCTAGATACCGTGTTTCCGGTGGCGGGTGGCCCAGAGGAGCTGGCCCGGGCCCTGGCGCGCGTGGTGCGGGAGGCGGAGGCGGCGGTGGACGATGGCGCGCGGCTGTTGGTTCTCTGCGACCGCAAGGTCGACGAGGCCCATGCGCCCATCCCATCCCTCATGGCCGTAGGGGCCGTGCACCATCACCTCATCCGCCGCGGCAAACGGATGCTGTGCTCCATCATCGTCGAAAGCGGCGAACCCCGTGAGGTGCATCACATCGCAGCGCTGCTCGGGTATGGCGCGTCGGCGGTGTACCCGTACTTGGCCCTGGAGACCGTGGCGGCCATGCGGTACAAAGACGAGGCGCTCACGCCGCAGGCAGCCCAGGAGCGTTTCCGCAAGGCGTGCGAGGAAGGCCTGCTCAAGGTCATGTCCAAGATGGGTATCTCGACGGTGGACGGCTACACCGGCGCGCAGACCTTTGAAGCCGTGGGGCTGGCCGATGAGGTGGTGCAAACGTGCTTTCCGGGCACGCCGTCCGTGGTCAAAGGAAACGGTTTCGCCGACATTGCCCGGGTCGTGCTGGCGTGGCACGAGAAGGCCTTCCCGCAGGCGGGGAAACTCGACAGCTACGGGTTTTACAAGCCCCGCAAGGGAGGCGAGCACCACGACTTTACGCCCGAGACGGCCCGGAAGCTGCACGAGGCCGTGGGGCTCAAGAGCCCGGACAGCTCAGGTTTCGGGGTCGGGCCGTCCCGGGCAGCTTACGACGAATGGGTGCGTATGGTCAATGCCCTTCCAAGCCAGCTGCGGTCGGCTCTTACCTTCCGCAGCGACCGCCGGCCCATCGCGCTGGATGAGGTGGAACCGGTCGAGGCCATCGTGAAACGCTTCTCCACGGCGCAGATGTCGCTCGGTTCCCTGTCGCCGGAAGCCCACGAGGTGCTGGCCATCGCTATGAACCGCCTGGGGGCTCGCTCGGGCTCCGGCGAGGGCGGGGAAGACCCCGAGCGCTTTGGCACGGAGCGCAACAGCGCGGTCAAGCAGGTGGCGTCGGGCCGCTTTGGCGTCACGCCGGCGTATCTCGCCTCCGCAGCGGAAATCCAGATCAAGATCGCCCAAGGGTCGAAACCCGGCGAGGGCGGCCAGATCCCCGGCGACAAGGTGACGCCGCTCATCGCGCGCCTGCGCAAGACGACGCCGGGTGTGGCCCTCATCTCGCCGCCGCCCCACCACGATATCTACTCCATCGAGGACCTGGCGCAGCTCATCTACGACTTGAAGGCTGCCAATCCGGAAGCGGAGATCTCGGTCAAGCTCGTAGCCCAGACGGGCGTCGGTACCATCGCCGCCGGCGTGGCCAAGGGCGGGGCGGACGTCATCGTCATCAGCGGCCACTCCGGCGGCACCGGTTCCTCGCCCCTCAATTCCATCAAGAACGCCGGCCTGCCGTGGGAGATCGGCCTCGCGGAAACGCAGCAGGCGCTGTTGGACAACAACCTGCGGCACCGGGTGGGCCTGCGGGTGGACGGCGGCCTCAAATCGGGGCGGGATGTGGTCATTGCAGCGCTCCTTGGGGCTGATGAGTTTTCCTTTGGCACGGCGGCCATGATCGCCGAGGGTTGCGTTATGGCCCGGGTGTGCCACAACAACACGTGCCCGGCGGGCGTGGCGACCCAGCGGCCGGACTTGAGGGCAAAGTTTGTCGGCAAGCCCGAGAACGTGATGGCGTACATGCTCTTTGTGGCCCAGGAAGTTCGGGAAATCTTGGCCGGGCTCGGCTACCGGAGCCTGCAGGAGATCATCGGCCGCACCGACTTGCTGGAGCAGGTGCGCACGGGGCACCCGGCCTTCGCACGGCTGGATCTCTCGCCCCTCTTGGGCGTGCCGGCAGGGTGCGAGGACCGTCCCCGCCGCCGGGTGCTGGCCCGCAACGATCTGCTGCGGCCGCACCCGCCGGACGGTACGCTGCGGGCGGACGCGGCGCTCCTCATCTACGCCGCGCCGGCCATGGCCCTGGGCAAGGACGTGGAGGTGGAGCTGCCCATCGCCAACACCGACCGGGCCGTGGGGGCAACACTGGCCTTTGCCATCGCTCGCTGCTGGGGCGACCGCGGCCTGCCCAAGGGAAGCATCCACGTGACCTTCCGCGGCTCTGCGGGGCAGAGCTTCGGCGCCTTCTTGCCGCCGGGCGTGCGGTTTACCCTCATCGGCGAGGCCAATGACTACGTGGGCAAGGGGCTGGCCGGCGGCGAGATCGTGGTCCGGCCCTTTGATGGTACCCGCTATGCGCCGCACGAGCACGTCATCATGGGCAATACGGTGCTCTACGGCGCCACGGGCGGCACGCTGTTTGCCTGCGGCCGGGCCGGCGAGCGCTTTGCCGTCCGCAACAGCGGGTGCCTGGCGGTGGTCGAGGGCACCGGCGACCACGCCTGCGAGTACATGACCGGCGGCACAGTCGTTATCCTCGGCCCCACCGGCTACAACGTGGCGGCCGGCATGACTGGCGGGGAGCTCTTCGTGCTGGATGAAACCGGCGTCCTCCCCGGCCGCATCAACGCCGAACTCGTCAGCTTTGGCCCGGTCGACGAAGTCGACGGTAAGCGGCTCTTAGCCATCGTGCAGCGCCATTACGAGCTCACCGGAAGCCCGAAGGCCCGGGCGCTGCTCGCGGACTGGCGGGCCGCCCTCAGACGGTTTGTGGCTGTCCGGCCGAAGGGGGCCAAGCCGGCACAGTCCGTAGACTTGTCCCTTCAAGGCGTGGAAGAAATGAGCCGCGCGGGATGATCCGCGGCGATTTCGCGCCCCCTCTTGCCGCTCACGGAAGGGTAAGACGGAAGGGTAAGACGGAAGAGGGCAAGGCGGCCAGCGGGCGAAGATATGGGCAGACGACCTTTCCATGACTATTGCCGTCGCACGGTTGGCTTGTGACACACGAACGACCGCTTCGGCGCGCGAGGCTTTGGGATCCGTATGGCTGGACTTCATGTAGTGCTCGGTGCGACCGGCGGCGCTGGCAGCGCCGTCGTACGCGAACTGGCAGCGCGGGGATTTCCCGCACGCGCCCTTGGACGAAAGGATGTTCAGTTCCCGGATGGGGTGGACTACGTCCGGGGCGACGCGACGGACCGATCCACCCTGCGCCGGGTGTGCAAGGGAGCGGCCGTCGTCTATCACTGCGTCAAC
Source organism: Bacillota bacterium (assembly GCA_017578085.1). Classification (GTDB taxonomy): domain Bacteria; phylum Bacillota; class Limnochordia; order Limnochordales; family ZCTH02-B6; genus ZCTH02-B6. Next base: position 5,333 of record PKQR01000126.1, read on the forward strand.
GTCCCTTATGCCCAATGGGAACAAACCCTGCCCCAGCTGGCCCGGGAGATTCTCGAAGCATGCGCCGAAGCAGGCGCCCGGTTGGTGGTCATGGACAACCTGTACATGTACGGTCCGGCAGAGGGGCCCATTACCGAGGAAACGCCGCGACGGGCCGTGGGCCCGAAGGGCAGGCTGCGGGCGCAGTTGGAGGAAACCTTTCTCAACGCCCACCGGGAGCGAAAAGTGGACGTCTGTATCGCCAGGGCCTCGGACTTCTACGGTCCGCCCTCCGCGGGAAGCAAGGGCAACAATGTGGCTGCGCAGTTGGTGTTCGAACCGGCCATGGCCGGGAAACCAGCCACCTGGCTGGGCAGCCTCGACGCCCCCCACACACTGGCCTACTTGCCCGATGTCGGCAGAAACCTGGTTACCCTCGCTGAGAGCGCTCGGGCTTTCGGCGAAGTTTGGCATCTTCCCGCCGCGGAACCGATCACCGGCCGGGAGTTTATCCGTCTGGTCTTCGAAGCGATCGGCCGCCTTACGCGCATCGGCCGGCCCGTCAGCCGATGGATGTTGTCTCTGGCCGGCTTGTTCTCCCGCGATTTGCGGGAGATCGGGGAAGTGCTATACCAGTTCGAGCGTCCCTTTGTCGTCGATGCCTCCAAGTTCCAGCGAACCTTCGGCGGTCACGTCACGCCTCACCAGCAGGCGATTCGAGAAACCGTGGCCGCGTGGCGCGGTTGGCAAGGCTAATGCACTTCCTTCGCGCCCGTGCAACGAAACCCCGCGTCGTGCAGCTCCCACAGGGTGCGGAGGCCACCACGAAGTCGGAAGCCAAGGCAGGGCACGTCTCGCCCGTGAGCTGCACAGTAGCAGGGCCTGAGTCAGCCCCAGCTTCGGTCGCGACGGGGTATTGGAGGACACTTCCAAGGAACACCTCGAGAGCACCGGGCGGGGTGAGACGGCTGGATAGGTTGGGAAAAAGTGCCTTGACGGGAAGAGTGGCGATGAGGGTGGCGAGCCGCCGGTAGCGCGCGAGCTTGCGGCTGCGCGAATTGACTCAATCCAGCCGCCACTTGGCCTCGCGATCGTCCTGGTCTTGGTCAAAAGCAAGTGTCGTCGACCTCCGGTAGTGCAAAAACCCCGGGAGGTCGACGACACGTTCTTCTTGGCAGGATCGCGTCTAGCTGCGACGAAGAGAGTAGGCAAACGAGATCGGCGAACGACGAAGCAAGAGTCTTTGCGCGAAATCCCAGCTTGCGAAGGGTTTGGGCTCTACCTATGAGGGATT
>PKQR01000021.1 GCA_017578085.1 Bacillota bacterium
AAGTCGGTATTGCGGCTCACCGAGCTCGACACTTCCCCGCCGTGGCGGCGGATGAGCTCCTCCACCTCCCGGCGGGTGTAGCGGGACAAGGTCCCGGTCACCACGATGCGCTTGCCGGCCAGCTTCCCGCCGGCCGCCGCGGCCTTCCGCGACGCGGTCATGCGCACGCCGGCCTCCCGCAGCCGCTCGATCAGGGCGCGGTTTTCCTCGTCGGCGAAGTAGTCCAGGACGCTGCGCGCGATCTTTTCCCCGACCGACGGCACGTCCAACAGCTCATCAAAGCTCGCGGCCATAAGCCGGTCGATGTCGCCGAAGTGCTGGGCGATGTCCCGGGCCACATTCTCCCCCACGTGGCGGATGCCGAGGGCAAAGAGCAGCCGTTCCAGCCCCGCGTCCTTGCTGGCTTCAATCGACGCCAGCACGTTGCTGGCCGACTTGTCGCCCATGCGCTCGAGGCTCGCCAGCTGATCGTGGCGCAGCCGGTAGATGTCGGCCGCGTCCTGGACGAGGCCCTTCTCCACCAGCTGCTCGATCAACGCCGGCCCCATGCCTTCCACGTTCATGGCGTCGCGGGAGACGAAGTGAATCAGGCGTTCCAGCAGCCGCCCCGGGCACTTGGTGTTGGTGCAGCGGGCCACCGCCTCGCCGGGCGGCCGCACCACCGGCCCGCCGCATTCGGGGCATTCGGTAGGCATGCGGAACTCCCGCTCTTGACCCGTGCGCCGCTCAGTAAGCACCCGCACGACCTCGGGGATGACGTCGCCCGCCCGCTGGATGACGACCCAGTCGCCGATGCGGATGTCCTTGCTCCGGATGTAGTCCTCGTTGTGCAGCGTCGCGCGGCTCACGGTGACGCCGCCCACCTGCACCGGCACCAGCCGCGCCATGGGCGTCACGGCCCCGGTGCGGCCCACGTTGACCACGATGTCCTCCACCTGCGTGATGGCCTGCTCGGCGGCGAACTTGTAGGCAATGGCCCACCGCGGCGTCTTGGCGGTTGTGCCCAGCCGCTCATACAGGCGCCGGTCGTTGACCTTGAGCACCGCGCCGTCCACCGCGTAGGGCAAGCTCGGACGCTTCTGCTCAAAGTCCAGGCACCACTGGATGGCCGCCTCGATGTCGGGTACAAGCCGGGACTCCGGGTTCACCTTGAAACCGAGCTCCCGCAGCAGGTCCAGGAGCTCTGCGTGGGTGGCCGGCGGCTCGCCCTCCATGTACCCGATGGCGTAGAAGAAGATGTCCAGGGGGCGGCTGGCGGTCACCCTCGGGTCCAGTTGGCGCACGGAACCCGCCGCGGCGTTGCGGGGGTTGGCAAACAACGGCTCGCCCCGGGCCGCCCGCTCCTCGTTGAGCCGGCGGAAATCCTCGTGGCGGATGATGACCTCGCCCCGCACTTCGATGGTCAGCGGGCGCCGCAGGCGCAGGGGTACGGCGCGGATGGTGCGCAGGTTGGCCGTGACGTCCTCGCCCCGCTCACCGTCGCCGCGGGTCGCCCCCCGCACCAGCACGCCGTTTTCGTAAACGAGGGAAACCGCGAGGCCGTCCAGCTTTGGCTCGCACACGTACTCCAGCCGATCGACCTCGGCCAGCTTCCTCGCCCGGGCGTCAAAGGCCCTAAGCTCCTCGGGAGAAAAGGCGTTGGCCAGGCTCAGCATGGGCACCCGGTGCTCGACCGTGGCGAAAGCCTCCGACGGGGGGGCACCCACCCGCTGGGTGGGGGAGTCGGGCGTGACCAGCTCGGGATGCTCGGCTTCCAGCCGCTCCAGCTCCCGCATGAGCTGGTCAAACTCGGCGTCGCTGATGACGGGATCGTCCAAAACGTAATAGCGGTAATTGTGATAGTTGATCTGCTCCCGGAGCTCCTTGATGCGGGCCGCCGGGTCCATCGCCGTCGCGCCGCTGCCGCCGGCCATATCGGTCCCTCCTATGAACAACTGTAGTGTTTTCCATGCCGCGCGGCAGAATCCTGCGCCCCCGCCGGCCCCCGGAGCCCGCACGCGGCGTCGCCGGGGCCCGTCGCGATCCCGCGGCCCGCGGCGATCTTGGGACCTGCCGCGATCCCGGGCTCTGCCCGGGCTCCTGGGCCGGCCACGGCGTCCGGCGAGACGTCAGGGTGCCCCGTTTACGGGTGGTTCGATGGCGATAGGAGCGTTAAAGTCGTAGAAGGTCCAGTACATGTAGTGGCCGGTGGTGTGCATGGTGAGCCGGCGGATGAGGTACGTTTCCGCGTCGATCCAAACCACGTAACGGATCTCGGGGGGCTCCTCGACGAAGTTGACCACCCACACGGGCCTGCCGTCGATCTCGTCCCGGCCCACCAGGACCTGGCGAACGGCGGTCGCCCCGTAGTTGAAGTTGGGCCAGCGAAAACCTCCCACCTGCGGCCACGGGGCCACGGTCCAGGGCTCGCCAGCGCCGGAACGCTCGTAGCGGGTTTGCCCGATGACGATCCTTTCCCGCCCGTTGTTGAACCGCATGCGGACCCGGTTGGGCGAAACGAACTCCATGTCGGTTACGGCGTCCCCGCCCGGCCGGCCCCGCAACTCTTCCCGCAGGCGCACCGACTGCAGGCGGTTCATGCTCTCGTCGGCCATGCGCAGCAGGTCGCGGGCGCCGTCCAGAGGAATCCGGACCGGCAAGAACGCCTCGGCCACGGGTGCCCCGCTGTCGTCGGCCACCGCCGCGAACCGCAGGGCGAACCCGCCTTCTCCCTCCAGCTCCAGCGAGCCCGCATACGTCATCCCGTCGCGGGCGGCGGTCAAGGGCACCTCCCGGGCTCGCATATCCGACCAGTCCGGGACCTCCTGCCGGGCCGGGTCCCAACCCTCGGGTTCAAAAGGATGAAGCAACTGGGCTCGCACGCTCACGCCCGGCACCGGGTCGCCCACGTAGTCCTGCAGGCGCACGCTGAGCCGGTTGGGCCCGGGCGACGCGGGTTCCACGGTCACCCAAAACAGGTATTGCCCGGCGTCGGCGGCCAGTTCCAGTTTGGACGTGCCCGCGCCCGGGGAGACGAGGGCGCCGCTGGTCCCCGCCGACCCGACCTCCGCGCTGGATTCGCCGCCCCACGGGACGAGCCCGACCAACTGGGCCGCCCACATCCCGCCAACGGCCACAAGCAGCGCCCCCAACGGCAACGCTCCCCACCCGGGCCGCTCCGCGGCGGGCCCCGTCCAGGACAGCCACAACCCCAAACCGGCGGCTATGGCGGCCACCGCCGCCACCAGGGATGCCGCGCCCGCCGGATGGCCCGCCAGGAGCCGCTGCAGGCGGGAATGGTGGGACCAGCCGGCGCGTTCCACCTGGAAATCCACCGCGGCCGTGTACGTCACCCCATCCTGCTCCACCGCGATGGCGGCTCTCCACGGTCCCGCCATGGAAACCGGCGGCTGCACCACGAAGCGGCCCGGCGACACCGGAGGGACGACCATGGGACTGATGCCCATGAAATGCCCGGGCATGTCCACCTGGAAGTGAAGGGCGTCCACCGCCGCGGCCCGGCCGGTGCGGGCATCCCGCACCTCGATCTCGAACTGCACCCCGCTGGCCCCGGGGGAGAACGCGAACACCTCCAGCCGGAACGGCCCGGCCGCCAGCGTCCACGTCTGGGGCGCCATCACCCCGGGACTGCTGGGCGGGGACAGCTGGGTGACCGCGGCGCTGACCGCCAAGATGACCGACACCAGCACCGCTTCGAGGCCCAGGAGCCGTCCCAGCCACCGCGGCGGCGGTCCATCGCCGGCCCCGTCAAGGCGCGGCAAGACCAGGAGGCGGTTGACACCCGCCACCGCCACCACCGCGCCCAGCAGCCCGATCTTGAGCCCGATCCCCCGGCCGTACCAGCTGCTGGCGGCCGCGGTCAAGTTGAAGATGTAGAGCCCGGCCAGCACGAAGCCGGACGCGACCACGGTCAAGACCGCGACCAGCCCCAGGCCCGACAGCTTCCGCAAGCCTTCCCGGAGAAGGGGGTCATTGGGAACCGCCCCGCTGTACAGGGCGCGCCAGGGCAAACACGCGCAGAGCAGCAAGCCGCCGGCCCAGAGGCATACCACCACCAAGTGGCTCCACTGGGCGGCCAGGCTCACCCACCGGGCAAGGCTGCTGGCCGCGTGGCCTCCCCACACCACCGCCGCCGCCATCGCGCCGGTGAGCAGCAGGAGCGTCCCCCGCCAGGCGCCGAGGACCAGCGGCGACCCACCGGCGGCGCGGCGCCGGCCCAGGATGAGGACGGCAGCATAGATCAGGGTAAGCCCCAGTTGCAGCAACTGCAGGCGCCCGACGCGGCTGCCCGCGAGGGCCATCCAGCCGTATTGCAGCTGGAGGTCCCAAGGCAGGCCGCTCACCAGCGGCCCAAAGACGCGCACCGCCTGGCCAGTTACTCCCAGGACCAAAAGAACCGCCCCGCCGGCCGCCGCCCACCGCCACCGGCGCAGCAGCCACGCGAGGACCCCCTGGGCCGGCCGGGCGCCCGGTTCCACGGGCAGCAAGGCAAACTGGAAAGCCGACCAGCCAAACAGGAGCACCAAGCCGCCCAGTTGTGCCAGCTTGAAAAGCCACTGCAGGAACAAGCCCTATCCCAGCCCCAGCTCAGATGGCGGCCCCGCAGTCGGCGCAGAACTCCCCGATGGGCGCCAGTTCGTAGCGGCGCAGGATGTCCGCCAGCTCCCCGCTGCGCTCCACATCCTCCAGCGCCCGCACCACCGCCCGCTTCAGGGTGGTGTCTCCCCGCCACAGGCCCAGGGCGATGCCGTACCGGGGCATAGGTTCGGGCAGCCACACGGCGGTCCACCCCATGTCGTAGGCCATCTGCCGGGCGATGAGGGCCTCGGTCACCGCCGCGGCGAATCGCCCGGCCAGGAGGCCCCGCTCCAGCTCGGCCGCGGAGGAGACCACCGCGACCGTCGCTCCTTGCCCCCGCAGGAAACGGCTCAAGGCCACCCGGTCCAGGCCGGGCACCCCGGCGTACACGCCTACCGTCAGCCCGGCGAAACTGGCCGGCGTCTCCCGTGCGACCAGGGCCCAGCCCGTCTCCAAATACGACGGCGAGACGTCCAGAAACGAGCGGGTCGTCTCGGTGTCCACCACCCCGCCGGCGATCAGTTGGCACTGGGCCCGGGTGAGGCGCCACTGGCGGGGATTCCAGTCTAGTCCCATCGCGGAGCTGGGGTTCAGCTGCACGCGCACGCCCAGGCGGCGGGCCACAGCATGCACGATCTCCACGTCAATGCCCGGCGCGTCCGGATTGCCCGTGACCAGCGGCGGGTACCGGGTGGGCACGCACACCCGGAGCACCCCGGCCTGCTGCACCAGGGACAAGGACGTGTCGGGCGGCAGCAGGTAAACCAGGGCGATGAGCGCCACCGACAGCAAGACGCCCAGCCAGTCCCGGGCCACCTCTCGAAGCCTCAAGCGACGGTTCCCCACGTCAACCCCTCACACCCGGCGAAAATCCCAAAGGGCGATCAGGAAACACCCTAAGCTCAACCCAAACAGGACGGTCAAGTCGGTGACCCAGGGGAATTGGTGGAAGTTGATGAACACTCCCCGCAGCGCGTCCACCGCGTAGGTGAGCGGGTTCAGGCGCACCACGGTCACCAGCCACTCGGGAAAGATCACCACCATCTGGGCCCGCGTCAGCGACGGGTCCAGGGGGAAGATGGAACTGGACGTGAAATACAACGGGAGAATGACCGCGTTGGCAAAGACGCCGAACCCTTCGAAGGTGCGCATCCGGTTGGCGATGATCATCCCCAGCGACGTCAAGCCGAAGGCCAGCACAAACATGAGCCCCAGGCCTTTCAGCAGGCGCACCGGGGTCAACGGCACGTCCGCAATGGGCGCCAGCAGCACCACCAGCAGCCCGTGCATGATGGCCACCGTGGCGCCCCCCAGCACCTTGCCCAGCAGCACCGCCCAGCGGTCCAGCGGCGAAACCAGGATCTCCCGCAAAAACCCGAACTCCCGGTCCCAGATCACCGACACCGCCGATTGAACCGCCGTGTACAGCATGTTGAGGGCGATCACCGCGGGAAAGATGAACTGGATAAAGGTGAAGGGCACCACGTAACGGACTTCCCCGTACACCTCGCCGCGGAAATAAGGGTTAAGGCCGATCCCCATGATGAGCACCCACAAGATGGGCCGGCTGACGCCGCCGATGAACTGGCCCCGGTCCCGGAGGGACCGCTTCAGCTCCCGCAGCCAAATGGCATGAATCCCGGCCAGCACGCTCATGCCCCGTGCGCCTCCCCGACCGTCATCATGCTGTATGTTCGCCGCCGCGCCGACCAAACGCCCGCAGTTGGTCCCGGGGGCCCGCCGCCTCGTCCCGGATCTCCCGGCCCGTCAGCGACAGGAAGACGCTCTCGAGGCTGACCGATTCCACCGACAAGGCCCGGATCCGGGTGCCGTGGGCCGACAGGAACGCCTCCACGAAGGCCTCGCCCTCCGACGCCAGGTCCACTTCATCGCCCGCATGCCGCAGGACCCGGGCCGCGTACTGCGCGGCCGCCGCAGCGGCGTCGCCCGCGTCCTTGAAGCGGACCCGCAGCCGTTCCTGTCCATACCGGGCTTTCAGGGCCGCCGGCGTGTCCAGGGCCAGCACTTGGCCGTGGTCGATGATGCACACCCGGTCGCACTGTTCGACCTCTTCGATGTAGTGGGTCGTAACGAGCACGGTCAACTGGTGCCGCTGCTGCAGCGTGCGGATGTATTCCCAGATTTTGTGGCGCGTCTGCGCGTCCAAGCCTACCGTGGGCTCGTCTAAGAACAGCATCTTCGGCTGGTGCACCAGGGCCCGGGCGATCTCAAGGCGCCGCTTCATCCCCGTGGACAAGGTGCGAACAAGCCGGTCCCGCACCTCCTCCAGGCCCACCAGTGCGAGCATCTCGGCGATCCGTTCCTCCCGCACGGCCCTGGGCACGCCGTAGATGCGCCCATGAAAATCCAGGTTTTCGTAAACCGTGAGGCGGTCATCGAGACTGGGGTCTTGAAACACGACGCCGATCCGCGACCGCGCCTGGCGCGGATGGCGGACGACGTCGATCCCCGCCACCTTGGCCGTCCCCTTGTCGGGGGCGTGAATGGTGCACAAAATGTGCACCAGCGTCGTCTTGCCGGCGCCGTTGGGCCCCAGCAGCGCGAACAGCTCCCCGCTGTTGATGTGCAGGCTCACGTCATTCAGCGCCACCGTCGGCCCGTAGCGCTTGGTGACGTTTTCGACTTCTACCACTGGCTGCACCGGCCCGTGCTCCCCTCCTCATCCCCGGGCGGCCGGAGCGGCGCCCCCCGCACCGGCAGGAGAAGTCCCCTCAAACAGGAAATTTCCATGTAGGCACCAAGAGTGGCCTGATCCACGGCTGAGGGGGATCGCCGTGTTTTTCATCGACTGGTACGCGCTCTGGTACGTGTTCATCTGGACCGTCCTGGGCGTTCTTCTCGTCACCGTGGCTTATCGCCTGCTGGAAGCCCTGGCGCCCATCCAGCTCAGGCGTCAGATCGAGCAGGGCAACGTGGCTGCCGGCATCGTCGCGGCCGGGATCTTCATCGGCGCTGCCCTGCTGGTCGGGCTCCTGATCCGCCGTTGAGAGCCTGATCCGCCGCGACGGGTCCCCCGCTACGGGCCCGCCGCCCCCACCGGTCCTGCCCCCGACGGCTCACGGCCGGTTCCCGCCTCACCGGTCCGGGCGGCCCAGCGTGCCCGTCCGCTCCAGGAGCTCATCGATGATGCCGTCTTGCGTCAAGGCCGCGATGGCCTCGTCCAACATGGCCCGCAAAAACGCGTCGGACGACCGGACCGCCAGGCCCACCGGGCGCTCGATGGTCCGCAGGGGGCTCGTGGAAATGACGCGGATACCCAGCGCTTCCGGATTCCCGCCGGTTTCCCGGTAAAGCGCCGGAGCCCACATGAGGGCGCCGGCGATGGTCCCGTCCAGCAGGCGCTGCACCAGCAGCGCGTCGCTCACGTACGGGAACCGCCGCCACCGCTGCTCCTTGGGAAGAGTCGACATAAAGTTTATGAACTCCACGTCCACCAAGGTCAAAAGGCGCGTGCCGATGGCCTTGTCCCGGGGAATGTCCGAAAGCTGCCGATAATCCGGATCCGTGACCGCCAGCACGTAGGGCGTCCAGTAATACGGGCGCGTCAGCACTAACCAGTCCGGGTAGGTGTCGGTCGCCAGCGAAAAGCCGACCATCGCGTCGCAGTGGTCCATCAGGAGGACGTACAGTTCCTCCACGTAGTCCTCCTGCGCCAAGCGGAACGGCGGCGGCTTCACCTCAAAAAAGTTGGGCTCCAATAGGAGCGCCATCGCCAGCTCCTCGGCGACGGCCCGATCAAAAGCATAAGTCGGGCTGTCCTCGTACACGCAGAAGGTGATGCTGTTGCCCTGCAGCCGGCGATGGCCCGACAAAAATTCCGCCGGAACGTAGGGTACCTGGGCTGCGGCAACGGCCGCGCCCACCGCCCACAACGCCAATGCCAAAGCGATGGCTTTGACCCGCATGGCACCACGTCCTTCCCGACGCGCCAAGAGGCGTTCGTTGACGGAGCGGGGGAGCACACCGCTCCCTCCGCCCCTGCAAGAACAGGAAGGTCCGGGCGGGGCCCAAGGGCCCCACCCGGACTCCCATGCGGCGCTCGACTCCGGTTTCCCTTAATCCTCCGGCAGTGCGAACACCAGCAGGACGTTGCTACCGGAGGTGTTGGGGATCTCCGGCGTCAGGGACAGGAAGTTGGTCATCGTGCCGCCGCCCACCGGCACGGCCACGTACTGGCGCCCGTTGACGGCGTAGGTGATGGGCCAGCCCGTGACCGGGGCCGTCAACGGCAGCTCCCAGAGCACCTTGCCGGTCTCGGCGTCAAACGCCTTGAAGCGCCGGTTGGCGTCGCCACCGAAGACGAGGCCGCCGGCGGTGGTGATGAGGGACCCGCCCCACGGCGCCCGCTGCTGGTGGCTCCACATGTGCTCGCCGGTGCTCACGTTAATGGCGTCCACCCGGCCAACCAGCCCGCCGCTGTTGGGCGCGTGCACCATGCGGCTGGCGAGGCCCGCCACGCTCTCGCCCGGCCGGAACTCCACCTCGCGAGGCGTGGCCTCCATGCAGGTGTTGTTCAGCGGCACGTAGTAGGCGTTGGTCAACGGGTTGTAGGCGCCGCTGTTGTACAGCTTGCCGCCGCTCAGGTGCGGGCAGACGAACTTGGTCTCGCCCATCTTGTCGAAGACCAGGTCCGTGTTGACCGTGACGGCACCCGTCACCGGATCGACGGTCTGCACGTTCTGGTACACCGTCTCCACGGCCCGGATAAACTCACCGGTCTCCCGGTCCAGGAACCAGACGATGCCCGTCTTGCCGAAGGCGCCGAAGACCAGCTTCCGCTCCTTGCCGTCGATCACGGCGTCCACGAGGATGCGCTCAAACGGATGGTCCAGGTCCCAGTTGTCCCGCGGCAGGTGCTGGAAGTACCACTTGATCTCGCCGGTATACAGGTCCAGCGCCAGCGTGGAGTTGGTGTACAGCGCTGCGCCGTCGCCGCTGCCCCGCACGACCTCAGGATACGGGATGGGCATGGCGGTACCGATGAAGAGCAGGTCCAGCTCCGGATCGTAGCTGGGCGTGCCCCACAGCGAAGCGCCCCAGCGGCTCTCGATGGGCAGGCCGTTCCACGTCTCGTCGCCGGGCTGACCGGGCTGGGCGATGGTGTAGGTGCGCCACAGCTCCTCGCCGGTCTCGGCGTCATGGGCCACCACGTAGCAGCCGCCGGGCGTACCGGTCATGGAGCAGCCGGACATGCCCGTCACGACGATGCCCTTGGCCACCACGGGGCCGGCGGTGTAGCTGTAGCCCTTGGACCAGTCGTCGACCTGGGTCTCCCAGACGACCTGGCCGGTGCGGGCATCCAGGGCCACCACGTGGGCGTCGGACGTAGCCAGGTACACCTTGTCGCCGTACAGCGCAATGCTGTTCTTGGTGCGCTGGTACTGGTTGGTGTGGTACGCGCCCGTGACCTCAGGCAGCACCCGGTTGTACTCCCAGATCACGTCGCCGGTGGTCGCATCCAGCGCCTGCACCCGGTTCCCCTGGTGATGCAGGAACATGATCCCGTCATACACCAGCGGAGCGGCCTCCTGCAGGCCGGGGTTCATGGCGATGCCCCACACCAGCTGCAGCTTGTGCACGTTCTCCTTATTGATCTGGTCCAGCGGGCTGTAGCCCCACAGGTCGTAGGTGCGGCGCCACATGAGCCAGTTGTCCGGGTCCTTGTGGGCGTTGATCAGCATCTCGTCGGTGATGGGCCGGTAGCTCTTCAGTTGGGCCGAAGCCGCTACGCTGGCCACCAGGACGACGAGCACCGTCAGAAGCCCGAGCTTGCGCAGTGTCTTCACTGGCTGTACCTCCCTGTCTTCAGATTCTGCGTGTTTCGTCCCCCGTCGACAACGGTGCGACAACTGATCGCGAACCTACTCGACCCTCACCGCACACGTCCTAAAGCGAATCCCCGCGCGCCTCGACCTCCCCTCTGCGTTATTGAACGACCCGAACGACTCCGTACATGAAGTCGTGGGGATCGCACAGGTACTCGTACACGCCGGGCTCGTTAAAGACGACGGCCCAACGCTGTCCCCGCCGCAGCAGCGGCCCCGCCACGCTGTTCTCCAGCGGGTTGTTCTCCGACGGGTAGAGGCGCACGTTGTGGGGCTCGGTGTCCGACTGCAGCCACACCACCACCGTGCCCGGCTTCACCTCTACCTGGTCGGGGTTGTAAGCCCAGTTGCGGATCTCGATCTCGACGTAGTTGGAAAATTGCCGGAGCTGCCGGGCGTCCACCAGCCCCAACACCGTGACCGGCCCCTTTTCCTCGTCGGCCGCAATGGCCAGCGCCGACAAGGCGGCGGTCACTACGAGCAACATCGTCAAAACGATGAAAACGCGCCGTGCCAAACTCTTTCTCTCCCTTTTCCGTTGTGCTTGATCGCCTTAATTTGCAGGTTCCGTCGCCGCGAGGCGGTCCGTTGGCTCCCCGCTCAGGGCAACCTTACGGCCCCTCGGGCCCACGGGTGTACAGGAGACGATCCGCCAGGCCCGTCAGGCCCCCCAGGAACGAGCCTCCTGCAGGCGGCTCAGCGCCCGTGCGGGCCGACGCGGCCGTGGGTACGGCGGGCCGTCTCCGGTTGCTTCATGCGGTATCCCCCCTCGCTACGAGCCGATTCGATTGCAGCGGCGTGGGCCGGCGGCTCGGTCTTAAGACCGCTCCGTCGACCGGAGCAGTGCCACGGCCTGCCGCGAGAGGCGCCACACCGCGGGATCATCCGCCTCGCGCGGCCGGCCGACGTGGGCCGCAACATCCAGCTCACCCACGATCCGGCCGGGACCGGGGCTCATCACCGCCACCCGGTCCGCCAAGTACACGGCCTCCAACGGATTGTGGGTCACAAAGAGCACGGTGCAGCCGGTCTCGCTCCACAGCGCCAACAACTCATCCCGGAGCTTCAGCGCGGTGAGCTCATCCAAGGCGCTGAAGGGCTCATCCATCACCAGCACGTCCGGCTCGATCATCAGCGCCCTTGCCACCGCCACCCGTTGCTGCATGCCCACCGACAGTTGGCCGGGGAAGTAGTCCCCGTAGCCCTCCAGGCCTACCCGTGCCAGCCAGGCTTCGATCCGGGCATCCCGTTCGGTTTCCTTCCCCCGCGCCGGCAAGACAAGGCGCAGGTTGTCCCGCACGGTGAGCCAGGGCAACAGGCGGGCTTCCTGAAACACGTAGCCGATAACCGGCCGGAACGACGCCGCCCCGTCCGGTGCGGTAAAGCGCACCGTGCCTGAGTAATCGCTATCCAAACCGCTGATGATGTTCAGAAGCGTGGTCTTCCCGCATCCCGATGGCCCCAGCAGTCCCACGAACTCGCCCGGCGCCACCGTCAGGTTCACGTCGTGCAGAGCCGGCCTATCCGCCTTGCCGCCGGGCAACCGGTAGACCTTGGAGACGCCCTGCACGACAATGCCGGCTCCCCTGCTCATCCGACACTCGCCGGGCCCGTCCAAACCGTCCCCTGCGCCCGCCACCGGAACGCGTAGCGGTCCCACAACAGCATCATCAGCCGATCGACCGCGGCGAGGATGATGATCATGGCCAACCCGTAGGCCAAGATCCCCCGCATGTCGAACATTTGGAAGTAAAAGGAGATCTGGTAGCCGACGCCGCTGGAGCGGCCGACCAGCTCGGCGAAGACCACCATCTTCCAAGCCAACGACATGGCGGTGCGGGCCGTACCTGCAATATACGGGTACAGCTGAGGCGCCACGACCCGGCGCAATACCGTCCACCGCGGCACCCGGAACGCCTGCGCCATCTGCACCAGCTTGTAGTCCAGAGCCCGGGCGCCCTCCTGGATTTGGGTCACGACGGTGGGCACCACCACCAGCACGATGGCCACGATGGCGGCCACGTCGTTCAAGCCGATGAGGATGTAGGCCGCCACAATCGGCACGATGCGGGGGATGGACAGTCCCGTCAACAGCCAAGCGCTGCCCAGGCGCTCCACCCAGCGCAACGTCCCCATGAAGATGCCCACCGCGACACCGACCACCATCGAAACCGCAAAGGCGACGAAGACCCTCTCGAGGGTGGCCCCCACGTGCCGCCACAGCCTTCCCCGCTCCACTTCCCGCCACAGGAACTGCAGCGTTTCCCCGGGTCCGGGAAACACGGCCGGCCCCAGCAGGTAGGAGAGCAGCAACCAGGCGGCAAGAATCGACAGCAGCGAGGCCAGCAGCCACCAGCGAGGCGCGTCGCCGGTGCGCGCGGCGGCCCGCCGCCGGGCGCCTTCTACGACTGCTGCAGGTGCGTCCGTTGCTGCCATGGCTGCCGCCCTCCCTTCCGGCCGTTCCACTGCACCCTACCCTACATCCCGCCGGCGCCGTCGCCGCCCGTCATCGCCGGCGGCGACGGAACCGTCACCGCTGTTGTCCGAATGCGAACTCCGTGCTGAACGCGTCCACGTCCAGCTTCTCGGTGCCGACCAACTCAGGGCCGGCCACCGCCACCATCGCTTCCACCAGCTCGACCAGCCCGCGGATGATGTCCTCATTCCACTCGCCCGGCAGCGAGGCTTCCCAACGGGCGCGGACGCTGGCCATCAGGGACCGGTCAGGCAGCGAATAGAGGCCTTCCTCCAGGATGGAATCCCACACCCCGTCGTCGTGCTTCATGCGCTCCGCAGCCAGGTCCAAAGCCCGCAGAAACGTGGCCAGCACGCCGCGGTCCAGGTCGTCCCGCGCCAGCAGCACCAGGTTGGGCAGTTGGGACGACAGGCCCATCTCTTCCAGCATCCCGTGGACCGTGGCGATCTCCCGGAATTGGCCGCTGCCCACCATGCGGGCCGCGAAATGCCAGAAGGGCAGGACGGCGTCGACCTCTCCCCGGAGTGCCAGCTCGGTCATGAGGGGCGCCGCGGCGCTGATGGTTTCACTGTCGTACTGCGGGTCGAAGCCGTACCGGCTCACTGCCAGCGTCCGCAGGATGAGCAGGCTCTTGTCGGACAAGCTCGCGGCCGCGATGACCTTGCCCCGCAAGTCCGCGATGGAGCGGATGTCGCTGTCCTGGCGGACCAGCACGCCGCCCAGCGCCAGGCTGTAAGGATACACGGCCCGCACCGGTATGCCGCGCGAGCGCATCAGCACCACGTTGACGAAGTCGTCAACGGTGACGTCCACGTCGCCCGCCATCAGGGCCAACTCTGCCGCTTCTTTGGTGGCGTACGTCGAAGCCTCAATCTGCAGGCCCAGCTCGTCGTCGATGCCAAAATACTCGATGGCATGAAGCATCCAGCTAAAGGTCCCCGACGCCTGCAACCCCGCCCGGACGACCGCACGGCCTTGCGCCCGGGCCACGTCAACACCAGACGCAATCGCCATCGCGGCGATCAACACCAGGAAACCAATCACGAAACCCCACGGACGCCGTCTGCCATCAAGCCGCGCTCTAGCCACGGCGGGACCCCACCCTTTTCCAAACATCGTCTCAGACCCCTTCCATCCCGGGATTCCGGCGATCCGAACAGCCGGTCAGCGCCTCCATTTGTATACGTGCAGCGACAGAACCCACTGTACTGTTTTTCACTGTATACATTTGGATCGAAAAGTTAAACCGAGTTCGCCTGGAACCCGATCCCCACGCCGCCACGCGCCGGTCCCCGCCCGTCGCCGGGCCCTCCCCCGGTCCCTCTCGGCGACGTCAATGGGCGCCTGTCCAGCCCGAGGCCAGGACATTTGTCCCTAGGACCAGCGACGTTTGTCCCGGCGGATAGTTATACCATGCCTACTCAACATCTCCTTCTACCAAAAGGCCTTCTTCGACGCTGTTTGTCTTCACGCAATAGTCGGGCTGTTTTGCCCGGTCTACCCCTCTGCCCGCCGGCATACCGATGGGCGGGAGAGGGAGGTCGGAGCCCGGTGTTTATCCCCACCCGTCGACTGCGGGCCGCCGGCGTGGCGGCGCTGCTGCTGGGCGCCTGGCTGATCCGCGGTCTTTTCCCCCCGCCGCTCCCCGCCCCCCCGGAGTCCGCCTGGGTGCCCCTCGATTCGGCCCCGGTCCTGAGGTATGTCGACGGATACCAAGAGGGGCCACCGGGTCCGCCCGTGCGCGCGGCCGCCGCCATCCTGATCGAAGCCGAGACCGGCACCGTGCTGTACGCCCACAACGAACACGAGCGCCGGCCGATGGCCAGCACGACCAAGATGATGACGGCGCTGTTGGCGCTGGAGACTACCCCGCTGGATGAGCGGGTCACCGTCAGTCCCCAGGCGGTTCGGGTCGCCGGTTCCGACGCGGGTCTGCGCCCGGGCCAGCAGCTTACCCTACTGGAGCTCCTGTACGCCTTGATGCTGCCTTCCGGCAACGACGCCGCCAACGTCATTGCCGAGCACGTGGCCGGCAGCCAGGCCGCCTTCGCCGAGGCCATGACGGCCAGGGCCCAGGAATTGGGCGCCTCCCGCACCCGCTTCGCCAACGCCCACGGCCTGGACGCCCCCGACCACTACTCCACCGCCTACGATCTCGCCATCATCGCCCGCGCCGCCATGCGCTACCCGACGTTCAGCCAGATCGTGGCAACGAGAGTTTTCGAGCCCGAGAGCATCAGCCGGACGTGGCGCAACACCAACCGCCTTTTGTGGAGCTTCGAGGGTGTAGAAGGCGTCAAGACCGGCACCACCAGCGGTGCGGGCTACTGCCTCGTGGCCGCCGCGTCCCGCTCCGGGATGCGGTTGCTCGCCGTCGTCTTAGGCAGCCCCGACCGCTACGGCGATGCCGTGCGGCTGCTGGAATACGGCTTTGAGCGGTTCCACCTGCTGGCGCTGGCGGCCCACGGCCAGGTGCTGGCCCAAGTGCAGGTGCCCGGCGGCCTGGTACCCCTGGATGCGGTCGTAGACGGCGACTTCCGCATCGTGGCCCGGGATGAGGACATCAACCGGCTGCAGGTCCGGGTCGTGCTGGACGCCTTGCGCCCGCCCATCCGGGCCGGTCAACCCGTCGGACGCCTGGAGGTGGAAGCGGGCCCCGGCCGGGCGCTGGCCCGGGTGCCCATCCTGGCCCGGAGCGATGTTCCCCGCTGGACGCCCCTCGGGGCCCTGTGGCGGTGGCTTAAGACCCTTTAGGCCCGCTCCAGGGGCGCCATGCTGGCCAACAGCTTCTTCACCCCATGGCCGGGAAACGCCACCGTCAAGATCAGATCACCCGCGGACGATTCGCAGCTGACGATGGTCCCCTGGCCCCACACGCGATGGTACACCTTGTCCCCCGGCCGCCAGTCTTGCGCCGCCCCCGCGCCGGCAGCCGCGGGAGCGCTCGCGCCAGCTCCGGGCACGCGACGGGCACCGGCGGGCGCGCCTCGCCCCGCCAGTGACATGGTCACGGGACCCGACCCCGGCCGGCCCGCGCGCCCGCCCGGCAACACTTGCCACCGGGCCCGGGCCGCCTGGGCTCGGATCTCCTCGGAGCGATTCTCAACCAGGTGCTCCGGGATCTCGCCCACAAAGCGGGACACCGCCGACGCCACCGGCTCGCCGTACAGCATCCGCTGCTGGGCGCAGGTGAGATACAGCCGCTCCTTGGCCCGGGTCATCCCGACGTAGCAGAGGCGGCGCTCCTCTTCCAGCTCCCCGGGTTCCATGACGGCCCGGGAGTGGGGGAACACGCCCTCCTCCATCCCCACCAGAAACACCACGGGAAACTCCAAGCCCTTGGCCGCGTGCAAGGTCATCATGACCACCGAGTCGGCCTGCGGGTCGTACACGTCCACGTCCGACACAAGCGCCACGTGCTCGAGGAACGCGCCCAAGTCCTGGCCTTGCTCCAGCTCAAACTGCCGGGTTACCGAGAGGAACTCTTTCAGGTTTTCAATCCGGGCCTCGGCTTCCACCGAGCGCTCGGCGTGCAGCTCGGCCAAGTAGCCCGATTCCTCCAGCACCCGCTCGGCCAGGGCCGTGAGGCTCACCGCGCCCACCAGCCGCCGCCAGCCCTCTACGAGCTCATAAAAAGCCCGCACCTTGCCCGCGGCCGCCGGGGACAACTCGGCTAGGGCGGCCTCGTCGTTCAACGTTTCATACAAGGGCATCCCCATGGCGGCCGCGTAGTCGTCGAGCCGGCTTAAGGTCGTGTCGCCGATGCCGCGCTTTGGCACGTTGATGATGCGGCGCAGGCTCAGGGAATCGTATGGATTGAAGATGAGCCGCAGATAGGCCAAAAGGTCCTTGATTTCCTTGCGCTCGTAAAACCGCACGCCGGACACGATCCGGTACGGGATGCCCCGGCGGATGAACTCCTCTTCAAAGGTGCGGCTTTGCGCGTGCGTCCGGTAAAGGATGGCGAAGTCCCGGTACGACCGCCCCTCCTCTAGCACCCCATGCCGGATCTCGTCGCCGACGAAAGCCGCCTCCTCCCGCTCGTCGCCCGCCTGGTAGAAGATAATCGGGTCGCCCTCGGGATTGTGGGTCCACAGCTTTTTCTCCGGGCGGTCCAAGTTGTTGGCGATCACGTTGTTGGCGGCCTCAAGAATCCGCTTGGTGGAGCGGTAGTTCTGCTCGAGCTTGATGACCGTCGCGTCGGGGTAGTCCCGCTCAAAATCCAGGATGTTGCGGATGTCCGCGCCTCGGAATCGGTAGATGCTCTGGTCCGCGTCCCCCACCACGCACAGGTTGCGGTGGCGGCTGGCCAACATGTTCACCAGGACGTACTGGGCGCGGTTGGTGTCCTGGTACTCGTCGATCATCAGGTAGCGGAAACGCTCTTGGTAGTGTTCGAGCACCGCCGGGTCTTCCCGGAACAGGCGCACCGTCGCCAGGATGAGGTCGTCGAAATCGAAAGCGCCGTTCTGCTTGAGCTTAGCCTGGTACCCCTCGTACACCCGCGCCACGGTGCGCTCCCAAAAGTCGGTGGCCTGGGCGGCGTAACCCGCCGGGTCCAACAGCTCGTTTTTCGCCGCGCTGATGGCCGCGAGAATCCCCCGGGGCTCGTAGCGCTTCGGATCCAGGTTGAGCTCCTTGAGGGTTTCCTTGACGGCCGCGAGCTGGTCCGCCGTGTCAAAGATGAGGAAGTGCCGCGGGAACCCGAGACGGTCCGCGTGCCGGCGCAGTATCTGCACGCAGGTGGCGTGGAACGTCCCCACCCACACCTGCTCGCCCGCGGGACCGATGAGCCGCGTCACCCGTTCCCGCATCTCCCGGGCGGCCTTGTTGGTAAAGGTAACGGCTAGGATGGCCCACGGCGGTACGCCCTTCACTTCGAGCAGGTACGCGATGCGGTAGGTGAGCACGCGCGTCTTGCCGCTGCCCGCGCCGGCGATGATGAGCAGGGGCCCCTCCGTGTGCTGTACGGCCGCCAGCTGCGTTTCGTTGAGGTCTTTGAGCCAATCGGTCAACTTGGGTTGGCCTCCCGCTGCGCCCGGCGACACCCGTCAGCGGCCGGTCTGCGCGTCCTTGCGCCGGCTGCGCAGCACCTGAAACACCTGCTTGGGGGTAATGCCCCGCTCGGCCATGAGCACGGTCAAATGGTACACCAGGTCGGCCGTCTCCTCGAGCAGCGGCTGCTTGGTGTCGTTCTTGGCGGCGATGATGACTTCGGCGCTCTCCTCGCCGATCTTCTTGAGGATCTTGTCGAGGCCCTCACGGAACAGGTAGGCCGTGTAGGAGCCCTCCTGGGGATGGTCCCGGCGGTCGATGATGACGTTATAGAGTTCTTCGAAGACGTCCTCCCCGCGGCCGTACACCTCCTCCGGGTCAAACACGGGCTCCGCGTTGGGCACCGGCTCGCCTTCCCGGGTGAGCTCGTAGTGGAAACACGAGCGGTAGCCCTCGTGGCACGCCCCGGGCCCTTCCTGCTCGACCTTCAGCAAAAGCGCATCCCCGTCGCAGTCGGCGATGATGGCCCGCACATGCTGGTAATGGCCCGACTCTTCCCCTTTCAGCCACAGCTTTTGGCGGCTGCGGCTCCAGTACCACGCTTTCCCCGTCTCGAGGGTGCGCTGCAGGGCCTCACGGTTCATGTGGGCCAGCATCAGCACTTCGCCACTGTGGACGTCCTGTACCACCACCGGGATGAGCCCGTTGTTCTGAAACCTCAACTGCGACCATTCCATGTCGCATAAACCCCCCGACCCTTGTTGCACGCTGCATGCGGCGGCCTTTCCGCCCGGCCGCCCTGGCTTGCGCGCCGATCACCGGGCCTTGCTTCCGCCGGCGGCTTGGCGCCTGCGCCTGCGCCGGCCTTCGACGCGGCCCATCTTACAGCCGCACGGGGATGCCAGCCTGGCGCAAATACTCCTTGAGCGCCCTAATCTCTACCTGCCGGAAGTGGAAGATGCTGGCCGCCAGCACGGCATCGGCCCGGCCGATGAGCAGCCCGTCCCGCAGGTGCTCCATGGTCCCCGCGCCGCCCGAAGCGACGATGGGGATCTTGACGGCCTCCTTGACGCGGCGGTTGAGCTCGTTGTCGTAGCCTTGCTTGGTGCCGTCAAAGTCGATGCTGTTCAGCACCAGTTCCCCCGCGCCCAAGCCTTCCGCCCGCATCGCCCATTCTAGCACGTCCAGGCCCGTCGGGGTCGTCCCGCCTTTGACGACCACTTCCCAGGACAACTGGCCGCCCGGCCCCGTCCGGCGCCGGCAGTCGATGGACAGTACGATCCGGTTTGAGCCGAAGCGGGCCGCGGCTTCCTGGATGAGCTCGGGCCGCTGCACCGCGGCGGTGTTGATGGATACCTTATCCGCGCCCGCTTCAAACAACGCCTCCATATCCGCCACCGAGCGCACGCCGCCGCCCACGGTCAAAGGCACGGAGATGGCGGCCGCCACGCGCCGCACCACATCCAGCATGGTGCCGCGGCCCTCGGTGGACGCGGTTATGTCAAACAGCGCGATCTCGTCGGCCCCTTCCCGGTCGTACGCGGCGGCCATCTCCACCGGATCGCCCGCGTCGCGGATGTCCCGGAATTGCGTGCCTTTCACCACGCGCCCGTCCCGCACGTCCAGACAGGGGATGATGCGTTTCGTCTCCATGGGTTCTCCTCCATCCTGCAAAGGGGCCCGCTGTTTCCCTAGCCTACGTCCGCCCGGCCGACGGCGTCCGGCCGACCAGCTGCTTCCGGCCGGAGTAAGGCCAACGCGGCTCTGAGGTCCACGGCGCCCGTGTAGAGGGCTTTGCCGACGATGGCCCCGACGACGCCCCGGTCCCTTAGGGCGGCCAGGGTGCGCAAGTCGTCCAGGCTGCTGACGCCGCCTGAGGCGATCACCGGTACCCCGGCGGTCGCCACCCGCTCCAGCGCCGCCAAATTGGGACCCGAAAGCGTTCCGTCCCGGGCAATGTCGGTGAAGATGATCTGGGCGACGCCCCGCCGGCCCATCTCCCGGGCCAGTTCCACGGCGTCCCTTTCTGTACCTTCCGCCCACCCCCGCACGGCCACCCGGCCGTCGCGGGCGTCGATGCCGACCAGCACCCGGCCCGGGAACCGGCGGCACGCCTCCTCCACCAGCTCGGGCTGCTCGATGGCGGCCGTGCCTAAGATGGCGTAGGCGATGCCCGAAGCCAGCACCTGCTCGATGGCGGCCATGCTGCGGATGCCGCCGCCCAGCTCCACGGGGATATCCACGGCCCGCGCGATCTCCGTGGCCACCGCGAGGTTTCTCGGGCGCCCCTCAAACGCCCCGTCCAGGTCCACCACGTGCAGGCGGCGGGCGCCGGCCGCGGCGAAGGCGCGCGCCACGGCCACCGGGTCGTCGGAATAGACCGTCTCGCGGGAAGGATCGCCCTGCACCAGCCGCACGCAGCGCCCGCCCCGCAGGTCGATGGCAGGGATGATCAGAAAGCCCGGATCGCTGCCCATGCCCGTCACTCGATCACCCCTTTGGTGGAAGGAACGCCCACGACCCGGGGGTCAAGGGCCACCGCATCCCTGAGAGCCCGCGCAAACGCCTTGAAGCCTGCCTCAAGGATGTGGTGGCTGTTTCTACCCGCAAGCTGCCGCAGGTGCAGCGTAATTCCCGCGGTATTGACGACGGCGCGGAAAAATTCCTCGCCCAGCTCCGCGTCAAACTCCCCTACCCGCCCGCTGGGTGCGAGGTCATAGGCCAAGTACGGGCGCCCGCTGATGTCGATGGCGGCCAGCACCAGCGCCTCGTCCATGGGCACGTAGGCATGCCCGAAGCGTCGGATCCCCGCCTTGTCCCCGAGGGCCTGGCGCAGCGCCTGGCCCAGGCAAAGACCCGTGTCTTCCACCGTGTGGTGCCCGTCCACGTGCAGGTCGCCCTGGCAGTGCACCTCCAGGTCAAAGGTCCCGTGGCGGGCGAGTGCCGCCAGCAGGTGGTCGAAAAACCCGATGCCCGTCTCCACCTGCGCGCGGCCCTGGCCGTCCAAGTCCAGCACCAGCTTGATGTCGGTCTCGGCCGTGCGCCGCTGCACCTCGCCCCGGCGGGGCTGCTTGGCAGCATCCATCATCGCGTCCCCTCCCCTGCCGCGCCTGCCTGCCCTGCGGCGCGTGTCTCCCCTGCGGCGCCCTCCCGCCCAGTCCCGGGTTCGCCGCCCTGCGCCTCACCGGTGCGCAGCACCGCACCCTTGCGCAGCGCCGCGCCCAGCCGCATCGCGGCGCAGCGCCTGCAAGCGGACGTGCACCGCCTGGGCGTGGGCGACGAGGCCCTCGATGTCCGCGAGCCGCGCCGCGTCCTCGCCCTCGGCCAGGAAGGCGTCCTGCGTGTAGGCAACGACGCCGACGCGGCGCACGAAGTCGTCGACGCTCAATTGCGACGCAAACCGGGCCGTGCCGTTGGTGGGCAGGATGTGGTTGAGCCCGGCGATGTAGTCGCCCATCACCTCGGG
>PKQR01000127.1 GCA_017578085.1 Bacillota bacterium
ATGGCGTCCAGCTGCTCAGCCATTTCGGTAAAACGGCCGGTGGCCGCGCCCTCATGAAGCGCCAGGTGCATCTTGTAAAACGCGTCGACCAGCGCCGGAGTACGCTGGTCTGCGAGGACAATCTTGCCTAGGCGGTCGCCAAGCCGCGCCCGGGCCGCCGCTTCCGCCTCCCGGTAGACGCGCGGCAGCTCGGCCCCGGGCTCCACGTGCAGCACGATGTCGGTTTCACCGCCGCGCGGCTCCAGCACGACCTCCACAACGCCGGGAATGGCCGCGAAGGCGCGCTCCAGCGGCTCCACCACCCGCTGGCCGTACACCAACCGTTGCACGCCCAAGGCGGTGCCGAGGCAGACCACGAAAGCGATGAGAACTACATGAAGCTTATAGCCCCGAAACGTCACCGGCGTTCACCTTTCCTACGGCGGCCGTGCGCTCCTGTAGCGCCGCTCATTATAACACAAAGCGATACACAAATTCGTTTCAAAAGCCTGGAAACCGGCGCCGGGTTTCGGGTGAGGAAAGGAAATGATATCCTCCCGGTGGAAGATTTCACCGTTTTTTGTTTGTAGGGTAGGATAGGAGGAGCGAGGGAACCGTGCAGTTGGCCTTCATCGTCAACCCGGTGGCAGGAGGCGGCAGGGCGCGGCGGCTGTGGCCGGAGGTGGAACAACACCTGCGGGCCCACCGGGTGGCGTGGGAACGGTTCGAAACGGAAGGTCCGGGCCACGCGGTGGAGCTGGCCCGCCAAGCGGCCCAAGCCGGCTACAGCGCAGTCGTCGCTGTGGGCGGCGACGGCACCCTCAACGAGGTCGTCAACGGGGTCGGGTTCAGCGGCGTGGCGGTGGGGCTCATCCCGCTGGGCACCGGCGTAGATTTCCCCCGCACAGCCGGCGTCCCCAACAGTCCCAAAGAAGCGCTGGATGTGGTGCTGGCCGGCCGCGTCACCCACATCGATGTCGGCATCGTCAACGGCCGGCTCTTCTGCAACGTGGCGGGCACCGGCTTTGACGCCCAGGTGGCCGCCCGGGTCAACGAGACCGGCAAGAAGCAAGGCGGCGCGCTGCCTTACGTCAAGGCCATATTCGAAACGCTGTTCACCTATGAGAACGCTCCCTTACGCATCACCCTCGACGGGGTGTCCCACGAGGTGCGCAGCCTCCTTATGGCCGTCGGCAACGGCCGCTTCCTCGCCGGCGGTATGATGATCTGCCCGCACGCCGACCTGCGCGACGGCCAGTTTGACGTCGTTATCGCGGGGGATATCGGCAAGATTGGGACGATCTTGACCCTGCCCCGGGTCTTCAACGGCTCTCACCTGAAACATCCGAAAATTTCCTATCACCGGGCCCGCCAGGTCGTGGTGGAGGGCCCCAGCCATCTGCGCATCCAGGCCGACGGCGAACTCGTGGGCAATCTGCCGGCCACCTTTGAACTGCGGCCGGGGGCCTTGCCCATGCTGTTGCCTTGACATGGGCTTTTGCCAAACATATAATGGCCTGTGGAAGCGGGAGTGAAGGTTCTGGCGGTTTTTGCCGCATTTCTAAACGGGTAGTGCGCTCATACTTTGTGAAATGTGGAGCTAATCGGGTGAGACGTGGAGCTAACCGCCGCGGGGAGGGGCTGTCATGGTCAGCGCATACACCGACGTCCTCATCTTTTTTTTGGTAGGGGCTGGTTTCGTCGCCCTGAACCTGACCCTTGGGCGGCTGTTGCGGCCGCACAACCCGTATCCTGAAAAGCTCACTCCCTACGAGTGCGGCGAAGTTCCTGTGGGCGAAGGCCAGGCTCCCTTCAACATCCGCTACTACATCTTCGCCCTCCTGTTTGTCGTCTTCGACGTCGAGGTCGTCTTCCTGTTTCCTTGGGCCGTCGTCCTGCGGGAGCTGGGGATGTACGCCCTTGTCCTGATGGTCATCTTCCTGTTCATGCTGGTGGACGGCCTCGTGTATGCCTGGAAGAAGGGGGTTTTGCGGTGGGTCTGATCACACACGAGGCGGTGCCTGGCGTCGTCACCACCAGCCTACGCCGCCTGCTCAACTGGAGCCGGAAGTCGTCGCTCTGGTACATGCTGTTCGGCATCGCCTGCTGCGCCATCGAGATGATGGCTACCGGCGCCTCTCGCTACGACTTCGACCGCTTCGGCATGATCTTCCGTGCTTCCCCGCGCCAGTCGGACCTCATGATCGTTCCCGGCACGGTCAACGAGAAGATGGCCGATCGTGTCAAGGTGCTCTATGACCAGATGGCGGAGCCCCGCTGGGTCATCGCCATGGGCGGTTGCGCTATCAACGGCGGGCCCTACCACGGCGAGTACAACATTGTCGACGGGGTTGATAAGGTGATCCCGGTCGACGTGTACGTGCCGGGCTGTCCGCCCCGTCCTGAAGCGCTCATGCACGGCGTGCTGCTGCTTCAGGACAAGATCATGCGCGAGGGAATCGAGATCCCGGCGCCGGCGAAAGGGTGATTCCCCGTGAGCGAGCACGAGGCGACCACATGGCCCGAACATTTGCAACCGGTGGCGGACGCCCTGCGGGAGCGCTTCCCGCAACTGTCCATCGAGTTGAAGCCTGACAATTGGCTCGAGGTGAAGGTCGACGCGGACCAGTCCCCGGAGTTCTTCCGCTACATCAAGGAGTACCCGGGGCTTGCTTTTGACTACCTGCTGGACGTCACCGCCGTCGACTATATAAACGAAGGAAAGCTGCAAGTTGTTTACCACTTGGCGCGCCTGGGCACCGACGCCAAAAAGCGCGGGAAGCTGGTGGTCAAAATCGATCTGCCCAGGGACAACCCCCGGGTGCGCAGCGTTGTCGACATCTGGCCGACCGCCAACTTCCACGAACGCGAAGTGTACGACATGTTTGGCGTCGTCTTTGAGGGTCATCCCGACTTGCGCCGCATTCTGATGCGCGAGGATTGGGTTGGCCATCCGCTGCGCAAGGACTACGTCGACCAGCGTCCCAAGCGCACTCGCGTCACCCGGTAAAACGGGGCGGCCCACGCGCTTGGGGCGGCGTTGACGCCCGATAGGAGTGAACGGCTTTGGCCGAAACCGCTGTGACCAGCGAAGTAAAGCAGGATACGACGACCCCGGCCGAGCACGAGCTCTTTGTCAACATGGGACCCCAGCACCCCAGCACGCACGGGGTGTTGCGGCTCCTGCTGCGTGTTGACGGCGAGCGGGTTCTGTCGCTCAAGCCGGACATCGGCTACCTGCACCGCTGCTTCGAAAAGATCGCGGAACGGCGCTCGGTGCAAATGGTCATCCCCTACTGCGACCGCACCGACTACCTGGCGGCCATCACCAGCGAGTGGGCTTACGTGATGGCGGCGGAAAAGCTGATGGGCGTCGAAGTGCCCGAGCGCGCCGAGTACATCCGGGTCATCGTGGGCGAAATGCAGCGCATCGCCAGCCACCTGCTCTGGTTTGGCACGTTCGCCCTGGACCTGGGCGCTGTGACCGCCTTCCTCTACGCCTTCCGCGAACGGGAAAGCCTGTTCGACATCTTCCAGAAGCTGACGGGCGCCCGCATGCTCTACAACTACCTGCGGGTCGGCGGCGTTCGCAACGACCTCTATGAAGGTTTCGAGGAGGACATCCTCCGCTTCCTTGACCTCCTCGAAGAGAGGTTGATCGAGTACAACAAACTCCTCACCGGCAACCGCATCTTCGAATCCCGCACCAAGGGCGTCGGGGTGATTACCAAGGAGCAGGCCATCGCCTACGGCGCCAGTGGGCCGGTGCTGCGGGGTTGCGGCGTCCCCCAGGACCTGCGCAAGACGGACCCGTACTCGGTGTACGACCGGTTCGAGTTCAACATCCCTGTGGGCGAGCACGGCGACGTTTACTCCCGCTACGTCGTGCGCATGCACGAGTTCTACGAATCCATCCGCATCATCCGCCAGGCCATTAAGACCATCCCCGGCGGCCCGTGGCTGGGCGACGTGCCGCGGCGGATGAAGCTGGTGGGCGACGTGTACACCCGCGTCGAATCGCCCCGCGGCGAAGTCGGCGTGTACCTGGTGGGAGACGGTTCGGACCAGCCGTACCGGTGCCACTACCGCTCCCCGTGCTTCGTCCACCTGCAGCTCCTGGAGCCGATGGGCGTTGGCCATCTCATCGCCGACATGGTGGCCATCATCGGCAGCATCGACATCGTCATGGGCGAGGTGGACCGGTAAATGAGCGACTGGCTGTGGGGGCTGTTCCAGAGCTGGGGCTGGAGCGAGTCCGCCTTCAACGTCGTTATGGGCGTGATCAAGGGCCTGTTGGTCACCACGTTTCTGGCGGTCAACGCCCTAGTCCTCGTGTTGATGGAACGGAAGGTCTCCGGGCGCATCCAGCGCCGCCCTGGACCGTTGCGCACGGGGCCGCGGGGCTTGCTGCAGACCTTTGCGGACGCTATCAAACTCCTGAGCAAGGAAGACATCGTGCCCAGCGGTGCCGATGTGGCCGTCTTTGTCCTGGCGCCGATGGTGTTTTTCGCTGCCGCGACGGCGCTGTGGATCGTCATCCCCTTTGGTCCTCAGACTATCGTCCAGGACCTGAACATCGGGCTCATCTACATCTCCGCGGTGACGGGCCTGAGCGTCCTGGCCATCTTGATGGCCGGCTGGTCGTCCAACAACAAGTGGTCCCTGCTGGGGGCCATGCGGTCGGCGGCGCAGCTGGTCAGCTATGAGATCCCGTTGGTCCTCTCGATCGTCGCCATCGGCATGATGGCCGGCTCCTTGCGGCTCAGCGACATCGTCGCCGCGCAGCAAGGCGGCATCACCAACTGGTTCATTTTCCCGCAGATCTTGGGTTTCCTCGTCTTCTTCACCGCCGGGTTGGCCGAGATCAACCGGGCGCCGTTTGACTTGCCCGAAGCCGAAAGCGAGCTGGTGGCCGGCTACAACACGGAGTACAGCGGGATGCGCTGGGCCATCTTCTTCCTGGCGGAGTACGCCAACCTGGTGGCTTTTTCAGCCCTGGCGGCCACGTTCTTCTTTGGCGGCCCCACTGGCCCAATCTTCCCGCCCATCGTTTGGTTCTTGATCAAGACGTACTTCTTTATCTTCGTGGCCATGTGGATCCGCTGGACGTTGCCCCGCATCCGGGTGGACCACCTGATGAACTTGGGCTGGTACGTGCTGATCCCCCTCGCCTTGATCAACTTGGGCTGGACGGGGTTGTACGTGGTGTTGCGGGGTTGAGAGGATCCGGGGGCGCGACCCCCGAGCGAAGAGGGGTGTGAACTGGTGTTCCGAAGCCTGCGGGACTTCTTCTCCATGATACGCACGACCCTGATCGGCATGGGAATCACCATCCGCGAGATGTTCCGGCCGGTCATCACCATCAACTACCCGGAGGAACAGCTGGACGTTCCCTTGGGCTACCGTGGTATCCCCGTCCTGCTCAGCGACGAAGAGGGCAACCTGAAGTGCGTCTCCTGCGAGCTGTGCGCGAAGGCGTGCCCGGTCAACTGCATCGAGATCCAATCGCACCGGGACAACCAGACCCGCAAGAAGGTTCTGGACGTATACAACCTGGACTCGACCTGGTGCATGTACTGCGGCTTGTGCGTGGAGGCGTGCCCGTTTGACGCGCTGGCCATGTCCGACCAATTCGAGCTGGCCTCCTACGACTTGCCCAGCCTCGTTTACACCCGGGACCAACTGGCCGAGATCGGCCGCCGCGCGATCACGCCGACGACCAACATCCGCGAGACGCAGAACTTCGGCATCAAGACCGGAGGTGCCCGTCGCTGATGGACCTGGCGCGCATGGCGTTCCTGGCGTTGGCGGCTGTGGCGGTCGTGTCGGCCTTCCGGGTGGTGACCGCCCCCAAGATCATGCACGCCGCCTTGTGGCTCGGGTTCACCTTCTTCTTGGTGGCGGGCGTGTTCATCACACTGGGCGCCGAGTTCTTGGCCGCAGCGCAAGTGCTGGTGTACGTGGGTGCAGTGACAACCATCATCCTGTTCGGTATCATGCTTTCCCAGGCCGCCGAAGTGCGCAGCCGGGAGCCGGTGCCGGTTGAGCCTCTCGAAGGCACGGCGTTGTGGCGCCGCGGTGTGCTGCCCGTTGTGGGCACCGTTGCCTTTGTGGCCATCATGATTATGGTCTACCTGCGGGCCCCGTGGCCTACACCTGCCACCGGAGCCGTAGACACCGTGCGGCTCATCGGCAGCGCCCTGTTCACCACTTACGTGATTCCTTTTGAGCTGGCGGCGGTGCTGTTGCTGATCGCCCTCGTCGGAGCCATCGTCCTGGCCGTCCGGGACGACGACAAGGAGGAACAGGGCTCATGACCACTATCCCGGTAACGTACCCGCTCGTGCTTGGGGCCATCTTGTTTGGCCTCGGGCTGTACGGGGCGTTGACCCAGCGCAACGCCATCCGGATCCTGATGTGCGTGGAGCTGATGCTGAACGCGGTCAACATCAACCTGGTTGCCTTCGCCGCAACCCTGCGGGAGGCGGCCGCGGCCGGGCAAATCTTTGCACTGTTTATCATGACGGTGGCCGCTGCGGAAGTGGCGTTGGC
>PKQR01000128.1 GCA_017578085.1 Bacillota bacterium
GTCCAAACATCAAACGTCAGCGGCTGGCTGGGGCCGTGCCCTTCCGCCGCCACCGCGGCCAGCACTGTCAGCAGCATCGCGCGTTCCCCCTTCGCCGGCGCCCGCACGCGGCGCGGCCGGGGAACGGGCAACTCGTCCCGTTCCCCGCCCCGCACGGCAAATCATCCGGGCCCCACCACCGGGGCAAGCAGCCCCGGGCGAAACGCCCTGTGGGGCGCCCGCAACCTTCCACGCCCGTTGTGCCCGCGCCCTATGCCCTCAGCTTACCCTTCGAGGCCTTACAGCCTGGTCCACAGCAAAATGGCAATAACGAAGGAGAAGAGCGTAAGGGCCTCCATGAACGCGAGAGCGATCAACAGGGCCGTGCGCATGTCGCCGGCGGCCTCCGGCTGACGGGACATGGACTCCATAGCCTTGGAGGTCGCCCAGGCCTGGCTCAGCGCGGACGTCATGGCCGGCAGAGCGATCGCCAGGGCCACAGCGAACAGACCGGCAACCGTCATCTTGCTTTCCCTCCTTTCCCCTCAGCGCGTGTGGCGAGACCGCCACGACTTGGCTGCGCGCTAGATGGATTTACGCCGCTCTAGTGGCCGTGGGTTTGAGTGGCCAAATAGGTGCAGGTGAGCAGCGTAAAGATAAATGCCTGAATGAATCCCATGAGCAGCCCCAGCATCATGACGGGCACGGGAAGCACCACGGGAACCAAGATGGCCAGAATCGTGACCACCGTCTTCTCACCAAACATGTTGCCAAACAAACGGATGGCCAGCGAGAAGGGCTTCACGATCTCCTCGAGGATGTTCATGGGAAGCATGATGACTACAGGCGAGACGTAGTTGTGCAGATAGCCCTTGAAGCCCTTTTCCTTGATGCCCATCACGTGGGTGAGAATGATGGTGGTGATGGCCAGGGCCGCAGTGGTCATGATGTCCGTCGTCGGCGGCACGAAGCCGGGGATGAACCAGGAGAGGTTCATGAACAGGATGAACACGAACAGGCTGCCGACGATCCACAGGTACTTGCGCCCGTGCTTGCCCATGGCGCCCTCGAGCAGCCCGTAGAGAAACTCGACCAACATTTCGATGAAAACTTGTGCGCCGCGAGGAACTTCGTGAAACCCGCCCCGGGTGAGCAGCTTAACGGCGGCGATCAAGACGATCATGACGATCCAGGTGTTGACGACGGTGGAGGTGATGGTGACCGGCCCGATGTGGAGCACGTCAAAGCGGACCAGGTGGTCCATGACTTCGTTCAGCTGCTGGACGATACGATCCAAGCTCCGCTCACCCCTTGCGCCCCAGGGCGGCCTTTGCCGCGTCTCCAAAGTAGACCATGACTTCCGCCAGCACGCCGGTTAGAACCCCGAGCAACACCTCAAGGCCCAGCGGCGCCGCGACGGCGAGGATGACGGCCGACAGGATTAGCCGCACCATCACCCGCTGCATCAACCGGTACTGCGCCCGGTCGTCCGGCCGGTCGCCCAACGCCCGCATGGCCGAATGCAGCATAAAATGATTGACCATGCTGATTGGCAGGCCCGCAACGACGCCGGCCGCCGCACCGCGCAGCCCCACGACAAACAGCACGACCGCGCAGCCGAAACCAAACAGGGCGATGGCCCGCAGCCGCCCCCACTGGTTGTCCACCCTTAACGTTCATCCTTTCCCGGAGGCAACCCGCCCCTGGCTGAGGGACCGTCACCTTCGGGAAAGTTCTCCTTTTCACGATCCCGGACACGCGTGTGCCCTCCCCCCGGGCGCGACCCCGGCCCGGAACGCTGGAGGGCCATAACTTCCTTCACCAGCGAGAGCATGCTCAACACCATGCCCAGCACGATCCCGAGAACCATGAAGACCGGGGCAGTTTGCCAGCGCTCGTCTAGCCATGTTCCCGCCCGGTAGCCGAGGTAGATGTAGACGGCGGTCGACAGCACCAGGGATATGCCGATGCTCCCGTACCTGGCGTAGTCCCCGGCGCCACGCAACGCCAATCCCCCACTGTCCGGGTTTGCGAGCGGCCCCATGCGTTCCCGGAACCAACGGCACCTATTATAGTACACGGTGCGGCACTTTGCAACGTGTCCGCTCCCGACGGCAGCCAAGCGACCTTAGCGCAGCGCGCCAACCCCGGGCGTCGGCGGGAGCGCGAATTCCTCCGGCCAGTCGGGCTCCCACCCGAAGATGTGCTCCAGAGCGTGGGCGATGCGCTCCGCCGCCCGGCCGTCACCGTACGGATTCGGCGCCGTCGCCATGGCCCGGTACGCTTCCGGATCCATGAGCAGGCGTGCCGCTTCCCGCTCAATCCGGTCCGGGTCGGTGCCAGCGAGGCGCGCCCCCCCTGCCGCGATGCCTTCCGGCCGCTCGGTGGTCGTGCGCAGGACGAGCACGGGCTTGCCCAAGGCCAGCGCCTCCTCCTGGATGCCGCCGGAATCCGTCAGCACCAGGTGGCACCGCTCAAGCAGGTGGACGAAATCCAGGTAATGGGGCGGCTCCATGAGATACACCCGCTCCTGGCCGGCCAGCTCCTGCGCCGCTGCCCGCACATGGGGATTGCGGTGCACGGGAAACACCACCGCCACGTCGGGAAACCGCTCCAAGAGGCGCCGCACCGCCCAGTAGATGCGGCGCAGCGGCTCGCCCAGGTTTTCCCGGCGGTGCGTCGTCAACAACAACAACCGCCCGGGCCACGCCGCCGCCTGTTCCAGTGCGGGATCGGTGAACCGGTAGGAGGGCCGCCGGGCCATGTACAGGGCGTCGATGACGGTGTTGCCGGTGACCAGCACCGTTTCCGGGGCCACGTGCTCCCGCAAGAGGTTGTCCCGTGCGCCGGCCGTAGGCGCGAAATGCCAGGCGGCGATGCGCCCTATCAGCCGCCGGTTCATCTCTTCGGGGAAGGGATTGAGCAGGTCCGCCGTGCGCAACCCGGCCTCGACGTGGGCCGCCGGGACGCGCCGGTGAAACGCGGCCAGCGCCGCCACCATGGCGGTGGTCGTGTCCCCCTGGACGAGCACCACGTCGGGAGCCATTTCGGCCAGCAGGGCATCGAGCCGTTCCAGCGCCCGACCGGCCAACCCGTTGAGGCTCTGGTCAGGCGTCATCAGGTTCAGGTCGGCGTCGGGCCGCAAGCCAAAGACGTCCAGTACCTGGTCCAGCATCTCGCGGTGCTGGGCGGTGACGACGACAGACACTTCCAGGCGCCCGCGGGAACGCAAGGTGTGCACGACCGGTGCGAGCTTGATGGCCTCCGGCCGGGTGCCGAAGACGACCATAACGCGCGCCCGGCGAGGCGTAGCCACGCGCGCCGTCATCCGCCGATGGGCGGCCGGGAACCGCGCGTCAAGCGGGCCGACGGCGGCCAGTCGCCCAACACCCCCAGCCTGCGAGCCCACGCCAGTAGCACGATTCCCAGCAGGACCAACACCGCCGACGCCTGGGCCGTGGTGGCCCGCACAAGCACCAGGGCCAGCGCCACCGCGGCCAGGGCTGCGCTAATCGAGTACAACAACAGCACCGCCTGCCGCTGGCTCAAGCCCGCCCGCAGCAGTTGGTGGTGCAGATGCTGGTCATCCCGCTGGGAGATGGGCCGGCCGTTCATGAAGCGCCGGAGCACGGCACAGGTGGTGTCCAGGACAGGAACGCCCAGCGTGAGGATGGGAATGCTCAAGGCGATGCTGGTCGCGCCCTTGAGCGCCCCTTCGACGGATATGGCGCCCAGCATGAAGCCGAGCAGCATGCCGCCCGTGTCGCCCATGAAGACGCGGGCGGGGTTGAAGTTGTAGCGCAAGAAGCCGACGGTGCTGCCGATGAGCGCCGCGGTCAGAAAGGCCACGAAGAACTGCTCCCGCTGCCAGGCGATGACCAAAAGGGGCAGCGCCGCGATGGATGCGATGCCTGCCGCGAGCCCATCGAGCCCGTCGATCAGGTTAAGCATATTGGTGATGGCCACGATCCACAGGATCGTAAGGGGAATGCCCCACGCTCCCAGGTAGAGCATGCCGCCGAACGGATTCGTGACAAACTGGATCCTGGTGCCAAAGTGCACCAGCACCCCTGCGGCAACCAACTGCCCCAGGAGCTTGGCGCCCGGTTTCAGCTCCACGTAGTCGTCGATGAGACCGACCAGCGTGATCAGGGTGGAGCCGGCCAGGAGGCCCACCAGCGTGTCGTTCCACCCTTGGGCGACGAGCACCGGAATCCAGAAGCCGAGGTAGATGGCGAGGCCGCCCGCGGTGGGCACGGGCCGCCGGTGAATGCGGCGCGGACCCGGGTTGGCCATAAGCCCCACCCGTTGGGCCGCGGCCCGCAAGATAGGCGTCAGCACCAGGCTTACCGCCGCGGACACGATGGCAATCACAACCAGCTCCCGGATCGACAGCGGCTATCCCACCCTATCGGGTACCGTATAGGCGATCGCCGGCATCGCCCAGACCCGGCACGATGTACGCGTGTTCATTGAGCCGCTCGTCCACGGCCGCCACGAAAATGGGGACCTCGGGGTGGTCCTTGTGCACCCGGGCGATGCCCTCCGGCGCCGCCACCAGCGCCAGCAGCTTTATGCTGGTACCGCCCCGCCGCTTGATGTAGTCCAGCGCCGCCGCCGCGGATCCCCCCGTGGCCAGCATGGGGTCGATGACGATGACATCCCGCTCACCGATGTCTTGCGGCAGCTTGCAGTAGTACTGGACGGGATTCAGTGTTTCAGGATCCCGGTAAACGCCAAAGTGGCCGACCTTCGCGGCCGGGACAAGCCGCAGCACCCCGCCCAGCATGCCGAGTCCCGCCCGCAGGATGGCCACCACGGCCAGCTTCTTGCCGGAGACGACCCGGCCCTGCGCCACGGCGACGGGCGTCTGCACCTCAACGGGTTCGGTGGCGATATCCCGGGTCACCTCGTAGGCCATCAGCATGGCGATTTCTTCCATCAACTCGCGAAAGTCCTTGGGACCCGTCCGGATATCGCGCAGCTTGGTCAGCTTGTGCTGCACCAAGGGATGATCGATGACGTGCACGCCGCCTCCCTGCGACAAGGGGCTTCGCCTCCCAGAAACTGGGCGCCGGGCGCCGGCACCGGCGCTCCCGCCCTACTTCTCCAAGTCCCGGATCTTGTCCACCCGGCGGGCGTGCCTGCCCCCGGCGAATTCGCCGGCCAGAAAGGCGTCGGCGATCTCCAGGGCGAGCCCAGGGCCGGTGACGCGCGCTCCCAGGCACAGCACGTTGGCGTCATTGTGCTCCCGGGCCATCCGGGCCGAATAGGGCTCCGCGCACAACGCGGCCCGCACGCCGGGCACCTTGTTGGCCGCGATGGACATGCCGATGCCGGTGCCGCAGATCAGGATGCCCCGGTCGCACCGCCCCGCGGCCACGGCCTCGGCCACCAAACGGGCGTAGTCGGGGTAGTCGCACGACTCACGGCTCGTGGTGCCCATGTCCACCACGGTGTGGCCGGCCGCCTCAAGATGGACCATCAGCTCTTGCTTCAAGTCAAACCCAGCGTGGTCGCTGCCGATGGCGATCCGCATGCGCGTCGTCCCCTCCCCGGCTGTTTCGACGCGCCGCGGCCGTCTCCTGCGCCTCAACTTGAGAAGGGATCGGACAGGAGTTTTTCCACGACGGCCGCCAGCGCCCGGCGCAGCTCGGCCGCCGTGGTGCGGTACACCTCGCGGCCTTTCCCGAACGGATCCTTGATGTCGTTCTCCAAGTCGTTGTGGGCGTACTCAAGCAACGTAAACGTCTTTTCCGCAGCCCGGGGGTGCATGCTGAGCACCGCCTGCTTGTGGGCGCGGCTCATGGTCAGGATAAGGTCCGCTTGGGCCACCATTTCGGGATCCAACCGGCGGGTAACATGCCCGCTCAAGTCAAGCCCCTGTTCCCGCATGACGGCGATCGCGTCCGCGTGGGCTTGCCCGTTGGGCTCGGCGTCGATGCCCGCCGTTTCCACCACAAACTCCCCCGCCCGTTCGCCGGCACGCTGCGCCAGCAAGTCCCGCAGAATGGCGCCCGCCATGGGGCTGCGGCACGTGTTCCCGGTGCAAACGAGCAAAATCCGGTAGGCCAACAAGGATCACCCATCTCCATCATGCGG
The DNA here is from genome assembly GCA_017578085.1 of Bacillota bacterium. GTDB lineage: Bacteria > Bacillota > Limnochordia > Limnochordales > ZCTH02-B6 > ZCTH02-B6. The sequence goes on from PKQR01000128.1 coordinate 6,082, forward strand.
GTGCCGGCAGCATCGATCAAGGGCTTCTGGCGGCTAGCGGTCCTCGTCGAGAGCTACCATTAAGAAGTCGCCGGTGTTGTCGCAACGGGGACAGCGCAAGCCGCTGGCCGGCCCCAGGTCGATCTCCTCCAGCTCCTCGCGATTGCCGCACAGGGGACACGCGGCGACGTAGACCGCGCCGCAGGACAGGCAATGGGATTCGACAAGCGGGGAACCGCAGCGCACGCAGTGCATGGCACTAGTATGCCCCGTCGCATATGCCCGGTCGCATGATGGGCGCGACGGCGGCACACGCTACGGGTACTCAACGGTGGAGGCGAGCGCCTGTGGAGCAGCCGTACCTATGCCCCGTTTGCCGGGACAACCGGCAGGATTTCCTGCAAGTCTACAAGCTTGCCCGCGAGATCCGCAAAGA
>PKQR01000022.1 GCA_017578085.1 Bacillota bacterium
TCGTCGGCTTCGGCCACGAAGTGCGGGCCTCGCCCAAGCTTGGCGTTGCCGCCGAACTCCCGGAGCTCGCCGCCGACGGCGATGGTGGGATCGAGGCCCGCCCGCTCGAGCACCAAGGCGATCATGGCCGTGGTCGTCGTCTTGCCGTGGGTGCCGGCCACCGCGATGCCGAACCGGCCGTTGAAAAGCCGCGCCAGTAGCTCGCCCCGGGAGATGATGGGAATGCCCCGCTCCCGAGCGGCCACGACCTCCGGGTTGACCGCGGGCACGGCGCTTGAGACGACCACCGTATCCGGGGCTTCCTGCTCCACGTGGGCGGCCCGGTGGCCGATGTAGATGCGGGCGCCCAAGGCGCGCAAGCGTTCTGTGGCGGCCGATTCCGACAGGTCGGAGCCGGTCACGGCGACGCCCTGGGCCAAGAGGATCCGGGCGAGACCGCTCATGCCTGCACCGCCGATGCCGATGAAGTGGACTTTCTGCTGCGACATGCTGCGTCCCCTTTCTGCGCGGCCGGCTGGGTCACGGGGCGGGCGCAGGCGAGTACTCCATTCTATGCATGCCCAAAAACCCCTGTTCTTGCCTTCGGACAGCCCGGCCTGTCCAAGGTCGCCGGGCTCAGCCGCGAGCGGCCCGCTCGATCAGGTCGGCGATGTGCTGCGCCGCCTCGGGCCGTGCCAGGGCGCGGCTGGCCATGCTCATGCGCGCAAGGCGCCCTGGATTCTCCATGAGCGCGCTCACCTGTGCCACCAGCCCATCCCCGTCGAGATCCTTGTCCTGCACGACCACCGCCGCACCCGCTTGAGCCAGCGCCCGCGCATTGGCGTCCTGGTGACCCTCGGCTGCGAATGGGTACGGCACCAGGATCGCCGGCAAACCGCGGGCGGTGATCTCGGCCAGCGTGATCGCCCCGGCTCGACTGACCACCAGGTCCGCGGCGGCGTAGGCCGCGGGCATGTCGTGGATGTAGGGCACCACGTGCCACCGGCCGAGGACAACATGTTCCGGGTCAAGGCGCACCACGGGCGTGCCCGGCGCGGCTGCACGCATACGCCTCTCGGCCTCCTCGACCACGGCCGCAAAGCCGGCCTTGCCCGTCTGGTGCAGGATCTGGATCCCCAGCCGGTCCATCAGCAGCGGTGCGGCCACAAGCAGCGCCTGGTTGATGGAGCGCCCGCCTTGGCTGCCGCCAAAGACCAGCAGTGTCTTGCGGTCCGGGTCCAGCCCAAACTTGGACAACCCCGCGTCGCGAGTGGCCGTTAACACGTCCCGCCGTATTGGGTTGCCCGTCACCACCACCCGGGTCCCACCGCCCAGGTAGGCCTTGGCCTCTGGATGGCCCAGGGCGACGCACGCGGCAAACCGGCCTAGCAACCGGTTGGTGAGGCCTGGGTACGCGTTCTGCTCCTGGAGCACCACCGGCACGCGCATAAGGAGCGCCGCAGCCATCGCGGGGCCTGACACGTAGCCGCCCGTCCCCACCGCCACATGGGGACGGAACCGGCGCACAATGCGGGCGGCCTCCACCACACCACGAAAGGCTGTCCACCCGGTGCGCAAGACGTCCAGGGACAGGCGGCGCCGCAAGTAATGGGCCGGGATAGCGGCAAACGCGAACCCTGCCCGGGGCACGATGTCGGCCTCCAGTCCCCGTTGGGTGCCGACAAACAAGATCTCAGTATCCGGCCGGCGAGCCTTCAGCGTCTCGGCAATGGTGATGCCGGGATAGATATGGCCGCCGGTGCCGCCGGCCGCGATGAGAACCCGCAACCTACGCTCTGGTTCCATGGCTGGATATGTTCAGGAGGACGCCCACCGACGCCAGCGTCATGAGGAGGGACGATCCCCCATAACTGATGAACGGCAGCGTAATCCCGGTGGCCGGCAACGATCCGGTCACGACACCGATGTTGAGCAACGCCTGAAACACGATCATCGTGGTGATCCCGACCGCTAGAACGCAGCCATATACGTCAGGGGCCCGCAAAGCCGCCCGGTATCCCCGCCAAGCCAAGAGCAAGAACAGGAGCACCACCGTCGCCGTGCCGGCGAACCCCAGCTCCTCTCCCAGGATCGCAAAGATGAAGTCCGTGTGCTGCTCAGGGACGTACAGGTACTTCTGCCTCCCCTCGCCGAGGCCAAGCCCAAACAGTCCCCCGGACCCGATGGCCAAGAGCGACTGGACCACGTTCCAACCGGCGTCCATCCGGTCCGCCCACGGGTCAATGAACGCGAGCAGCCGCCGCATGCGGTAAGGCTCCATATAAATCAAGAGCCCCAAGCCCGGCAGGCTGAGCAGGCCTACGAAAAGCAAGTGGACCACCCGGGCTCCCGCGGCAAACAGCACAATGAAGGCGGTAACCACGATGGCCACGCCGGTCCCGAAGTCGGGTTCCAAAAGGACAAGCCCAAACGCGGCGCCCACGACCACCAGCGGCGGTACAAGCCCGCGGAAAAAAAAGGCGATCTGCCCTTTGCGCGCGGCGGCGAAGGCGGCCATGTAATTGACCAGCGCGAACTTCATGATCTCCGACGGCTGGACGTTGAACGCCCCGAGGCTGATCCACCGGCGCGCCCCGCCGACCTCCGTCCCAACAAACAGCACGAGCACGAGGCCGAGAAACCCCGCGACCAAAAGCGGCACCGTGAGCAGCCGGAAAAACCGGTAGTCGATCCGCATCAACAGCACCATGGCCACGAGGCCCGCCACCGCTACCACGGCCTGCCGCTTGACATGATAGTACGGGTCGCCGTACTGGATTAGCCCAGTCACGCTCCCGGCGCTGGTGACCATTAGAAGGCCGATGGCCAAGAGCGCCACGGCAGCGGCAAAAATGAGAACGTCGGGTCGACCCGGTGCCGGCTGCACCGCTCCACCTCCGGAACGCATCGCGTCCCAATTGTATGAACCCCGCCCGGCCCCGATGCGTCAGCGCAGGCCCAACAGCCCCGCCGCGGCGAAGGCCAGGCACACCAGCCAAAAACGCGTTACCACCTGGGGCTCCGCCCACCCGCTGATTTCAAAGTGGTGGTGGAGCGGGCTCATGCGAAAGATGCGGCGGCCGCCCGTCAGGCGGAAATAGGTCACTTGGATGATGACCGACAGCGTCTCCACCACAAACAGCCCGCCGACGATGACCAGGAACAGCGGCGTGCCCGTAAACAGGGCCACCGCGCCCAAGGCCCCGCCCAGGGCGAGAGCCCCCGTGTCGCCCATGATCACCTGGGCCGGGTGGGCATTGAACCAGGCAAAGCCCAGGCACGCGCCCCCCATCGCCGCGGCAAACACGGCCACATCGGCGTATCCTAGCACGTACGCGACGACGCCCATCGTGATGGCCGCCACCGCTGTGGACCCGGCAGCCAGGCCGTCGAGGCCGTCGGTAATGTTAACGGCGTTGGCGGTGCCGACCAGCGTCCCCACGGCGAGCAGTAAGTAAAGCCACTCGGGCACCGTCCACAGGCCTTCCATAAAGGGCACCCGCAGGTGGGGGCCAACCCGGCTCAAGGCCGCCCAGGCGACAACGAGCGCAAGGCCAAACTGTAACACCAGCTTTTGCCGGGCCTTGAGCCCCAACGAGCGGCGGGCAAGGAGCTTGGACAAATCGTCGACGAAACCCACGGCTCCATAACCCACCAGCGCCAAGAGCAGCGGCCACAACGCCGCCGGATCCGGGGCAAAAGCGGCGGTGGCCGCCACGACGCCGGCGATGATCAAGACCCCTCCCATCGTCGGCGTGCCTGCCTTCTTGAGGTGGGTCTTGGGGCCGTCCTGCCGGACAAACTGCCCTACCCGCAGCCGCTGCAGCCACCCGATGGTGGCCGGCCCGAGTATCACCGCCACGGCAAAAGCAAATGCGGCCGGATAGATGATGGTCGTCACGCTGACTCACCGCCTTGGCCCTCGAGCAGCGCTGCGGCCACCCGCTCCAGGCGCAGACCCCGCGACGCCTTCACCAGCACCACGTCGCCGGGGCGCACAAACCCCTTTGCCCACGCTGCGGCCGCCGCCGCATCGGGAAACGTGGCCACCCGCTCAGGCGCGAGGCCCGCTTCGACGGCCGCGGCCGCCATCGTGCCGGACCACCGGCCGACGGCCGCCAGCTGGTCAACTCCCGTCGCAGCGGCAACCCGGCCCACCTCCCGGTGGGCTGCTTCGCTCAGCGGGCCGAGTTCCAGCATGTCCCCCAAAATCGCCACGCGCCGGCCTCCATCGAGTTCCCGCAAGAGCTCCAGGGCCGCCGCCATGGACGCGGGGCTCGCGTTGTACGCGTCGTTGATGACCCGCACCCCGTCGGACCGCACGCGCAACTCCATGCGCATCGCGGAGGCGTGCTTGGAATACGCCGCAAGCCCCCACGCCACCTCGTCCAAGGTCAAGCCTAAAGCGAGCGCCGCGCCCGCGGCCGCCAGGGCGTTGTACACGTTGTGCCTTCCCGGTGCGGGCACCGAGATCCTGCGCCGCTGGCCCTGCCAGTGGAGGGTAAACTCGATGCCTTCCAGGCCCCGGCTCACCACTGCGCTGGCCTGCACGTCCGCCTCCGGCCCGCAGCCGTAGAAGATCGTCCGGCTCCGCGCCGCGCCGGCCATCGCCCGCACCAGCGGGTCGTCGGCGTTGAGCACGGCCCAACCGTCCTCGGGCAACGCCTCGACCAGCTCCTGCTTGGCCTTCGCGATGTTCTCGATGCTCCCCAAGAGCTCCAGGTGCACCGGGCCGACGTTGGTGACGATCCCTACGTCCGGGCGGGCGATCTCGGCCAACTGCCGGATTTGCCCGGGGCCCCGCATGGCCATCTCCAACACCAGCACTTGGGTGCCCCGCGGCGCGGCCAAAACGGCCAAGGGCAGCCCGACTTCGTTGTTGTAGTTGCCGGCGGACTTGGCCATGGACCAGCGAACGGAAAGGACCGCCGCGGCCATGTCCTTGGTGGTCGTCTTGCCGTTGCTGCCCGTCACAGCCACTACCCGGGCGCCAAGCCGCGACCGCTGCCATTTCGCCAGGCGGTGCAAGGCCGCCAGGGGATCGTCTACGGCGATGACGGCCGCGCCGCCTGGGACCGCGCCCCGCCCGCCGGCGGCCGCGCTCGCGCCGCCCCTGACGGGGAAGGGCCGTCCCTCCTGCCAGAACGTCGCCGCTGCCCCCCGCGCCAGCGCGTCCGGCACAAAGTCGTGGCCGTCGAACCGTTCACCTTTAAGGGGGACAAACAGATCACCCGGCGCGAGTGTCCGGCTGTCGGTGGACACGCCCCGCACCACGGTGCGCGGGTTCCCCGACATCAGGCGGCCGCCTACGGCCTGCGCGAGCAGGTCAACCGGAAGAGGCTCCATCGCCAAACCGCTCCTTTAGGGCGTGGGCCGCTTCTTCCCGATCGTCGAAGTGCACGGTGCGGTCGCGGAAAACCTGGTACGTCTCGTGGCCCTTGCCGGCGATGAGGACGATATCGCCCGGCTGGGCGAGCCGGATCGCCTCCCGGATCGCGTCCCGTCGCTCGACGATGACGTGGTAGCCTCCCGGCGGCGGGCCTGCGGCCAACACCCCCGCCTCCACCTCACGGCAGATGGCTTCCGGATCTTCGCTGCGTGGGTTGTCCGAGGTGATAATGACCACATCGGCCAGGCGCGCCGCGATCGCGCCCATGGCCGGGCGCTTGCCCCGGTCCCGGTCGCCGCCGCATCCAAAGACGACCAGCACCCGCCCCTGTGCAAACCCGCGGCACGTCTGCAGCACGTTTTCCAGGCTGTCGGGCGTATGCGCGTAATCGACCAGCACCGTGAAATCCTGACCCCGGTCGACGCGCTCAAGCCGCCCCGGCACGCCGGGCACCTTCTCGAGGGCTTTACGGATAACCGCGAGCGGCACGCCCTCGTGCCACGCCACCGCCGCCGCGGCCAGCGAGTTGTAGACGTTGAAGCGGCCGGTGAGCTGCAGCTGAAGCGGCAGCACGCCGGCCGGGGTGTAGGCGCGATAGGAAACGCCCGACGGCCGCACGATGACATCCTCCGCATACACATCCGTGCGCTTCCCGATGCCGTACCCGATGACGGGCACCCGGGAAGCGTCGCTCATCCGGCCCGCCTGGGGGTCGTCCATGTTGATGACGGCCGCCTTGCGGGGCTTGGCCCCCGCGGGATCAAGAGAAGCGAACAGGCTCGCCTTAGCCGCGGCGTAGTCCTCAAACGACTCGTGGAAATCCAGATGGTCCCGGGTGATGTTGGTGAAAACGGCCACGTCGTACTCCGCGCCCACCGTCCGCCGCAGGGCCAAGGCGTGAGAGGACACCTCCATCACCGCATAGTCCATCCCGCGCTCGGCCATATGAAACAGCAGCCGCTGGAGGTCCAGCGACTCGGGGGTCGTCCGGTGGGACTCCAGCACCTCGTTGCCGATCAGGTGGCGGATGGTGCCGATGAGGCCTACCTTGTAACCGGCTTCCTCCAGCACCGCCTTGATCAAGTGCGTTGTGGTCGTCTTGCCGTTGGTGCCCGTCACGCCCACCAGCCTGAGCCGCCGGGAAGGAAACCCGTAGAAGGCCGCTGACAGGCGCGCCAAGGCCTCGCGCCCGTCCGGCACGACCACTTGCACGGGCGCCCCTTCCACCGGGCGCTCAGCGACGACGGCCACGGCACCCCGCGCCAGCGCCTCCTGGACGAAAGCATGGCCGTCAAAGCGCAAACCGCGCCAGCAGACAAAGAGATCCCCCGGGCGCACTTCCCGGGAGTCATACGCAATGCCCCCGACGTCAAGGGCCGGATCGCCCTGCAGCAGGGTGTACTCAGGCACGTGGGCGAGCAGCGAACGTAGCTCCATCGCGACCTCCTGATGCGTCCTTGCCTACTACGGCGCCGGTTTGAGTGTTTCCTCCCAGCATTGCCTCTATTTTTCCAACCCGTCCGGCCTCGAGCGCCCGGGCCTCACCCGTAGTGGTTTTAGCCCGCCGGGTTTTGGGCCGCCGGGGTCGTGGCCCGCCCGGCCATCAACCCGCGGGGCCAAACTCCACCCGCACCCGGGTGCCCCTCAAGGCGCGCTCGCCCGCCGCGGGCACCTGGAGCTGGGCGACGCCGTTCCCGTGCATCTCCAGCACGAGGCCCGCCGCCGCAAGGCGCTCCGCGACCTCCTGCGGCGAGTACCCCAGCACCGAGGGCACCGTCGTCTCGCCCTGCCAATGCTCCGGCACCTCCCAAGACTCGAGCAGTACCTGGGTGCCCCGTTCCACCAGCGCCCCCGGGACGGGCGTCTGATCCAGGACGTAGGTGCCCAGCCCTTCCAACACCGGCCGCAAGCCGGCGGCCCGCAAGATGGCCTCCGCCTCCGTCACGGGCAAGTTTTGCACGTTGGGCACCCGCACCCGTGCAGGATCTGAAGGATCCGGACCCTGTCCCTCGGCCCGAGGTTGCACCCCGAGGTAAGGCAAGGCTTGCTCCGCGATGGCCCGCCAGACGGGCGCCGCGTGCACGCCGCCGTACGCGGGCCGCGGTTTCAAGTCAAAGAGCATCACGAGGCCCACAAGCCGCGGATCGTCGACCGGCGCGACCCCGAGAAACGACGCCAGGCGCTTCTCCGTGTAGACACCGCCCTCCGCGATTTGCGCCGTGCCCGTCTTGCCGCCCACCAAGTACCCAGGGATGTCGGCGTTGCTCCCCGAGCCGTTGACGACCGTCGCCCGCATCATGGCCAGAAAGGCCCGCGCGGTCGCTTCGGAAATCACGCGCTGGACGGGCTGGGGCCGGATGTGCTGTATCTCGCCCGTCGCCGGGTCCACGATACCCGCCACCAGCTGCGGCCGCATGCGGACGCCGTCGTTGGCAATTGTTGCCAGAGCCGACAGCATCTGCAAGGGGGTGATGGCGACCCCCTGGCCAAACCCGACGTTGGCCCACCGCAAGATTTCCCCGTGGGGCACTTGGCCCGGGACGGGGATGAGGCCCGCCGCCTCGCCGGGATAGTCAAGGCCAAGGCGCTCCCCGAAACCGAAGGCCTTAAGATAAGGGTAAAACCGCTCCGGTCCCAGCCGCAAGCCGCCCAGTTCAGCGAAGACGGGGTTGCACGACACCTCCACCGCCCGGGCAAACGTCAGGCTTCCATGGCCGCCCCCCCGCCAACAGTGGACGCGTCCGCCGCCGATCTCGATGAAGCCGGCATCGTAAAACTGTTCCTCGGGACTGACGACCCCTTCTTCGAGAGACGCCACGGCCGTCACGATCTTGAAGATGGAGCCGGGCTCAAACTGGTCCGTCACCACCCGGTTGCGGCGGGCAGCGGCCGGGTAGTCGCCCGGCGCGTTGGGATCAAACGTCGGGTAAACGGCCATGGCCAAGATTTCCCCGGTGCGGGGATTCATCCACATCGTCATACAAAACTCGGACAGCGTGGCGATGCAAGCTCGCTCCAGTTCCCGTTCGGCGATGGCCTGGATGGCGGCGTCGATGGTGAGGACGATGCCATACCCGTCCCGGGGCGGCACGAAATCGGCCAGCCCCTCCGGGATTCGCTGGCCGCGGGCGTCCCGTTCCACAAGCTCCCGGCCCGGCACGCCCCTGAGGAGCTGGTCGTACTGCAGCTCGATCCCTTCAAGCCCCTGGTTGTCGATCCCGACCAAGCCCAGGACGTGCGCGGCCAACGAGCCATGGGGATACACGCGCGCCGTCCGCTGGGCCACGTAAACCCCAGGCAGCTCCGCGGCCCGCACTTGCCGGGCTTCCTCCTGGCTGACGCGGCGGCGGATCCAAACCTCGGCCTGGCGCTGTCCCAGCCGCTCCAAGACGTCGTCATAGGGCATCCCGAGGAGCTGAGCCAGCTGCGCCGCTGTGGCACTGCGGTCGCGAATCTCCGCCGGCCGGACGTAGACGGCGTCGGAGCTGACGCTCACGGCCAGTTCGATCCCGTTGCGGTCGTAGACCGTCCCCCGCAGCGGGTCAGCCGGCACGCCCCGCAAGCGCTGCTCCAGCGCTAGTTGCGTGTATCGCTGGTTTTGCAAGACCTGGACGTAGGCAAGTCGGGACGTAAGCAGGAAAGCGGCACCCAAAGCCACCGCGAAGACGAGCACGATCCGCTGGCGAATGACGACGTGCGACAGCCTCGGCAAGGCGCAACACTCCCAAGGGCCGCCCGCACCCCTGGGATCGAGCGCCTGTCCCCGGACTGCCGGTTACGGCTGCCGGCTGCCCGCTTCCGCCGTCGCGGCAAAGCGGGCCAGCAGCCAGTCCCCCACCGCGGTCACCTGCGCCGTCAGCATTTCCGGCCACGAGCGCGATGGTTCCGTGGCGGCCATAGCGGCGTCGGCTGCGCCAGAGGACAGCACGACCAACTGGGGCTGGCCGGGATCCACCATGGCCAGGCGCGTCCGGGCCAAGGCCTCGACCCGCTCCGGGCTTCTTGCCCGCACGATCTCCACCTGCAGCCGGCGATGCTCATCCTGCACCCGGGCCAGTTCCAGGTTCAGCTCCCGCAGTTGGTATCCCAGTTCCATCACATGCACCCGCTGGGCGATGAAGCCCATACCGGCGCCGAGCAGCAAGAGGGCGAGGAGCGGCACAACGACGAAAGGATTGGCCGGACGGGGCGCCGGGCGGACCGGGGTATGGGTATGGGGCACGCGGCCCGGTTCATCCCATTGCTGCCATTGGGGAGTGGGCGTCTTCAGTGCTGGTACCAATGCTATTCCTCCTCCCTCGCGCCTAGAACAAGCCGCTCCGCCGCCCGCAACCGCGCGCTGCGGGCCCGGGGGTTTGCCGCCACCTCTTGGCTTGTGGGCACCAGCGGCTTGCGGGTCAACACCCTCAGCACCGCCTGCTGCCCGCAGCGGCACTCGGGCAGGTCGGGCGGGCACCGGCAGCCCGCCGACAAGTCAGCAAACGTCCGTTTGACGATGCGGTCTTCCAGCGAATGAAAGCTGATCACCGCCACCCGGCCGCCGGGCAACAGCGCCTCTATGGCCGCCAGCAGCCCCGTGCGCAGCGCGTCCAGCTCGCCGTTGACCGCGATGCGCAGGGCCTGGAAGGTCCTGCGGGCAGGGTGCGGACCCCGCCTGCGGGCCGGTGCCGGGATGGCGGCTTTAATCACTTCCACCAGTTCCCCGGTGGTCGAAAACGGTTTCCGCTCCCGGGCCCGCACGATGGCCGCCGCGATCTTGCCCGCCCAACGTTCCTCGCCGTACTCCCGGATGAGGCGAGCCAGCTCCGCTTTGGGCAAGGTGTTCACCAGGTCCGCGGCCGTCAACGGGGAGCCGGGATCCATCCGCATGTCCAGGGGAGCATCGGCCCGGTACGTGAACCCCCGCTCCGGCTCGTCCAACTGGAAGGACGAGACGCCCAGATCAAAAAGGACGCCGTGCACCCGGTCAACGCCTACCCGCCCCAGGATGGCCGTCAAATCCCTGAAGTTGCCGTGCACCAGCGTCACGGCCTCGCCAAAGGGAGCCAGGCGCTCCCGGGCGGTTTGCAGCGTGCGGGGGTCCTGGTCGATACCGATCAGCCGCCCGCCGGGGAGAAGCCGCGGCAGGATGGCGGCCGCGTGGCCTCCGCCGCCCACTGTACAGTCCACGACGACTTGGCCCGGCGCGGGCTTGAGGACCTCTACCACCTGCTCTAGCATGACCGGCACGTGACTCAAGCGATCCACCCCGGCACCTACAGCCCCAGGCCTTCCAGGTTCTCGGCAATTTGGGCAAAGGACGCTTCGGCCTGGGACACGTAGGCCGCCCACCGCTCTGCGGCCCAGATCTCGACCCGGGTCGAGACGCCGATGATGACGGCATCCTTCTCCAAACCCGCGTATTGCCGCAGGTTGGGCGGCAGCATGACGCGGCCTTGGCGGTCCAGCTCGCACTCGAACGCGCCGGAAAACAGGAAACGGGCAAAGGCCCGGGCGTCGGCCTTCGTCAGGGGAAGGGACTTGAGCCGGGTCTCCAGCACCTGCCACTCGGCCAGGGGGTAGACGAACAGGCAGCTGTCCAGCCCGCGCGTCACGATGAACCGCTCCCCAAGCCCCTCGCGGAAGCGGGCCGGGATGGTAAGCCGGCCTTTGTCGTCCAGCGCGTGCTGGAACTCACCCACGAACACGGCCCCAGTCCTCTCCACTTTCCCCCACTTCGCCCCACCGTAACCGGGGAATTCGGGGACCGCGCCCCAATTCCTCCCCGGCGCCGCACTTTTTTGCGGCATGTGGTCACATTATTCTCGTGCCTTTTGGTCAAGTGAGACTGATCTGCCAGCGACGGACGCCGGGCCCCGAGGCCCGCGGCCGTTCTTGCGCGCCTTCTCCGGCGTGGGTGGCCGGTTGCCTGGGTGGCTGGTTTCTCCATTGGCCGGTTTCCAGGGATTGGACAGACGCCGGCATTGCACAGCGGGCCGCTTGCGCCGCTGGGTGGGTTAGATATAATAGGTATGAATCGCTGGACGAAAGGGGGAAACACGGATGGCAAAGCCCGTGATTGATATCGATCTGGAGTACCGCTACGGGTTCCGGGATCCGGAGCAGTACGTATTCAAGTCTGGCAAGGGCCTCTCCCGCCAGCTTGTTGAAGAAATCTCCTACCTGAAGGGCGAGCCCGACTGGATGCGGGAGTTCCGCCTCAAGTCGCTGGAGATCTTCCTCAAGAAGCCGATGCCGACTTGGGGAGCCGACTTGTCGGCCATCGACTTCGACAACATCCACTACTACGTCCGGCCCACGGAGAAGAAGGGCCGCAGCTGGGACGAAGTGCCCGAGTACATCAAGAAGACCTTCGACCGGCTGGGGATCCCTGAGGCGGAGCGCAAGTTCCTGGCCGGCGTGACCGCCCAGTACGAGTCGGAGGTCGTGTACCACAACATCCGCGAGGACCTGGCCAAGCAGGGCGTCATCTTCTGCGACACGGACACCGCCGTGCGGGAGTACCCGGACCTGGTCCGCAAGTACTTCGGCACCGTCGTGCCGCCCAGCGACAACAAGTTCGCGGCGCTCAACTCGGCGGTCTGGAGCGGCGGGTCCTTCATCTACGTGCCGCCCGGCAAGCGGGTGGAGATCCCGCTGCAGGCCTATTTCCGCATCAATGCGGAGAACGTGGGCCAGTTCGAGCGGACGCTCATCATCGCCGACGAGGGCAGCTTTGTCCACTACGTGGAAGGGTGCACGGCGCCCATCTACTCCACCGACTCGCTGCACGCGGCCGTCGTCGAGATCATCTGCCTGCCGGGCAGCCGGGTGCGCTACACCACCATCCAGAACTGGTCCCACAACGTCTACAACCTGGTGACCAAGCGGGCGGTGGCCTACGAGGACGCCACCATGGAGTGGGTCGACGGCAACATCGGCAGCAAGGTGACCATGAAGTACCCGGCGGTGTTCCTGATGGGCAAGGGCGCCCGCGGCGACATCCTCTCCATCGCCTTCGCAGGCCGCGGCCAGCATCAGGACGCGGGCGCCAAGGTGGTGCACAACGCGCCGTATACGTCCTCGACGGTCACGTCCAAGTCCATCTCCAAGGGCGGCGGCACCACCACCTACCGTGGCCTGGTCCGGGTCAATCCCAACGCGGCCCACGCTCGCTGCACGGTGAAGTGCGACGCGCTGCTGTTCGATGACCACTCCAAGGCGGAAACCATTCCGTACATGGACATCCTGCACGAGGACGTGGCCATCGAGCACGAAGCCACGGTCAGCAAGGTGCGGGAGGACCAGCTCTTCTACCTCATGAGCCGCGGCCTCTCCGAGGACGAGGCGACCATGATGGTGGTGCAGGGATTCCTGGAGCCCTTCACCAAGGAGCTGCCCATGGAGTACGCTGTGGAGCTCAACCGGCTGATCCAGCTGGAGATGGAAGGCTCGGTCGGGTAAGCGCTCTTGTCCGACCTTGCCGGCGGCGACCAGCCGGAGCCAATCGCCATCAACCGAGGTGCAGGGCCGGGTACATTTCCCGGCCCTGCTTTTGCCTGGGTGACGTTTGTCCCAACTGGAGAGCGGACCTGGGAGAAAAAAGGGAAGATGGCCCGCCACAAAGAAAAACTTGTGGGGACATGCTGAGTAGCGAAAGGAGTCGGGGAGATGTCGAGTTTCAAAGCTGGCCTCGAAGATATCGTCGCCCTAAGGTCCGAGATTTGCTTCATCGACGGCCAGCGGCGACGGCTGGTCTATCGCGGCTACGACATCGGCGAGTTTATCGGCAAGGCCACCTTTGAGGAAGTCGTCTACCTGCTGTGGTACGGCGAGCTGCCCACCCAAGCGCAGCTTGGGGCCCTGCGGGAACAAATCGCCGCTGCGCAAGACCTCCCCAGAGAACTCATCGACCTGATTCGCACCTTCCCCCGCGACGCGGAACCCATGTCTGTACTCCGGACGGCTGTTTCGGCCCTCGGCGTCGTAGATCCCGACGCGAACAAGAACGACCGGGACGCGAACCTGCGCAAGTCCGTACGCCTGTTGGCCCGCATCCCGATGATCATCGCCTACCACGCGCGGCTGCGGGAGGGCCGGGAACCGGTGCCGCCGCGCTCAGACCTGGGCCTGGCGGCCAACTTCCTCCTCATGCTCCGGGGCACCGAGCCCGACGAGTTGGACACCAGCATTCTCGACGCGTGCCTAATCCTGCACGCCGACCACGAGCTCAACGCCTCCACGTTCACGGCGCGGACTGTGGCATCCACGTTGTCGGACATTTACTCGGCCGTTACCGCTGCCATCGGCGCCCTCAAGGGCCCCTTGCACGGAGGCGCCAACGAGCAGGTGATGCGCACGCTGCTTGAGATCGGCGATCCTAGCCGCGTCGAGGAGTGGCTGGACAAGGCGCTGGAGAACAAGCAGCGCATCATGGGCTTCGGGCACCGGGTATACAAGACCGGCGACCCGCGGGCGGACTTCCTGCGCCAGTTCTCCAAGCAGTTGGGCGAAAAGCACGGCGACACCCGCTGGTACGAGATGTCCCGGCGCCTGGAAGAGCTCATGTTTGAGAAGAAAGGGCTTTACCCCAACGTTGACTTCTACTCCGCGTCCACGTACTACATGCTGGGCATCCCCATCGACCTGTACACCCCCATCTTCGCGTTCAGCCGCGTGTCCGGCTGGACGGCCCACATTCTCGAGCAGTACGCCGACAACCGGCTCATCCGGCCGCGTGCCGAGTACGCGGGTCCCATGGACCGGCAGTTCCGTCCGCTTGCCGAGCGCGGTTAATCCCGCGCCCGGCAGGCGGCCCTGCCGCAAGGAGTGATGCCCCATTGGCGGACCACCTGCTGGTTTACATCACGACGCCCAACGAGGAGGAGGCCCTGCGCATTGGTCGCGCCGTTGTCGAACGGCGGCTGGCGGCCTGCGCCAATGTGGTCCCCGCGATTCGTTCGCTCTACTGGTGGGAAGGCCGGCTTGTCGAGGACGGGGAAGCCCTCTTATTCCTGAAGACCCGCGCCGCGGTGCTCCAGGAACTGATTCAGGCGGTGCGGGAACTGCACTCCTACTCGGTGCCGTGCATTACGGCGTTTCCCATCGTAGGCGGCAATCCGGATTACCTGAAATGGGTCACGGAGGAAACGGCTGGCGGGCTCAATCAGGAGCCCGGTGCGGAGGCCCCGGGCTTAAGCGGCAACTAGCTGCGGGTCGCGCCGAGCAGGTCCTTGTACGTGTCGATGTCCATCCCGATGCCTACCCGCCGTGCGAACACGTCTGATCCCTTCTCCCTCGCGCACTCGACGCAACGGCGCGTTTCCGGCAGCGCCTCAAGCCGCTCGGGCGGGATGGGCTTCTGGCACACCTCACACCGGCGCTCTTCCACTGGTGATCACCTCCACGAGGCGATTGCCCGCCTCCACTGGACAACCGCGATTCCCTCCATGATATAGCGCACCGGCGGCGGCCGTGCTCTGGATTGCTGTAATACTCCGCTAATTTCGGCACTATTGTGCGGTGTTCCTCCACCGGCGCCGGGTTGCAGGTCAGGGAGTGTCGCGTCGGGTACCATAAGGGCCGCTGCCGTGCGCTTGCGGCCCACGGCCGCCAACGTCAACCGCGCTGGCCCGCACCGGTGCTTGCGACACGACGGGCTAAGGCCACAAACTCGTCCACGTCCTGCGTTACCAGTCTTACGGCGTCGGCCCAAGCCTCTTCGCGGGTCAGGTCCAGCCCCAGGTGCACCCGGGCCAGGTCCTCCACCCGCATGCGGCCCGTATCCCGCAGCACCGCTTCGCACAACCCTTCAAAGCCTTGGCTGGCCTCCCGCGCCCGGGCGTACACGGCGGCGCTGAAGAGGTAGCCGAATGTGTACGGGAAGTTGTAGAAGGGCGCCGTGGTCAGGTAAAAGTGCAGCTTGCTGGCCCAAAAGAGCGGGTGCCAGCTGCCCAGGCCGTTGCGGTACGCGCGCTTCTGGGCCGCTTCCATCAGGCTGTTGAGCTGGGCGACCGTGAGAGGCCCATTGCGGCGGGCGGCGTAAAACTCCAGCTCAAACAAATAGCGGGCGTAGATGTTCATCAGGAAGCCCACGGTGCGCTGCAGCCGGCTGTCCAGGAGCGCCAGCCGGCGGTCCGGGTCGGTCGTGGCCTTGAGGGCGGCATCGGCTACGATCATCTCCGCCAGCGTCGACGCGGTCTCCGCCAAGTTCATGGGATACACCCGCGCCAGAGGCGGCAAGTCCTTGATGATGGAGAAATGGTACGCGTGGCCCAGCTCGTGGGCAAGGGTGTCGATGGCTTGGGGCCGGCCGGCGTACGTGAGGAAGATGCGGCTTTCCCCCCGCAAGGGGAAGCTGGCGCAAAAGCCACCAGCGTCCTTACCCGGCCGATCCTCCGCTTCCACCCACCCGTCGGCCAACGCCCGGGAGGCAAAGGCGGCCAGGCGCGGGCTAACCGCGGCGAACTGGTCGATGATGAACCGGGCGGCTTCGTCGTACGGAATCGTTTCCTGCCCGCTCTTCCCCACCGGCACTCCCACGTCGAACCAGCCCAACCGCTCGAGGCCCAACAGGCGCGCCTTCCATTCGAGGTACGCCAGCAGCTTAACCTGGCCCCGTTCCACCGCCGCCCACATGGCGTCCAGCGTCGCCCGCTCCATGCGGTTGCGGGAGAGCGGCTCGTGCAGCACCGAATCCCAGCCCCGGTGCCTGTACAGGGTCAGCCGGAAGCCGGCCAGGTGGTTGAGGGCCGCGGCGAAGATGTCCGCTTCCTGCGCCCAAGCCTGCTCATACGCCGCCGCCAGGCGGGTGCGGACGGACGGGTCCGGGTCCGTCAACCGCTGGGCGGCCTGGCCCACCGACAGGGCGATCCGGCGCCCCGCTTGCTCGAAAGGAATGCGGATCCGACCGGCCACGGTGTTGTACAGCTCACCCCAGCCGTGATAGCCGTCGACCCCAAGCTCGACGGCAAGGGCCTCCCGGTCGGGCGGCATCTTTTCCCGGGCGAGCCGGCGCCGCTCCTCCAACGCAAAGGCCACGGGCGCAACGGCCGGGTGGGCCAGCAGCGCCTGCCAGGCTTCATCCGAAAAGGCGGCCAGCTGCGCCTCCAGGCTGCTCAAAGCAGCCTCAAGGGCCGCTCCGATGGCGCGCACCCGCGTAAGCAGGCTGCGGGCCGCCGCGTCGCTGGTGTCTTGGGCGGTCAGGCAGCGGCTGAAGCTGCCTGCCTCATGCAGCCGTTGCTGCAAATCTTGCCAACGGGTGATCAGGTCGGGCCATTCCCTGAGTCCTTCTCCTGGCCGGGGCGGGGTCACCGCTTGCACCTGCTGGCGAAACGCCTCCACGTCCCGGGCCAAGTCGGACAGGAACGCCGCGAAGAGAGCGGACGCGCTCCCGCCGGGGAAAAACCTCTCCAGGTCCCACCGCTGGGGCAAGGGCTTGGACATGGCCGCCCCCTCCTTCACCGGTAAGCCACCGACACGCCAAGCTGCGCCAGGAAGTCGAAATACGCCGGGCACGTCTTTGACACGCAGCCCGGATCACCGATACGGATGCCAGGCACGCGCACCCCCAGCAGAGCGAAGGCCATCGCCTGCCGGTGGTCGTCGTGGGGGTCCAGGGTCTCCCCCGGCTGCGGGTCGGCCGGGTAGACGGTGAACCCATCGGGGTGCTCTTCGACCCGGACGCCCAGCCGCCGCATCTGGCTCACGAACACGCCGATGCGGTCCGATTCGTGGCGGCGGATGTGGGGCACGCCGGTCACCGTGATCGGGGCATCGGCAAACACCGCCGCCGCCCCCAGGGTCAACGCTTGATCGGACATGGGCCGCATGTCCACCGCAAAGCCGCCGCGAAGGCGCGCCGGTCCCACCACTTCCAAGTGGGAGGCACCCCGGTCCACCCGGCAGCCCATCCGCTCCAGGACGTCCACAAACCGCGCGTCGGGCTGCAGCGACCGGTACCCCACGTTGGTGATCCGGACGCGGCCCCCCGACAACGCTGCCGCGGTCAAGAAGTAGCATGCGGTGGAGGCGTCGGCCTCCAGGGTAAGCGTACGGGCGGCGTAGGGCCGCGGCCGCACCCGGATTCGCTCATATCCTTCCGCTTCCACGTCGGCTCCGAAGGCCCGCATCATCTCGATGGTCAAGCCGACGTACTCGGGCTGTACCAACTGATCAACAACTTCCACATCCACCGGGCGGCGGGCGTAAGGGGCTGCAAGAAGCACCCCGCTGGTGAACTGGCTGGAGACGCGGCCGGAGATGGCCACCCTGCCGCCGGTCAGGCCTGCCCGTACCCGGATAGGCAGTTGACCGTCCGTCGCCACGTAGGCGATGTCGGCGCCGAGCTCGCGCAAGGCGTCCACGAGCGGGGCGATCGGCCTGGCCCGCAGTTGGGCGCTGCCATCGATCTGCCATTCACCGGCGGTCCCGGCCGCGAGCGCCCCGGGCAGAAACCGGGCCAATGTCCCCGCGGAACCCACGTACAGTTGCGCTCCCTGGTTGGGCCAGCGGCCACCGCAGCCTGCGACCCGCGCCGTTGTCCCCTCGACGGCGACGTCCACCCCTAGAGCGGCCAAGGCCTGGACGCACCAGTAGCTGTCGTCGCTGCGCAAAATACCGTCCAGGTACGATACGCCTTCCGCCAATGCGGCGATGATGAGGGCACGGTTAGTGACGCTTTTTGATCCGGGCACAGCCAGATCCGCGTCGAGCGGCCGCGGCGGCGGTCCCACCACCACCGTTGCTCCCGGCGGCTGCCATGCCCACGGTGAACGGCTCATGGGGCTTTTGTTTCACCACGCGGCGGCAAATCCCTTGCCCGATGCGGCGGGGATTGTGCGGAAGGTGTAGTGCCGGCCGGCTCGGCGGAAGGCCAGGCGAGCCACGCTAGGGCCACAAGGATGAGGGCGCTGCCCGCCAGGGCCGCTGGACCAAGCCGCTCCCCCAGGACCAATGTCCCCAACAGCGCGGCAGTCAGCGGCTCGGCCAAGGACAGCGTGGTGGCCGTCGCGGCGGGCACGCGCGCCAGGCCCCGGCCGAACAGCACGTAGGACGCGGCCGTCGCGACCAGTCCCAGGTGCAGGGCGGCCAAGACGCCCCGCGGTTCCGCGAGCCAGGTCAAATCGGAAACGAAGAGGATGGGAGCCAACAGCACAGCGCCGCCCGCGAAGGCCAGGGCCACGTACCCATCGGGCGTCACCGCCCGCAAGAGGCTCTTGCCGGCCACGGTGTAGACGGCGAAGGACGCTCCGGCGCCCAGCGCCAGCAGCACCCCGGCCCAGTTGACCTGCCAGCCGCCGTCGTCGCTCAAGAGCAAGGCGCAACCGGCCACGGCCAAAGCCGTCGCCATGGCCCACCGCCGTGAGGGGCGCTCGCCCGCCACAAGCCACTCCAAGAGGCCGGCGCTGATGGGGGCGCTGCCGATGGCGACCAGGGTCCCCAGGGCGACCCCGGTAGCGGCGACCCCGGCAAAAAAGCACACTTGGTAAGCGGCGACACCAGCGGCGGCCACCCAGGCGGCGGGACGCCGCCAGTCCGCAAGCCGTAGCCGCCCGCGGACCAAGGACAGCAGCAGCAGCGCCGCGCCGCCGATAGCCAAGCGCACGGCGCCGACAGCCGCGGGTTGGGCTCCTGCCGGCGCCAGCGCCTGGGCCGTACCGGTCGTGCCCCACAACACCGCGGCGAGAAGCACCAGCCAGCGACCTCCTTGTCCCGCCCTGCTCTCGTGTGCCATCGTCCTGCCCCGCCCCTGGCCGATTCTGGATAAAGAGAAAGCCGCCCTGCACCTGATCAGTGCATCGCGGCTTACAGCGATCTGGTACCCCCAACGGGATTCGAACCCGTGCCGCCGCCTTGAAAGGGCGGTGTCCTAGGCCGCTAGACGATGGGGGCTTGAAAAGCGGCTCCCTCACGTTATTCTAGCGCGCCGCCGGTGTGCTGTCAAACCTTTGTGCAGCGGGGTATTGCCAGCGTTAACCGGTCGAGACCGCGCTGTAAACGGCAAGCCCACCGGATATCGGCAACTCATCTCCCGGTGGGCCTGGCGTGGTGGGCCCAGCAGGATTCGAACCTGCAACCCACGGATTATGAGTCCGCTGCTCTAACCGTTGAGCTATGGGCCCCGTCAACTGGCTCCTCGGGCAGGATTCGAACCTGCAACCACCCGGTTAACAGCCGGGCGCTCTACCATTGAGCTACCGAGGAACGGCGCATGCGGTGTGGTTGCCCGGCGGGTTCACCGCAAACTCATTATAGGGTTCCCCCGCCGGCCCTGTCAAACGCTCCCGCGCGGCGCGGGCTTTTCACTCCAGAAAGTCCTTGAGCTTCTTGCTGCGGCTCGGGTGGCGCAGCTTCCGCAACGCTTTGGCCTCGATCTGGCGGATGCGCTCGCGGGTGACGCCAAACACCTGGCCCACCTCTTCCAGGGTGCGCGCCCGGCCGTCGTCGAGACCGAAGCGCAGCCGCAGCACCTTTTCCTCCCTGGGCGTCAGCGTGTCCAGGACGTCCTCGAGCTGCTCCTTGAGCATGAGGTACGACGCGGCCTCCGCGGGCGCCGGCGCCTCCTGGTCTTCGATGAAGTCCCCCAGGTGGCTGTCCTCTTCCTCGCCGATGGGCGTCTCCAGCGACACAGGCTCTTGGGCGATCTTTAGGATCTCCCGCACCCGCTCCTCAGGCAGCCCCATCCGCTCCGCGATTTCCGCCGGCGTCGGCTCGCGCCCCAGCTCCTGCAGGAGCTGGCGGGAAACGCGGACCAGCTTGTTGATGGTTTCCACCATGTGCACCGGAATGCGGATGGTGCGCGCCTGGTCGGCGATGGCCCTGGTAATGGCCTGCCGAATCCACCACGTCGCGTAGGTGCTGAACTTGAAGCCCTTGCGGTAGTCGAACTTCTCTACCGCCTTGAGCAGGCCCAAGTTCCCCTCCTGGATCAGGTCGAGGAAGAGCATGCCGCGCCCCACGTAGCGCTTGGCGATGCTCACCACCAGGCGCAAATTAGCCTCGGCCAGCCGGCGCTTGGCTTCCTCATCGCCTTGCTCGATCCGCTTGGCCAGCTCCACCTCTTCCTCGGCCGTGAGGAGCGGCACCCGCCCGATCTCCTTGAGGTACATGCGCACCGGGTCATCGAGGCCGACCCCTTCAGGCACGTTCAAGTCGAGGGACGCCAAGTCCGCGTCGGGGACGATGCCGTTGGCGGCGTCGTCACCCTCGTCAGGAAATGCGTCCGCGTCAGCGCTGTCCGGGATCACGTCGATGCCCTGGCTCGCCAAGCGCTCGTAGACCTCGTCGATCTGCTCTGGGGAGAGCTCGACGTCCTGCAGCACGTCCATGATCTCCCGGTAGGTAAGCGCACCGCGCTTCTTCCCCCGCTGCACCAGCTCATTGATGCTCTCCAGATCCGGGAGATTGGGTGTCTGTCCGTCCCCGTCCGTCACTGTGGGCTCCCCCCCTTCGTACTTGCGCCTTCACGCACGAAACAGGTCGCTCCTTAACCTTTTATACTCCACCAACAGCCTGGCCAGCATACCGACGTCGGCCCCGCCCCCGGCATCCAGCGCCGAGAGCTTCCGCTCAAGGCCCAACAGCCGCCGCCGGATGCGCTCCTGCCGCAGGCTGCGCAAAGCCTCCTCCCACGGGACCTCGGCCAACGTGCCTTGCGCCCACACGTCGCGCAGCCAGTTGGCTTCCGGACTGTCCGGCAAGCCCGCCAGCCACGCGGCCGGATCCTGGCCCTCCCCGGCCGGCCGGGCAGCCAACAACCGCACGGCCCCCGCCACCACTGGGCTCGACCAGGCGCCGGGCTCGTCCAACTGGGCCAGCATGCGCGCAAGGCCGTCGCCTGCCAGGATATGCCGAAGGACCACTTGTTCGGCACCAAGCAGGCGATCTCCTCCC
>PKQR01000235.1 GCA_017578085.1 Bacillota bacterium
CCGGCGATAAAGTAGTCCACGTCGTGCTCGGTGAGGCCCGCCGTCTGCAGCGCCCGGCGAGCGGCCTGTTCCAAGTACTTGCGTTCGGCCTTCTCCGCGGACGTCTCGCCCCACATGTAGTCGTCGACGATCGCGTCAAAATAGGAACCCAAAGGGCCGGCGCCTTCGCGAGGACCCATGAGGGTGAAGGCCGCGGTAATCCGCGGCGGCCGGCTCAGCTGCACCGTGTACTGCCCGAGCCGCTGGAGACCCACGCCGTCCACCTCCCCTATTGGCCAGCAGCCCGCTACCGGCCGCCGCCGACCAGCCAAGCCACGAGGCCCGTGAAGGTGCCGGCCAGGATCCCAAACACGATCACCGGCCCAGCGATGATGAACATCTTGGCGCCCATGCCCAGCACAAAGCCTTCCCGACGGAAGTCGATGGCCGCCGACGCCATCGAGTTGGCAAAGCCGGTGATGGGTACCGCTGCCCCCATGCCCCCGAGCTGGCCCAGCTCGTCATAGACGCCGAGGGCGGTCAGCACGACCCCGATCAGGATCATGGACGCCAGCGTGGCCGCGATGGCCTCACCTTCGGTGGGCTGGCGGAAGCGGAACCAGTCAAACACAAATTGGCCAAGAAAGCAGATGGTGCCGCCCACGAGAAACGCCCGCGCCGCCAGCAGAGCCGCGTTGGGCTTAGGCGTCAGCTGCTTGACGAGACGCTGGTACTCTTTGACTCCTTGGATTGCGTTCTGGTCGCGGTCCACCGGGTTCCCTCCCCTCTGGCGGGCTTGGCGGCTTGTCCGCCGCTCATTAATCCCGCTGTCGATGGGCTCCGGGATATTATCCCTCCCCCGCCGGCGCTTTACCCGGGCTAGACCGCGTTTTCGGCAGCCCGTTTCAGCTCTCTTGCGGGCCGGGACGCACCGCTTCCTCCACGGCGTACATGAGCTGCACGACGCGGTTGTCCAGGGCGGTGACCTCCCGCTGGTACGCTTCCATCTCCCGCCGCAGGCGGTCCATTTCCCGCAGCAGCCAAATATTGGAACCCAGCAGGACAGCGAAGCCGATGGAAAGCACGAGGCTGGTCATAGGGACGCCTCACCCCCGCGGGGAGCATGCCGTGCCCTAAATGGCTATGCGGGGGAGACGGTCATCCTGACTGCAAGTGCGGCGGGTCACAAGGCGGCGCCCGCCTGCAACCGGGCCGCCTTCACCGTATTGGCCAGCAGCATGGCGATGGTCATCGGGCCCACGCCGCCGGGCACGGGGGTGAGCCAGCCGGCCACCTCGCGCGCGGCGGCAAAGTTCACATCACCCGTCAGGCTCCCATCGGGAAGCCGGTTGATGCCGACGTCGATGACGACCGCGCCCGGCTTTATCCAATCGCCCTGCACCAGGTGCGGGCGCCCGACGGCGGCCACCAGGATGTCCCCCTCCCGGCAGACGGCCGGGAGATCCGCGGTGCGGGAGTGGCAAATGGTCACGGTGGCATGGGCCGCCAGGAGCAGCGCCGCCACCGGCTTGCCGACGATGTTGCTGCGCCCGATGACGACGGCACGCCGCCCCTTGGGATCAACGCCGGTGCGCCGGATCAACTCCATGATCCCGGCGGGCGTGCAGGGCACAAGCCCCGGTGCGCCGGACCACAGGCGTCCGACGTTCAACGGATGAAAGCCGTCCACGTCTTTTTCCGGAGC
>PKQR01000129.1 GCA_017578085.1 Bacillota bacterium
GGCTACTCGCCGGCCCAGAATGCGTCCTGGACCACGTGCACGTCCATCGGCCGGCCCAGGTCGTCCAGCAGCACCGCTGCCACGTCAAACCGCACGGGCGCGCCCAAAAGCCGGCGCTCGGCCAAATACTCCATGGCTGCCCTGACCATGCGCCGGCGCTTGCGGGCGTCGACCGCCTCCAGCGAATCAGGGATGCCGCGCCGGCGGGCCTTCACTTCCACGAAAACAATAAAGCTGCCGTGGCGCGCAATCAGATCGATCTCGCCGCGCCGGCAGCGGTAGTTGCGGGTCAAAATCTGGTACCCCAACGCTGTGAGCGTTTGGGCCGCGGCCGCTTCCGCCAGCCGTCCGCTGGCGGCCCTTGCCCGCGCCGTCATGGTCCCGGGACCACCCACTCAAGCTTCAGCTGGGTCGCGACCACCGGGGCGAAGCTCCGCCGGTGCAGGGGACATGGGCCCAGCCGGGCCAAGGCCTCCTTGTGCTGGGGTGTCCCGTAGCCCTTGTGAGCCGAAAAGCCGTAGCCGGGATACACCCGGTCCCAGACGAGCATCATCCGGTCGCGCACCACCTTCGCCACGATGCTTGCGGCGGAGATGGCGGGATGAACCCGGTCCCCTTTCACGACAGCGCGCTGCGGCATGGGGATTCCCGGCACCGCCCAAGGCCCGTCCACCAGCACCCGGTCGGGCGCCACGGGCAGGGCCAGAACCGCCTCCCGCATGGCGGCCAAGCTCGCCTGGAGCACGTTGGCCGCGTCGACGCGCCGCGGCGAAACCGCCCGGTAGGCCACGGCCACCGCGGTGGCCAGGATTTCCTCGAACAGCTCTTCCCGCCGCGCCGGGGTTAGGAGCTTGGAATCGGTCACTCCCTCCGGCACCTTTTCCCCGAGGATCACCGCCGCGGCCACGATCGGTCCCGCCCAGGGCCCGCGGCCCGCTTCGTCCACGCCCGCGGTCAAGCCCAGGTGCTCGGCCCCCGGCAACCTCACGCACCCCCAGGCGGAAGCTCCAGCGTCAAGCGGCCGAGACGGCCGCTGCGGAAATCCTGCAGGACCATGGTCGCGGCCCGGTCCAAATCGGGCCGGCCACCCGAAAGCCACAGCCCAAGCCGCCGGGCCACGGTTTCCAGCAGTCCCTCGTCTCCCGGCACAAGGTCCTCCCCGTAGCGGGCGGCGACCCGCTGCGGAAACCGGACGGCCATGTCCGCCAAGAAGGCCTCGGCCACGGCCCGTACGTCAAACACGTCATCCGGGACGAGACCGGCCACCGCCAGGTACAGAGCCTTCCGGCCGCGGGTCGCCTCCGGCCACAAGAGGCCGGGGGAGTCCAGCAGCTCCAGGCCGGCCCCCGCCGCCAGCCACTGCACCCGGCGGGTGACCCCCGCCTTGGCGCCCGTGCCCGCTTTCGCGCGCCCGGCCAAGCCGTTGATGACCGTGGACTTCCCCACGTTGGGCAGGCCCACTACCATCACCCGCACGCGGCGCTCAGACCGAGCCGGGTTCAAAGCCGCTATCCTGCGCTTGGCCGCTGTCCCAGCCCCGGCTTCCCGGCTGACCTCGATGCCAGCCGCACCGCCGGCGGCCTGCCCGGCCTCGCTCACCGCCCGCTGGAGCAGCCGGCGCACCTGCGCCACCCACGTGTGCTGGCGCAAGTCGGCGGCCACGGCAGGCAAGCCTTGGGCGCGAAAGTACCGCAGCCACGCGTCGGTAGCCTCCGGGTCGGCCAGGTCAGCCCTGCCCAAGAGGAAGACACGCGCAAGGCCCCGCCTCCCTTCCAAGAGGGACGGGTGGCGACTGCTGGCCGGGATACGGGCGTCGATGACTTCCAATACCGCGTCAACCAGTTTGAGGCGTGTCTTGAGCTCCCGGGCCGCCTTGGCCATGTGCCCCGGGTACCAGTGCAGCTGCAGCTCCACCGTGGGCGCCCCCACCCCGCAGGCCCGCCGGAGCCGACGGTTTACTCAAATGAGGCCAGCACGGCGGGCGTGCGCACCAGCCCAATCCGGCCCGGCGGCCAGTAAACCAGGCGCGCTAAACCGACGACCAGGTCCAAGGGGACCGGCCCGACGTCGGGATAGCGGCTGTCGTCGGAGTTGTTGCGGTTGTCGCCCAGCACAAACACATGCCCCGGGGGGACCTTGACCGGACCGAACACGCCCCGCATGGGTCCGAGTACGTAAGGCTCCTCCACCGGCCGGCCGTTGAGGATCAGTCGTTGCCCGGCGATGAGCACCTCGTCGCCCGGCAGGCCGATGACCCGTTTGATGAACTTCCGGCGGGGATCGGCCGGGTAGTGGAAGACGATGATCTCCCCCCGCCGCGGCTCCCGCAGGCGGTAGGTGATCTTGTCCACGAGCAGCCGCTGGCCGTCGACGAGGGTCGGTTCCATGGAGCTGCCCTGTACGAGAAACGATTGGGCGACAAAGGTGATGATGAACGCGGCCAGGGCGCCCGCGATGACGAGCGCTTCCACGTACTCCCGGATCCGAGCCTTAATGGCCGACATGTCCCCGCCTGTGCTCATCCCCGGGGCCTCGCCCTCCTCAGGCGCGCTTCTCCTTCACCCTCGCGGCCTTGCCGGACCGCTCCCGCAGGTAGTACAGCCGCGCCCGGCGCACATCGCCCCGGCGGACGACCTCAATCTTGTCCACCCGCGGCGAGTGCAGCGGGAACGTGCGCTCGACGCCCACGCCCTGGGACACCTTGCGGACGGTGAAGGTCTCGTTCAAGCCCCCGCCCGACCGGCGCAGGACGACGCCTTCAAACACCTGGATGCGCTCCCGATCCGCCTCGACGACCTTGACGTGCACGCGCACCGTGTCGCCCGGGGCGAAATCGGGCAAATCCCGCCGCATCTGCTCCTGTTCCAATTGGCGAATGATATCCACGGCCAATCAACTCCTCATTCCTGACCTTGGCCTGCAACCTTGACCTTACGCGACAAAGCCGTCCAAGAAGCCCGCTCCGCCCGCCCGGCGGGCGGCTCGCCTATTGTAGCACGGCTCCAGCGCCGTCACAACGTCCTGCCTGGTCCGTGGCCTGATCCGCGCGCCCGCCCTCTGCCCGGGTCGCTTGCGCGGCGGCCTCCGCCTGAATCTCCGCGAGCCAGCGCCGGTCCTCGTCGGTGAGGCAGGCCTTTTCCAACAGGTCCGGGCGGCGCAACCAAGTGCGCTTCAAAGCCTCCCGCCGGCGCCATTTGCGGATCTCCTCGTGGTGCCCGCTGAGGAGCACCTCCGGCACGGCCATGCCGCGAAACACGGCCGGCCGGGTGTAGTGAGGATGATCCAGCAGCCCGCCCTCGAAGGACTCCTCCCGGGCGGAGGCCGCTTCCCCCAAGGCGCCGGGCAACAGCCGGCACACGGCGTCCAGCACCACCATGGCCGGCAGCTCGCCGCCGGTGAGGATGTAATCGCCGATCGACAGCTCCTCGTCCACGATGGTGCGCACCCGCTCGTCCACGCCCTCATAGTGGCCGCAGACCAGCACCAGGTGCTCCTTTTGCGCGAGCTCCCAGGCGCGCTTTTGGGTAAAGCGCTGGCCCTGCGGGTCCATGAGGATCACGTGGCTGTGGGGCCCTTGCCGCACGGCCTCAATAGCCGCAAACAGCGGCTCCGGCTTCATCACCATGCCCGGGCCGCCCCCGTAGGGCGTGTCGTCGACGATCCGGTGCTTGTCGGTGGTGAAGTCCCGGATGTTGACGAGGCGCACCTCCAGGATGCCCCGCTGGCGCGCCCGCCCCACGATGCTGTGGTCCAGCGGCCCCACAAACATCTCGGGAAACAGCGTCAACACATGCACCAGCACCGGCGTCACTCCAGCCCTGGCAGAAGCCGCACGTCCATGCGCCTCTGCGCCAAATCGATGCGCTGGATCACATCCTGCACCGCCGGCAGGAGAATTTCGCCCTCGCCGTCGGCCCGGCTCACGACGTACACGTCGTTGGCCGCGGTTTCCAGCACATCCTGCACGACGCCTATGTGGCGGCCGGTTTCGTCGTACACGGACAACCCGATGATGTCGAAGACATAGTACTCACCCGGCGGCAGCGGATGCACCTCGGAGGCCGTCACCTGCAACAGCGCCCGGCTCAGGCCTTTGGCCGTCTCCCGGTCGTCGATGCCGGCCAGCTTGACCAGGACCACGCCCCGGTGCAGCCGCGCCTCCTCGACAGCCCGTTCCTGCCGTTTGACCTCGCCGTCAGCTCCATTGACCGCCACAAAGACGCGCTTAAGCCCCAGGAAACGCTCGGGATACGCGGTCAGTGGCTTCACCTTCAAGGTGCCGCGGACGCCGTGGGCGCTGAGGACTTCCCCGATGGTCACATACTCGGCCACGGGTGTGCCTCCAACCCGCCTGACGCGCTAGTCCGCGATCTCCACGTGCACAAGGCGCCCGTCACGGGCGGCCGCCGCTTTCATCAAGGTGCGGATGGCCTTGGCCACCCGGCCCTTGCGCCCGATGACCTTGCCCATGTCGGCATCGTCGACATGGAGTTCCAACACCAGCGACCGCTCGCCGGCCACCTCGTGCACCCGGACCGCGTCAGGCATGTTCACCAACTGGCGGGCAATAAACTCGAGGAGTTCCTTCACGGGCTCCCCTCCCCGCGGTTACGTCCCGCTGTCAAGCTGGCTCGCCCTACTGGGCCGCCTTAAACTTCTCCCAAACGCCGGCCTTCACCAGCAGCGCCCGGGCCGTGTCCGACGGCTGAGCGCCCTTGCGCAGCCACTCGAGAGCCTTCCCCTCATCGACCACGATCTGCGCAGGTTCGGTGATGGGGTTATAATACCCGAGCTGGTCGATGAACCGCCCATCGCGAGCCGCGCGGGAATCAGCCACCACGAGACGGTAGAACGGGCGCTTCTTGGCTCCCATGCGCTTCAGGCGAATGCGGACCGCCATACGCTCACCTCCATTTCTCCAAGTGAGTAACAAATCGCCGGACGAGGCGTCGAGTTGTCGTCGTCAGTGGCCAAACAGCCGGGCCAACATGCCCTTGGGCTTGCGGGCGCCCTTGCCGCCGCCCAGCTGCTTGAACAGCGCCCGGGTCTGCTCAAACTGCTTGAGCAGCCGGTTGACGTCCTGGACCGAGGTGCCGCTGCCCCTGGCGATGCGCCGCCGCCGGCTGCCGTTGATGATGTGGGGCTGGGCCCGCTCCTCAGGCGTCATCGACTGGATGATGGCTTCGATGCGCTTGAGCTGTTTCTCATCCACGTGCAGCCCCTGCAGCTGCTTCGCGCCGGAAAGCCCGGGGATCATCCCCAGAAGCTGGTCCAGCGGCCCCATGTTGCGCACCTGGCGCAGTTGTTCCAGGAAGTCTTCCAATGTAAAGTCGGCCGTGCGCAATTTGGCCGCCATCTTCTGGGCGGTTTCCGCGTCCATGGCGGCCTGCGCCTTCTCGATCAGCGTCAGGACATCGCCCATCCCTAAGATCCGCGACGCCATCCGTTCGGGATGGAAGGGCTCGAGGGCGTCCACCTTTTCCCCGACGCCGACGTATTTTATGGGCTTCCCGACCACGGCCCGCACCGACAGGGCCGCGCCGCCGCGGGCGTCGCCGTCCAGCTTGGTGAGAATGAACCCGGTCAGCTCCAACTGCTGGTTGAAACGCTCGGCCACATTGACGGCTTCCTGTCCCGTCATCGCATCCAGCACCAGGAGCGTCTCCTTGGGCTGGATGGCGGCCGCCATCCGGGCCAACTCGTCCATGAGCTCCTCGTCGATATGCAGCCGGCCCGCCGTGTCGATGATGACCACGTCGTTGCCATGGGATTTGGCGTGGCTCATGCCGGCCTGCGCGATGTCAACGGGGTCATGGCGCTCGCCCAGGGTAAAGACCGGGATGTCCAGTTGTTCGCCCAGCACCTGCAGCTGGCGGATGGCCGCCGGACGATACACGTCCGCCGCGACCAACAGCGGCCGGTGGCTCTGCTTGCGCAGCGCGTTGGCCAGTTTGGCCGCGGACGTCGTCTTGCCCGCGCCCTGCAATCCCACGAGCATAATCGCGTGCGGGGGCCGGCCGGACAAGTTCAGGCGCGCGTGGCTGCCGCCCATCAGCGCGGCCAGCTCTTCGTAGACGATCTTCACGACTTGCTGGCCGGGGGTAAGGCTCTGCATGACTTCCTGCCCCACGGCCCGCTCCTTGACGCGCGCTAAGAAGTCCTTGACGACGCGAAAGTTGACGTCGGCCTCAAGCAGCGCCAGCCG
>PKQR01000023.1 GCA_017578085.1 Bacillota bacterium
CCAACTCCAGGTTGGCCTTGGCCGCCGCCCACTTGATGAGCCCCAGCGCGCGGATAAACTCCCGCGGCATGCGCAGGCCGCTGATGCGGAAGTTGTCCACCGCGCGCTGCGTCTGGGCCCCCCAGTACGCGTCCGCCGGAACCCGCACTTCGCCCATGGAGTCTCGTTCGATTCTCTCCGGCACTATGGCCACCTCCAGAAGTTAGAAAACTGCAGATAGTTGCTCAACCAGCGGCTCTCCTGGTTGCCCAAGCAACTGTTGTTCGCCAAAGGGCCAGGGCATCCTGCCCACGGCCGCTGTCAGGTCAGGCGCCACGCCTTGTACCGCCTGCCGGCCCCCAGGTGCCGAGCCAAGTCGATCAGCCATTGGATGTGGCTGCGCCGGCTGACGAACTCGTGGTCCGTCCGGTACCGGAAGTAGACGGTGATGATGTACCCGTCGGGGGCGTCCCGGGATTCCACGCGGTAGTCGGTATGTTCGAGAAGCTCCTCCAGGTGGGCCGCCGCCAGCATTTCCGGCACCGGGAAGTGAACGGTGATGTGGTCTTCCCGCTCTTCTTGCGGGGACACCTCCTCCAGCAGGCTCCGGCAGTCCAGCTCGTCCCGATGCTCCGTTAGGATTTCGGCGGCCAGCAGCAGCAAGTCCAGCGTGTCTTCGGGGATCTCGTCGGGATCGGGAAACGCGTCGTGCACCCACTCGTCCCGGACGTGGAACGCGTTGAGCTCCGGATCGTAAGCGAAGGGCATGTCCTGCCAGCCGCGGGTCAAGGCGGCCAACTGCTCAAATTGGGACGCCGACAGGTGCTCCTTTAGCACGCGCCGTACGTCGTCGCTCACGGCAAGATCCCCCCTTGGGGCCATCGGCGCGGCGTCTGCGCCGCGCCGACCGCCGCTTCCATCCTCTCAGCCCGGCGGCGTAGTCGGCCGCGACGGCCCCGGTGTCAGGAAGCCGATCCTAGTGTAGCCCGCCCGGGCGGAGGGTGTCGAGGGCGCACCGCAGCGCGATTTGGCGCTGGGATCTATCTGAACTATCCGTTATAATGTCCTGGTGGACAGCGTGCACCGGCCCGCCCGGCGGTCGCCGGCGCATGCCCGGCTGGTGCACGGAGGGAGGCTCTTTTTTGAGCGTACACGTACTGTTGGACACCGTCTTTTTCGCCGCGTCGCTGCCGGTCGCGGATCAGCAGCGGGTGCTGCTGGTGCCGCCCAACCGGAGCTTGCACGTCGGCGATACCGTGTTTCTCCGCAACGCGGCAGGCGATTTGACCTGGGTGGCAGACGTGCTGGCCGTCGGCGAGGTGGACGCCTGCGAAACCTGGAACAGCGAGGAGCCGGCGCCCCGGCAGCGTCACGCCCTTCTGGGCTATTTGGCCCGCATTCATCCCGGGGTGCTCCCGCGGGGCACATCGCGGCTCACGGCCCGCTGGGTGACCTTGAACCGGCGTACGCTGACAAGCACGCTGCCTTGGTGGGATACAGGCCTGTTGATCTACCATTCCACCTTACGGCTCATCGAGGGGCTCCTGTCGCCTGACGAGGTGCAGAAGGCGCTGGAGCTCGGCTACCTTGTCCGTCACCCAAGCGGCCATTGGGTCATTCCTCACGGCGAAGCCCGCAAGCGCATTCTTGTGCACGTGCTCGGCCACGAGCTCGTCTGCGGCCTGTGCGGCGGGCCCATCGCGTCCTTGGAAGAGGCCACGCAGGACCACATCATCCCCGTGAGCCAAGGGGGCCCTGACGCCCTGGCCAACGTGCAGCTCGCGCACCGTTCATGCAACGAACTCAAGGGAAACGCGCTGCCCGAGCAGTATCCGCCCTTCTTCCCGCGGCCCGGCGATGAAGCCGCGGGCTGGTACGACCGTGCGAACCGGAGGGCCCGCAACGGGCGCGGCGGCCGCTATGGCCGCCACCAGCGGGGCTATGCGGGCGCGCCGGCTGCTGCGTTCCAGGCCCAGCCCCGCGACTTGCCCGTGGCGATTCCGGCACCGGAAGCTGAGACGTCCCATACGCCGCAGCCCCCTGCTCAGCCCGCGGCCAGCGGCGCCAAGGCGACTGGCGGTAACGTGGCCAGCGCACCGCAAGGGCCCGCCGAAAGCCGCGAGGCCACGGCGGCCGAGGCGGCAGAACGCGAGCCGGTGCGGGAAGATCCGGCCTGGCTGGCGGCAGTGCAGAGCGCGGACTTGCAGCAGCTGCAGGCGCTGTCCCGGGAACCCAACTGGGCGACGCGCACCGCCACTTTGCGGACCCTTGAGCAGCTGCCCCGGGCCAGGGCCAGCGCAGCGCGCAGCCAGGGTACGCTGCTGGCGGAGGCCAGCGGGCCTAAAGGGCACTTCCGCCTCCTGGAGTGGCAGGGCGACCACGTCCTGGTGGAGGAGCGCGGGCGGCGGCAGACGCTGCATTTGGTCAAAATGGTTCACGCCATCACGCCGCGGGCCTACGTCTGGTATTTGAGCCGCTTCGGCCGGACAAGCCCGCTGGCGGTGGCCATGGCCCTCCTGCCCCTGTGGCAGAAGGGCACCACCGACGAGCACGGCCGGCTGCGCGTGTCCAAGAGCGGCCAGCAGTTCGTCATCGTCATCCAGGACCAGCGGGTGGCCGACTGCGCCGAAGAGCTGTCCCTGGCGTCGTAGGGCCGCGGGCGGCGCTTGGGGAGGACCCCGTCAGGCACCGTGGAATGAAGGATTTGGTGGATTCCACCGGAAGGTGAGGTTGCACAATGAGTACTGTCAAAACGGCTGCAGGCCCTGTGGGCCGGCCGGTTCTCCTGGATTACTGGGCTCTGACCAAACCCGGTGTGACGGCGCTCATCCTGACCACCGGCTTCATGACCCTCGTCGTGGCGGCGGACGGGCTGCCGCCATTTCCGCTCTTGATCGCCACGGTACTGGGCACCGCGCTGGCGTCGGCCTCAGCCAATGCGTTCAACATGTACTTTGACCGGGACATCGATGCGATCATGACCCGGACCAAATCCCGGCCGCTTCCCGCCGGCCGCCTGGAGCCGGTGAACGCCCTCGTGTTCGCCATCGCGCTGGGCATCGCGTCCTTTGCGGTCCTAGCTACCTGGGTCAACCTGCCCAGCGCGCTCTTGGCTCTATCCGGCATCCTCTACTACGTTTTCGTGTATACGCTGGGCCTGAAGCGCCGTACGCCGCAGAACATCGTCATCGGCGGCGCGGCGGGCTCGGTACCGCCGCTGATCAGCTGGGCCGCGGTGACCGGCACCGTGGAGTGGCCCGCGATCCTGCTGTTTCTCATCATCTTCCTCTGGACGCCGCCCCACTTTTGGGCTTTGGCGTTGCTCAAGAACGAGGACTACGTCCGGGCCGGCGTGCCCATGCTCCCGGTGGTGCGTGGCGAGGAGGAAACCCGCCGGCAGATCTTTCTGTACACTTTGGTGCTCTTGCCGGTGAGCGTGGGGATGTATCTGACCGGTGTTTCCGGTTGGCTGTTCCTGGTGCTCAGCGGGGCCTTGGGGCTCTGGTTCTGCTGGAAGGCGTGGGTGCTCCTGCGGACCAGGACGGCGCAAGCGGCCCGGGAAGTGTTCAAGTTCTCCAACTACTACCTGGGCGCCATCTTCTTTGCCGCCGTGCTGGACCGGCTGCTGCTGTGAGACCCCGACGCCTGAGAGGAGACCAAGCTCATGTCCATCTTGAGCACCGTTGCCCATACCGTTCGCGTGCTGGCCGCCGACGCCATCGAACAGGCCAAGTCGGGGCACCCTGGCCTGCCCCTTGGCTGCGCGGAGATTGGCACGGCCATCTTTGCCGAAGTGCTACGGCACGACCCGTCGGACCCGCGCTGGCCCAACCGGGATCGCTTCGTCCTGTCGGCGGGCCACGGGTCCATGTTGCTTTATGCCCTGCTCCACTTAAGCGGCTATGACCTGCCCATGGAGGAGCTCAAGCGTTTCCGCCAGCTGGGCTCCCGCACGCCGGGCCATCCCGAATACGGGATAACCCCTGGGGTGGAAACGACCACGGGACCGCTGGGGCAAGGGATCGCAAATGCGGTTGGCATGGCGCTGGCCGAGGCCGTGCTGGCCCAACGCTTCAACCGCCCCGGGTTCCCCGTGGTCGACCACTATACTTACGTCCTGGCCAGCGACGGCGACATGATGGAAGGCGTCGCCGCGGAAGCTGCGTCCCTGGCGGGCCATCTGCGCCTGTCCAAGCTCATCGTGGTATACGACGCCAACGGCATCAGCATCGACGGTTCGACCGACTTGGCGTTTACCGAGTCGGTAGCCGGGCGGTTCCGGGCCTACGGCTGGCACGTGGAAGAAGTGGACGGACATGATCTGGACGCCGTCATCGCCGCTTTGACGCGGGCCCGGGAGCGCGGCGCGGGTCCCAACCTGATCGTCGCCCGGACCCGGATCGGGCGCTACAGCCCGAAAGAAGGGACGCCCGAATCGCACGGGGCGCCCTTGGGCCCGGAGGCGGTGGCGGCGCTCAAGGCCAACTTGGGCTTCCCCAACGAGCCCTTCTACGTCCCCCCGGAGGTCTACGCATTCTTCGCGGAGCGCCGGAAGGCTTGGGCCAAGCAGCGGCAAGAGTGGGAGGCGCTTTTTGCCGCTTGGTCGGAGAAATACCCCGAACTGCGGGCCGAGTGGGACCAGCGGCACAGCCACGCGCTGCCCCACGAACTGCGGGACGCCCTCGCCGGCCTCAACCCCGGCAAGCCGGTGGCGACCCGGGAAGCTAGCGGCATGGCGTTGCAGATCGCGGCGCGGCACGTGCCCGGCCTCATGGGCGGCTCGGCCGACCTGACGCCGTCCAACAACTCCGACATCAAGGACTCCCCTGCCATAGCCCCCGGCGATTTCCGCGGGCGCAATATCCACTTCGGCGTCCGCGAGCACGCCATGGGTGGCATCTGCAACGGCATGGCCCTGCATGGGGGCGTGCGCCCGTACTGCGCCACGTTCCTCGTCTTCTCGGACTACATGCGGCCTTCCATCCGCATGGCGGCGCTGATGGGCCAGCCGGTCGTCTACCTGTTCACCCACGACTCCATCTACTTGGGCGAGGACGGACCGACGCACCAGCCCATCGAGCAGCTGGAGGCGCTGCGCCTCATCCCCAACTTGCGGGTGTTCCGGCCGGCGACGCCGCAGGAGGTCGGCTTGGCATGGTGGCACGCGTTGGCCCGCACCGACGGGCCGACCGCCCTGGCCCTCACCCGCCAGAAGCTGCCGGTGTTGGCGGCACAGACGACACCGGAGGCGTTCGCCCGTGGCGGCTACATCTTCCGTCGAGAAAACCCGCAGCTGCCCTGGCGGCTCGTGATCGTCGCGACCGGGAGCGAGGTGGCCCTGGCCTGCCGCGTCGCCGAACGGCTTGAGGGCGAAGGCGTCGGCGTGCGGGTCGTCTCGGTGCCGTGCCGCGAGCTCTTCCTAGAACAGCCGGCCGAGTACCGGGATGAGGTGCTGGGCGGCGCCGGGGTGCGGCGCCTGACCCTGGAGGCGGGCGCCGGCGCGGGCTGGTACCGGCTGACGCGCCCGGGGGACCGGGTGTACTCGCTGGAGCGGTTTGGCGAAAGCGCCCCGGGCGACGCGGTGGCCGAACATCTGGGCTTCGGCGTCGAACAGGTGCTCGCGGCTGCCAAGTCCCTGATTGAGGGGGAGTAAACGCCGCCCCCATCCCTCGCCGGAGCCGCCTGCGCCCGCCTTAGGCCGGATATGGCCACGATTCCATGGCGCCGTGTGCAAACCGTGCGGCCGCGTTCACCGGCCGCACGCTGGATCAACCTGCAGGGAGGCGACAGCATGGCGCAGCTCGGTTTCCACGGATTGATTGGCGTCGGCTTGGCGCGCCTGGTGGCCCCGGGGGAAACCCAAGAAGGCTCCGTTCGTGCCGAAAGCTCGCCCAAAGGCGGCGTGGGTAGCCGGGATGAGAAGGCCCCCCTTGCTGATCCGGCGCGCAACTTGCGCTGGGGTCTAGTGGTGGGCTCCATCCTGCCGGACACCGACTTTTTCCTGCTCGGCCCCCTTTACCTCATCGATGCCCAGCTTGGGTTGGCCATGCACCGCACCTTCACCCACAGCCTGCTGGTGGCGGCGGCCGTGCTCGGATACTTCCGCCTGCGGTCAGGCGGCGGCCGGGACCACGCCTTGTGGAGTCTCGGCGTCGGGATTGCCGCCGGGCTGGCGGCGCACGCCTTGACGGACCTGATCGTGTGGTTTTCCGGCGTCGACCTGTTGTGGCCTTTAGGCCTCTTGGGGCTGCCCAGCTGGGTCAACTTCTGGGCGGGCCACGTCAACCCGCCTATTGTGCCAAAGCTCTTGGGCGCCGCCGATTACCTGGCCTTCGCCCTGTTTTACCTCTACGTGCGCAACCGGGCCCAGGCTTTAGGCACCGACCTGGATTTCGTGCCAAGAGTGAATCGCTATCTCCAGCTGAGCGTACTCCTGTGGGTGCTTTACACGGTCCTGGCGTTGACGTCCATCTCCGCAAGCCTGTTTGACATCGCGCACTATGCGGTCTTCATCGTCGCCTTCCTGCCCATGATCCTGCAGACGACGTGGCGCATGCGCACGACCCTGTCGGCGCCCTGGCAGGCCGCGACGCCCGCGGCCACGGCCGCGCCGACCGCTGGGCGCCGCTAGTGCCGATACCTCTGGGCGGGCGCCCCGGCCCTGCGTACCTCGCTCAGGCCACGGCCGGCGGGTCGTCGGGCGCCCGCACCAGGTCCCACGCCTGCTGGGCGCGCGCCAAGGCCTCCTCGACGCTTTCGGCCAAGATGGTCAAATGCCCCATCTTCCGATCCCGGCGAGCCTCCGCCTTCCCGTAAACGTGCAGGTGCAGTCCCTCGATGGCCAAAAGGTGTGCGACGGCCGCATGCATGCGCGGGATGTGCTGCCCCAGCAGGTTGATCATCACGGCGGGGCGCAAGAGGTCCGTGGATCCCAACGGCAGGCCGCACACGGTGCGGACGTGCTGCTGGAACTGGGATGTGGCGCACGCTTCGATGGTGTAATGGCCGGAGTTGTGGGGCCGGGGCGCGAACTCGTTGACGTAGAGCCGGTCGTCGGCGGTGAGAAACAGCTCCACGCCCAGTACCCCGACGGCCTCCAGCCCTTCGGCAAGGCGCACCGCCAGCGCCTGGGCCGCCTGCGCCACCGCCGGGCTTACGCGCGCCGGTACGATGGACGCGTGCAGAATCTGCCGCCGGTGGATGTTCTCCGCCACAGGGTACACGCTCGTCATCCCCTGCGGGTTGCGGGCCACGATCACCGACAGCTCCCGCACAAAGGGTACCCGTGCCTCGAGGATGAAGCGCGGGCCCTCCCCCACCGCCTCAGATCTTTCTTGTCCAGGATACTGCGCCGATGCCCATTCCCACGCGGCCACCACGTCCGCAGGCCCGTGCAGCCAGCGCTGACCCTTCCCGTCGTAACCCCCGGTGGCCGTCTTGAGCAGGCACGGGTAGCCAACCTCGGCCGCGGCCGCCTCGAGCTCGGCCAAGGAGGCAACCGGGCGGAAGGACGCGACCGGCAGCCCCAGGGCAGCCAAGGTTTCCTTCTCCCGCACTCGGTTTTGGGCGACAGCCAAGACACGGCTCGAAGGCCGTACCACTGCCAGCTCCTCCAGGGCGGCCGCCACGGGCTCTGCGACGTTCTCAAACTCGTAGGTGACCACGTCAGAAATGGCCGCCAGGCGCCGGGCGGCGGCCACGTCGTCGAGGGCCGCCGTGAAGCGGTGGTCGGCCACCTGGGCACAAGGAGCGTCGGGCGCCGGGTCCAGCGTCGCGATCCGGTAGCCCATGTGGCGTGCGGCCAGCGCGGTCATGCGTCCCAGCTGTCCCCCGCCCAGGATGCCGATGGTGGACCCGGGCGGCACGACCTGGACCGCCTGTATGGCTTGAGATGCCGGACGTGGTGGCGGTGATATCCCGGTGTTCATGTCAGCTCCTGGTTCTCCAGCACCTCCCGCGCAACCCGCGCCCGGCGCTCCTTGAGCCGCTCCCGTATCTCCGGGTACTTGTTGGCGAGGATGGCCGCCGCGAGCAACCCGGCATTGGCAGCGCCGGCGGTCCCGATGGCCATGGTCGCCACAGGGACGCCCGCGGGCATCTGCACGATGGAGAGCAACGAGTCAAGCCCGTTCAGCGCCCTGGTCTGCACCGGCACGCCGATGACGGGCAGCGTCGTCTTGCTCGCGGTCATGCCGGGCAGGTGCGCGGCGCCGCCCGCGCCGGCAATGATGACTTCAAGGCCCCGCGCCTCCGCCTGCTCGGCGTACTCAAACATGCGGTCCGGCGTGCGATGGGCGGAGACGACCGCCGTTTCGTAAGGAATCCCGAGCTCGTCGAGGACCTCCGCCGCGGCCCGCATAGTCTCCCAGTCCGAGCGGCTGCCCATGATGATGCCCACCAGGGGCTTGTTCACCTTCGGCGTGCCCCCTTCACACCCGCAACAAAGTGGGCCTTGAAATCGTCGGTCATCGTCGGCTCCTGCTCGGTCACCCACCAGAGCTCCACCCACTCCCGCATCAAGTAGTGGGCGAAGTGGGAGGCGTAGTCGTAGTCCACGTAAACTTCCCCCGTCTCCCGGAGCTGCCTGGCAAGCTCCGGGAAGACGCGGGTTTCAAGCGTACGACCGTCCAGCGCCGGACAGCTCCTTTCCCCCGCGGCCCGCGTGCCAACGTGCAGGCCGTCAGACGTTGAAACGGAAGTGGATGACATCCCCGTCCTGCACCAGGTAGTCCTTGCCCTCCAGCCGCAACAAGCCCTTCTCCTTCAAGGCATGCAGGCTCCCTTCCCGCAGGAGGTCTTCGTGGTCGGCCACTTCCGCCCGGATGAAACCCCGCTCGATGTCGGAATGGATGACGCCTGCCGCCTCCCGGGCCGTCGCCCCCCGCCGGACGGTCCACGCCCGCACCTCGTCGCTGCCCACGGTGAAGAAGGAAATGAGGTCAAGGGCTTGGTAAGCAGAGCGCGCAAGTCGCGCGATCCCGGGCTCCGACAGTCCGAGATCCGCCAGGAACTCCGCCCGCTCTTCCTCCGGCAGCTCCTCGATCTCCGCCTCGATCAGGGCCGCGAGCTCCACCACCGGGATGGTGCGCTCCTGCGCCCAAGCATGCAGCTCGGCGCGGCCGGGGTACGAACCGGACCGCAGTTGTTCCTCATCCACGTTGACCGCCAGCACCAACGGTTTGGTTGTAACAAACGAGTACGGTTTGAGCAAGGCCAACTCGTCGCTGGTGTATTCCAGGGCCCGGAGAGGCCGCCCAGCTTCGAGCTCGGGCCGCAACCGCTCAAAGAGCCGGATCTCCTCATCGTGGCGCAAGCCCTTTTTGCGGGCCTCCGCCAGGCGCTCAAGGCGCGTTTCCACCAGCGCCCAGTCCATCAGCACCAGTTCCTCATACGCCCTCTGGGCGTCCCGCAGGGCGTCGGGCGCTCCCAGCGGGTGCGGCACATGAGGGGCGGTAAACGCCCGCACCACCTGCACCAGGCAGTCGATGGGCCGCAAAGCCTCGGCCAGCTCCCTCGCGGCCACGCCGGCACCTGTACGCGCCCCATCCAACTGCAGCCCAGGCAACTCCGTGCACTCCAGTTGCGCATATACGGTCCGCTTTGGCTGGAAAAGCCGGCTCAACGCGTCCACCCGGGCATCGGGAACGGGCGCCGCGCCAACGCGGGCTTTGCCCGGCCCCCCCGCCTGGCCTCGGGTCAGGAGCCGGAGCAGCGTCGACTTGCCCGAAGCCGGCAAGCCGATAAGACCGATTTTCATGCGTCGCCGGCCTCCTCAGCTTGGGCCGAGTCCACGACGGTGGTGAACGCCTCCAGGCGGCTGGGGCCCCGGTACGCCTCCTGGGGCAGCCGGCCAGTGCGGGCGTGCCCCTGCTGGAACGCCTCCGACTGCGTCCAGGCAATATAATGCTCCTTGGACTCCCACATGGTGAGCACCACGTAAGGGTCGTCGCCGTTTTCCGGCCGCAAGACCATGGTACGGATAAATCCCGGCATCCGGTCCACCGCGCCCGCCCGCCGGCGGAACCGCTCCTCGAAGGCCTCGCTGAAATCCGGATGGACCGGGATGCGGTTCATGACGACGTACACCCCGTGCACCTCCTCAAGACTGGACTTCCCGATCTTCGGCTCCCGCCCTGGGGAGTCCTGTCTCCAGGGTGCACCGGAGGGACGGCCATTACCGCCCGCTGCTGCCGGACCAGACGATCCGCAGGCCGGGCGTGGCCTCGCCGCCGGCGAGTTGCAGCGTGGCCTCAACGCCGACCCCGTAGGAGGCGGCCGTGTCCAGGGCGTAGTGCACCCCCAGCGTGATCGTGGTGTGCGGAAGCGAGTTCATCCCCGCGGGTGCGACGTGTGACACCCCTGTTGCGAAGCTGACCCGGTCGTTGGCCACAAAAGCGGCCCGGACGTGCGCCCCAGCACGGGCCCCGCGCCCTGCGCCTCTGATCAAGCCGATGGCACCGCCAAGGACGACGGGATCGCTTACGCGGACCACCCCGAGCGCAACCTCCCACTGGGCCCCGGCGCCTTTCGTGATCATCAGTTCCAGCGCAGGTTCCCATCCTGGGTCCCGCCGCCACCGCCAGCCGGCACCAAGGCCGATTTGACCCGGAGCTGGCGTCCACTCCCATCCGGGCGACGGTTGGCCCGCGATCCCCTGCCGTGCTGTCTCTCCACCTGCGGCTGCGAAAGCGCGCAGCGAGAACCCCCGCCTCACCCAGTACTCAAGCATCGCCTGCGCCCCAACGGCGTAGCGGTGTTCCAGCACGACCTGGGGATGGCCGGCACTCGTCCGCCCCAGGATGGACCGGCCACCGGCCAGCACGTCAAAGGCCACCTGGTAGTACAGCTCGCCGGGCGTCGGCGGCGGCCCCCAAAGGGGGTCGACGGGGGACTGGGCCGCCGCTGCAACACTGGCCATGGCCCACATGGCCAGTCCCGCCGCCCACGCCGTCCATCCCACCATCCCCTTGAGGTGAGTCCTGTGCGGCGGCTTAAGCCGCCTTCCCGCCCTCATCGCCACTTGCCTCCCCACCGGGCGAGCTGGGACAGCCGGCCAGCGGCCCAAGCCAGGGCCTCCGCCTGGCGGGCCCTGGCCGCCGCGGCCAAGTCCGGCGTGGGCACGGGAACGAGGACGACGCCCGAGT
Organism: Bacillota bacterium; assembly: GCA_017578085.1. Classification (GTDB taxonomy): domain Bacteria; phylum Bacillota; class Limnochordia; order Limnochordales; family ZCTH02-B6; genus ZCTH02-B6. The sequence continues at coordinate 11,124 of PKQR01000023.1, forward strand.
AGCCCTTCTCCACCACCAGCTCGCCCCAGGCCACCAGTCTCCGTCCCCAGGATGGATCGGCCAGCAGCACCCACCGGTCCAGCGACCCCACCGCGACCACGTAATGGTCCTCGGGCCGCGTCACGTGCAGGATGACCGGCAGGCCGCCTTGCTGGAAATAGGCTGCGAGATCGTCGAGCTGGACCCGGTAACCCCGTACACGCAGTCCTCGCTCGCCCAAGGCACGTACGAGCGCGTAGGCCGTGATGCCCGCGCCGGGGTCCTTACCGCTGGCGCCCATGGCCTGCTGCGCCGTCTCCAGGATCTCCGCCTCCGTGGCCGTGATGCCAAAGTAGTGGTGGAGCAGCGTGGCCGCCGCTGCAGGTCCGCACGTGTACCAGTCCGTCTGCGGGACAACGCCCGTGTAGCGAAGCTCCCGCCAGCTCGCCATTGCGCCATGAGCCTGCACGCCCTGGGTCCACCCTGGGATACCGGCAAACGAGAGAGCCAACACGAGGCCAAGCGTAGCCGCGGCCCCCGCTCCAGGCCTGGGCATACCCGGACGCTCCTCCCCGGTCCGTGCCTTCGCCGCGTTTATACCACGGGCTGCGCCGGCACACGACCCGCGAAGCGCGGTAAATGCGAGGCAGGAAATCCGTAGACTACGGGGGAAACTCCGAAGTGGTACTGCCGGATGCTTTACCTCCGGCCAGAAGCGATGGAGGGACGTGCCGATGTCATCCACCAACAGCACCTTTGTGCACTACATCGCATTTCGCCGCAAGCGCCGGGCCCACTCCTTGGCCGATCGGCTTGAACCGATCCGGGCCGAATGGGAAAAGATCTTTGCCGAAGCCCAACCCGAGGTGCAAGTGCGGGGCGTTTACTCCACGGTAGGCTTCCGGGCCGACACCGACCTGCTGCTGTGGACCATCTCCGAATCGCCTGACGCCCTGCAGCGCCTGGTGGTGCGCCTGCAGCAGAGCGAGCTCGGGCGGCAGCTGGTTCTGAGCTGGGCGTTCATGGGCGTCCATCGGCCCGCCGAGTTTGCCCCTGACCACATCCCGGCCTTCCTCCGGGGCGTGCCGCCTGCCAAGTACATCTCGGTTTACCCCTTTGTGCGCAGCCCCGAATGGTACCTTTTGCCCCCGCCGGAGCGGGGCCGCATGCTCAAGGAGCACGGAGCGCTGGGCAAGCCGTTTGAGGACGTGCTCACCAACACTACGCAGGCGTTTGGCCTCACCGACTACGAGTGGCTGCTGGCCTTTGAGTCGGATCGCCTCGACCGCATCGTGGACATGGTCCGTGCCCTCCGCCCGGCCGAAGCCCGGCGGTATACGAAGGTCGAGATACCCTTCATCGTGGGCATCCGCAAGGACCTAGGCGAGGCGCTGGCGGACTTGGCGTAATGCTGGTAATCCTGAGAGGGCTACGGCCCTAACACCCGCTTCAAAAGGTTGTGCGTAGGCCGGTCCTCTGCCGCGCGGGGTTCCGCAGATCGCCCAACCGCTTGACGCGGGCCCACCTGGGGTGGCCGGTCACGAAACGGGGAGGCCGCCGGGTTTACCAGGGCGGCGGCCTCCCGCCCGTTCCGGCACGGTCCACCACCGCAGCGGGCTGTAGCGCACCAAGAGGCCGGCCACAAAGGCGGCCAGGCCCAGCAGCGCCCAAGCCCTCCACCCCGAGCGCTTAAGCCACCGGGACTGGGGATCGTTCACAAACAATGCGGCGTCCTCCGCCAACACGCGGCCTCCGGAAAGCCGCGCGAGGGCGACCAGGACGTCCCCGCCGTCTTCCACCAGTCCATATCGCCTCGGATACGGTACATAAACCGCTGCGGCTGCGGACGACGCCGGCGTCCCCTCGGCGGCCGCCTGTCCGTTGACGGCAGGGCGGAGGGTCACCTGATACACCCCCGGTTGACCGGGTGTGAAGCGCGCCCGGTACGTGCCCGGTGTTGCCTCATCCAAGGTCAAGATGACGGCTTGGCCCTCTTCCCCGTTGCGCAGTTCGGCTGCCAGGACAAGGCCGCTCTCCGCCTCGCCTCCGCTCCCCACGGCCTCCACGATGAGAACCATGTCGTCGCGGTTTCTTTCCGCCGCCACGTGCAGCCCGGCCCGGGACGCCGGCGACGCGACCCAACGGACGACCTGCGACCAAAACAAGGGGTATTCCGGCATGTTCACCCAGTCAGCGGCCCACGGGCCCGCACCGTGGGATGTGAAGGCCACCACCTTCCCCAACCCGTAGCGCCAGGAGGCTAGAATCGGCTCATCCGAGGGACCGACCAGGTGCACCCGCGCCCCGTCCTTGGCCGTGGTCAGCGTAAAGCCGTGCAGGGGCGGGAGCGGCTCGGGCAGCCCGTGCGCGAAGGGCGAATCCCCATCGCTCCACCTGGGGACGAAGGTCCCCTCCTCGATGGGCGCGTCGGACTGCAAGAGCGCCTCCTGGGCCAGGATGCTGGGCAACAGCTGCCAATCCTCCGTCACGTGAAAGGTGCCATCGCCCAAACGGGCGATTCTTTCCAGCCGCGCCACGTCGGCACCCCGCCCGACGGCCACGGTGCTGACGGTGATGCCCGCGTCGCGGATGCGGGCGAGGATTCCCTCGAAGTCCCCCGGCTGCGACAATCCGTCGGTCATAAGGACGATGTGCCGCACCATGGTGTCCGCTTGACGCAGCTGTTCCAGCGCCAGCACGAGGGCAGGATATATGGACGTCCCGCCGCCCGGCGTCAGGCGGTCCAGGCTCCGGTGCAGGGTTTCCCGTTCGGTGACCGGTTGCAGCGGCACCAGCACTTGGGCATCCGAGTCGAAGACGACGACCCCCACCCGGTTCTCCGGATGAAGGAGGTCCAGGGCGCCGATAGTCGCTTGTTTGGTGATCTCGAGCCGGGAAACCCCCGCCTCCCTCTGCTGCATGCTTCCGGATTTGTCCAGGACAAAGACCATGGCCACGCTGGGCGATTCCCGCGGCACCCGGCTCGAAAGGGGCAGAAGGCGTTCAAAAACGGTGTGGTAATACCCTCCCGGCCCAAAGGTTTTCTCGCCGCCCAACACCACTAGCCCACCGCCCAGGTCCCGCACCCAGGTTTCCAACAGGCGCTGCTGGGCGGAGTGGAGGTCGATGGCGGGCACATTCATCAGGACGACCACATCGTAGTGGGCCCACCCCACCAGATTCCAGGGCGCCCGGTTGGGCGCCATGACGTCGGCTTCGATGGCATACATCCTCAAAGCCTGCTGCAGCACCTGGGCAGGTGCCGGATCGGGGGACACGATGGCCACACGGGGCGGTGGGAGGACGGAGGCGACCACGGCATACCGGTTATTGAAGGAGATGGAATCGCCCGCGGCGTCGACGGCGAATTCGTAGACGTAGGTGCCGGGCTCTTCCTCGGTCACCACGGTCTCCACGCGATTTCTGCCGGACCCCAGCGGCGCCGCTTGTTCCGTCCACAGCTCCCCGTTGCGCTCCACGCGGATGGTGGCCGTGGTCGGGCGCTGGCTGAAGACGACGGCCTGGATACGGAAGGGCGCGCCGGCAAAGGCGGCGGGTGGAGCGCTGGCGGTTTCCACCAGCACTTCTCCCACAGGCAGGTTGCCGATCGGCAGGACGTCCACGGGCAACCGGCGGACGGCCAGCTCAGGCACGACCCGGGCCAGCTGCCCCCGGGTTTCCACGCCGTCCGCCACCAGCACGATCCGCCCCGGCACGCCGGGAGGTAGAAGGCCCAACCCCAGGGACAGCCCGTACTCGAGGTTGGAGGCGGACAGCGCCGCAGGGGTTCCCGGAGGCGGCAACGCCACGGCTTCCGCCCCCAAATCGCGCGCCACCCGGGGCACCGCGCCGCCCCGCACGACCCCCACCACGCGGGAACCATCCACCTCGGCGTTGAGGCGTTCCACCAGGCGCTGGACGTCGGCCCGCCGCTCCGCGCTCATCCCGGGGGGCTCATCCACCACCACAACGATGGCGGTCTGCCGTACCCGTTCGTACCAGGGCAGATCCAGCAGCGCGCCCAGAAGACACAAGATGGCCAATACTTGCAGGCCCACGGCGTACCGCCGCGCGCGGGCCCATGGGCCCCGCGCCGTCAAGGCGCTGCGATAGAGGAAACGCTCCCAGCGGCGGCCGGAAAGCCATCCTTCCAAGACCGCCAGGGCCAGGGCCGCGCCCACGAGCCATGGCCACGCCGCCACCCACCGCGGCCGGCTCGTGGTCTCGCCGCTCCCGTTGGGAATCTCGACCGCCTGCAGATCCGACTCGGCGGCGTTGAACCCGTTGACGGCGAGGGGGTAGATCTGTCCCCCCACCTCGAGCCGGTACAACCCCGCCCGCTGCGGGTAAAAGATCGGTTCCAGGGCCGCCGGCATCCAGCCGTGGCCGTCGGGCCCCGCAGCGCCGGCCGGGTCATTTCCCCAGGGCAGGGGGACGTCGGTGCCGTCGGGCGCCACCACCCGCAGCCCTTCCCGCAAAAGGGCGGGATCGAGGGGGACGGGACGGCCCACTTCCCCGTTTTGTCCTCGCCCGGCTCCCGCCGGTCCCCGGATCCAGTCGATCAAGTTGGCCACAAAGACCGGGAAAGCCGCCTGGTCCATCCAGTTGGAATCGTCCAGGGAAAAAGCCGTCACCACTTCCCTGCCCACCGGGGTAGTGCGGGCTTGGACCAGCGGGATGCCTGCGGCTTCCACCAGGACTTGGGCGCCGGGCAGGCGCGGCACGGCGAGGGTACGGCTCACCGACAAAGTTGTCCAATCCACCCAGCGGGCCAGGGGATGGCTGGTCTGCCACCCTGTGGGCGCCGGGTCGTTCAAATCAATGCCGGCTGCCGATTCGGCATAGGGAGACCGACCGATCCACCAAGTATGGGTGTTGGGTCGCGTGGCCACAGGCGTGTCGTTGACGATCACCAGGTCGTAGGGCCCGCTCAAGGCCGGAAGGGCTTCGGCCCAAGCCACCTCGACCCCCGGGACCGCCCGTAAGGCCCGCTCCAGGAGGGGATTGGGCGAGCCGACCACCAGCACCCGCACAGGCGCTTCCTGGAAAAGCACCACGTAGGCCCGGTTGTCCCAGCCCAGATGGTCGTCGGGCAGGCGGGCCTCCAAGACGCCCGAGCCGGGCAGGGCCAACTCGATGTCGAAGGTCGCCGGCTTCCCTGGGGCTAGATCCAGTTCGCGGGCCGTCCACGGCACGGGCTCCGCCCCGATCCGGGGCAGGTAGAAGAAGCGCACCTGCACCCGTTCCGGAGACCCGCCGAATTGCTGGACCTCGCCCCGGATCCGCCATGTGTTTTCCCGCTCCGGGACGGGCTCCGCCCAAAGCCCCGACAGGGCCCGGTTGCTGCCGGAGCCGTTGAAGAGGAAGACCTGGACGGAACCGGTCGGCACCGCCTCCGCCAGCGCGCCCACGGCATCGCCGGGGCCCCCGCCGTCGGTCAACAAAAACACCCGGGTCGGCTCGCCGTCCACCACCAAACCGGCCAGCAGCGCCGCGACCGCCGTCCAGTCGGCGGCTCCGTCACTGGGCCGCAAGGCCCCCAGCCGCGCCTCCACATCCTCCCGCTCGACATAGCGGCCGGCCACCACATAGGGGTGCGGCGCTGCGGCGATTACAGAAACCCGCGGCGGCAGCGGCCGTTCCCAGGCACGCGACAGCTGCTCCAGCAACTGGCCCCGGGCGGCCTCAAAGCGCGACGGGCCCACGTCGGTGGCCTGCATGCTGCCCGACGCATCCAGCACAAACACCCAATGCTCAGGACCCGTCACCTGGTCACCGAGGATGGGCTGGGCCAGGGCGAAGGCCAGCAGCAACACAACGGCAATTTGCATGAGCATTTGCCAATTGAAGGCTCTCCGGCTGGCCTGGGACAGCTGGGCGCTGGCCACATGCCGCCACAGGAGCAGGCTGGGAACCGTCAGGAATTGCGGGCGCCGCCGGCGGTGGATGAGAAAGATGATCCCGGCAACCAGCCCGATCAGCAGCCAGGCGGGAGCTAGCAGGCTCAAGCCAACAACCCTCCGGTACGGAGGTCCCGGAATAGGAAGCGTCGCAGGTTCGTGTCGCTCGGGGCGAAGATGTACTTGCCTTCTTGGCCGAGGAAGGCCGCCTCAACGGACTTCCGCCAGGCCGCAAGACCCTCGCGGTACTGGTCAAAGGCCGATGGCTCCAGGGATACCTCCAACTCCTGACCGGACTCCGCGTCGACCAGCCGCGCCGCGCCCGCGCCCAGCCGCTCGGGTTCCAGCTCCTCCGGAGCCAACACGTGCACGCCCACCACGTCCCGGTAAAGGCGGCGCAGGGTCGCCAGCGTCTCGGGGATATCCTCGGTCAGCCAGTCGCTGATGAGCACCGCGAGCCCTCCCGGCCGGGCGCGCGTCCCCATCGTCCCCACCGCCGCCAGCCAGTTTCCTTGCCCGGACGCCTCCAGGCGGCTCAGCCACTCAAACAGCCTCCGCGCCTGGCCCCGCCCCTGCAAGGGTCCGAGCACCTGAAGCCGGTCTCCCACCAGGGCACCGGTCACAACCTTTTCTCCCGTGGCCAGGCCGATGTACCCGAGGGCAGCGGTCAAGGCGCGCGCGAAGGAGAACTTGTCCGGGTCGCCAAAGGCCATCGAGGCGCTCGCGTCCACCAGCAAGAGGACAGGCAAACGCTGTTCCATCGAAAAGAGCTTGACGTGCAACCGGCGCAGCCGCGCCCAAGCGTGACGGTCGATGTGGCGCACGTCGTCGCCAAACTGGTATGGCCGGAAATCCGCGAACTCAAGACCCGACCGTTGGACGCGGGAGCGCCGGTCACCGTGGCTCCCGGAAGCCACCGGGGTGCGCACCCGGAAGCGCAGGAGATGAAGGGAATCCAGCAGCGAGGGGTCTACCAGGTTCACGTGCGGCTTCTCCCCAGCACCATTTCGGCCACGGAGCGCAGCACGTCCTCCGGGGCTATCCCGTCCACCTCCGCCTGGAAGTTAAGGTGCAGTCGATGGCCGAGAGCAGGGAACACGACCGCCGCCAAATCATCGACGCTGACATTGTACCGGCCTGAGAGCAGCGCTCGTGCCTTGGCCGCGAGCACCAGGGCCTGGGCTCCCCGGGGACTCACACCGTACCGGACGTACTTGCGGACGATGTCGGGCGCCTGGGATTGATCGGGTTGGGTAGCCAACACCAGCCGGACCGCCGCCTGGCGGACGTGGCCCGCGACGGGAACGTGCCGCGTCAACTCGTGCATGCGCTGCAGATCCTCAGGCGTCAAAACAGCGGCCGGAGGCGGCGGCACGGGACCCGTCGTCTCGGCAACGATGGCGTCCAGCACATCCGCCGAAGGATACGGGATGCGAATGCGGAAGAAAAACCGGTCCACCTGGGCCTCAGGCAGCGGGTACGTGCCCTCCATTTCGATGGGATTCTGGGTCGCCAGGACAAAGAACGGCTGGGGCAGGCCGTGCACTTCGCCCGCCACGGTCACCGTACCCTCTTGCATGGCTTCCAGCAGCGCCGACTGCGTCTTGGGCGTTGCACGGTTGATCTCATCAGCCAGTACCAGTTGGGCAAAGATGGGACCGGGCCGGAACTCGAACCGCCCGTCCCCGCGGTCGCCTTGAATGAACACCAGTGTCCCGGTAATGTCCGCCGGCATCAGATCCGGCGTGAACTGTATCCGGGAAAACCGCAAGCCGCACACCTGGGCCACCGTGCGCACCAGGAGCGTCTTTCCCAAGCCCGGCACGCCTTCCAACAGCGCGTGGCCGCCGCACATCATGCTGATGAAAAGTTCCTCGATCGGCCGCTGCTGGCCCAAAACGACCCGGCCGACCTCGTCCATGGCCTGCCGGATTTTGGCCACTTCCCGCTGCAGAAGCGCTTTCGCTCGTTGCCCCTCCTCGGGGGCAGCCGCTGGCCCTTGCGCCGCCGTTTGTTCCAACATCCATGGTCCTCCCAGCTGCTTGAACGTCCTCGAACCCGGCCCGCGGCTCCAGCCTTTACGGAACCGTTGCTCAATCTCCCTCCGGCAAGAAGTACCCCCGTACAACGGACCGCCGCTCCAAGCCGACCAACTCGGCGTCCACGGGCTGTTCCTGATCCCGCGCCCATGCCCCCTGCCCCCACGGCCGGCCCGACGCATGGGCTGCCGCGGATCCCGGCGGTGGCGCCTGAACCTGGATGCGCCTGCCGCCTTCGCCCAGTTCTAACGGCAGCAGCATTTCCTCCGTTTCCGCCCCGCCCAACGCGGGGTCCGGATCCTCACCCGCTCCCTCCTCGCCCAGCGGTGTCGATCCTTCTCCCGGGCGCGGGCCCCCGCCGGGCGCTGCCGCCGGATCGCCGGCCGACGACGGCGCTTGCCGTAGCAAAGCCCCCATGCGCCTTTCCCGCTCGATGCGCCGGGCAATGACCGGGTCCAGGTAGTCGTCCAGGTACAGGAGCTCCTCTTCGGCGGCACCCGTGGCGTTGGCATGCCCGTCGCCCTGCCGGTCCGCCGGGGCCGTTTCAACCGCCGGCGCATCCGCCGACCGCTCTGACCCTGGTACCCGCGGCACCCCCATTTCGGGCGCCTTTTCCCCGGCGTTATCCGCCAAGGTCCACTCCTCCTGCCGGGCCGGCCGCGCCTCGGCCAGTGGGACCATCTGGGCCACGACTTGCCGGAGTCCTTCCACCATCTCCCGGGCGCTGTCCCCGGAACCAGCCGGCCCCTCCCACTGCCCGTACGCTTCCTCCAGCTCAGCCAGGAGGCGTGACAGCTCTTGCAGGGCGGTGCCGGAATCCCCTGTGCGCCCGGTCAGCGCCTCGCCCAGCTCGTGCAAGGCTTGGGCAGCGGCCTCAAGACGCGCATCGGCACGGCGGCGGGCGTCCTCGCCGACCCATGCGGAAAGGCGAAGCACCTGCTCGGCCACGGGCTCCATCGCCCCCGTCGAGCCCAGGGCGTCCGGGGGTCCAACCCGCCCCGTCGCTCCCGGATGGAGCCCGCTCAGGGCAAATCCGACCAAAGCGGGGACGACCGCATACAGCAGCTCGCGCGGGAAACGGATAGGGGCCACTTGGCGCGGTCCGGCGCCCGCCAGCCGCTCCTGCACGTCGGCCAGCAGCGCCTGTTCCAGCCAGGACCCCGTGCCGTGCGTACCGCTGCGCAGGACCCAAACCGCCGTCGCCACCCGATCCTCCAGCCGCAACGCCGCGTCTACATGCCGGGCCACGGCGTCGAGCCCGGGGCGTGCCCACCCGGCCCGAACCAGTGCCGTCATAACCCCGACCCCCAGGCCGGCGGCGATGACCCGGAGCCTCTGCGGTTGTTCCGCCAGGAACTCCGGCAGCAGCCCCCCGTAGGCCGCCGCTTCCAAGGCGGCCCATAGGATGCTGGCGAACAGGACCCAGCGGGCCACCCCTTGCAGGCCGCGTGCAACGGCCAGGCGCAACTGCGCCTCCCGAAGAAACGCCAGCAGCGGTGCTTCCCCTTTTCGCCGCGCCGTCCCCAGCGGCCATCCTC
>PKQR01000130.1 GCA_017578085.1 Bacillota bacterium
TTAAGCCGGTGCATGTATGGCCCCACTTGGTCAGCATCGAGCTCATCGGGGCGCTGACCATCACGCTGCTCTTGTCCTTGATGGCCATTTTCGTGGCGGCGCCCTTTTACCGGATGGCTGACCCGGAATTGACGCCCAACCCGTCCAAGGCGCCGTGGTACTTCCTGGGGCTGCAGGAATTGCTTCTGCACATGCACCCGGCCCTCGCGGGCGTCGTGGTGCCCACCGCGGTGCTGGTGCTCTTGGCCGCGATCCCCTATATCGATCGCAGCAAGAAGGGCACCGGCATCTGGTTCTACAGCAAGAAGGGCGTGCCCATCGCGGTGTTTTCCGCGATCTACACCACGATTTGGAACGTGGGCTTGATCCTGGTCGATGAGTACTTGCCGGCGGGCGGCGCCACCGGCATCGGGCCGTGGCTCAAGATGCACGGCTTTCCCGATGCCTTCGCCGAGATTTTTGTGCCCATCGCCTTCATGACGTTCATCCCGTTCTCTTTGTGGACGATCGTGAAGCGGCGTTGGCAGGCGGACATCCGGGAATGCATGATTGCCATGTATACTTTCTTCCTCGCCTCCTTTATCGTGCTGACCATCATCGGTACAGCGTTCCGGGGTGAGGGCATGGCGCTGGCTTGGCCGTGGGACATTCCATACCCGCCCCATGGCAAAGAGTAAGGCGAAGAGGTGAACGTGCCAATGGCGGAGGCCGAGGGCAAGGAACAGCAGCAGGCGGAAAAGAAGAAGCAAGCGACCATGAGCCGCCGCGGCCTTTTGCGCAACGTGATGTGGGCGTCCGCGGGCATCTTCGCGGCGCAGGCGGCTCTGACCGGTTTGGCCATGTTTTGGCCGCGCAAAGTCGAAGGGTTCGGTACGGTGATCGACGCCGGGCCCATCGAGGAGTACCCGGTCGGTACGGTGACCCGGATCCGGGACGGGCGTTTCTACATCTCGCGGTTGCCCGAAGGGGTATTGGCCCTTTACTGGCGCTGCCCGCACCTGGGCTGCACGGTGCCGTGGAATGAAAATCAGAAGCTGTTCATCTGCCCGTGCCACGGCTCGGTGTATGAGCCGACGGGGCAGAACATCGCCGGCCCGGCACCGCGTCCTCTGGACATCATGCGGGTGGAGATCCGGGGCGGGCGGCTGTTCGTGGACACGGGCGACATCCGCCAGCGGGAGCGCCATCTGCCCGAGCACGTGACGCCCGTGTAAGGAGGGCTGCAGGGTGTATCACGTATCCGACGCGGTCGAGCTTTTGATTGTGTTTGCGGCGTTTTTCCTAACCCTGGCGATCATGTACTTTGCGCAGAAGTGGATTGATCGGGACGAAGGGGCCGCGGATGACGAAGACTGACGGTTCAGGCCGAGGGTGAAAGGAGTCGTTCCCTTGTGAGCGGGAGAAGGTACATCGTCGTCCTCGTGCTTGTCTGGGCACTCATCCTTACGTGGGGCCTGTACCTGGCCTTCGAAGGCACCCGCATGGCCAGAGCCGAGGAGGAGCACTATGAGGACCTGGTCCATCGCGGGATGGTCACCTTTGCCGAGAACTGCGTCGTGTGCCACGGGGCCGCAGGCCAGGGCTTCATCGGGCCTCCTCTCAACCGGGAAGAGCTGCGGGGCCATCCAGCTGAGGACAAGGACATCTTTGAATTTATCGTGCGCACGGTGCGGGACGGGCGTCCGGGGACGACCACACCCCGCTGGGAGCGGCTCGTGACCGGTGAGTGGGCGTCCTACACGGCTATGCCCGCCTTCGGCTCGGTGCACGGCGGTCCGCTCAACGAGTTGTACTTGCGGGCCGTAGCGACGTTTATCATGATGGGCGACTGGAGCAAGGTCTCGGCCTACGTCCCGCCGCCGGACATCCCCGCGGACCGCGAGGTGATCATGAGCCGCCTGCCCGACGCTCCGGGCCTGACGCCGCAGGAGAGCCGCCGGGCCAAGGAGGTCTTTGTGGATCGCGGGTGCATCGCTTGCCACAGCATGAATGGGGTCGGCGGCAAGGTGGGGCCTGACTTGACCCAGGTGGGCGCCTGGACGCAGCTGACGCCCGTGCAGGAGTGGGAGGCGTTCCTGTACGAGTGGGTCCAGAACCCGCCGGCGGTCAAGAACCGGGCGCCGGTCTATTGGTCCAACTACGGCGGCCCCCTGCCGTACGCCGCAGCCGGATCGGCCCAGACCCGGACGGCGGGCGCGCAGGCCGCCCGGGTGCAGACGGGGACCGGCACCAGCGTCGTCGAAGTGGCCCGAGACGACTGGGCGTCGGTGTGGGAGCAGATCCCGCTGCCGAACCCGGTGCCGCTCAATCCGACGCAAATGCCGCCCATGCCCATGACCGACGAGGAACGCAGGATTCTCGTCCGGTGGCTGGCGCGGCTCGGCCGGTAATGGGGAGTAGGGGGACCGCCCCATGGCTCGGGTAATCCCGCTGCTGGTGGTGGCCTTCATCGTCGGCAGCTTGTTTCGGATGGCCAACGAATTTGGCGTGGGGCTGTTCCGCATGTTTGGCACCCTCGGGATTGTGGTTATGGGGGTGCTGGCCACAGAGCTACTGACCAGCTGGCAGCTGGAGGGAGCGCTGCGGGAGCTGCAGGCGCTCCTGAAGGCGCTTCCGGATGGGTGGCAGGTGAAGGGCGCCCGGGGTGACAGCCGCAGCTGGCAGGGATACCTGGTGGGCCACGGGCGCGTTCTGGCGGTGGTGACGTCGCCCGTGGCCAATTACGCCCGTGGCCGCGGGTTGGTGCGGGCCCTGGAGCGGGCGGCTGCGAAAGCGCGCGCACTAGCCCAAGCCCGTCAGGACGGCCAGCCGGCGACACCTTGCGTCTTGCTGCTGCGGCGCCGCGCCGATGAGGAAGCGCGGCGGAGCGTCCCAGGGATGCTGGTGGTGGACCTGGAGGGGCTCGCGGCGGAGCTTGGCCGGGCGGCGGAGGGCGGCGCGTTTGCACCAGACCCCGCGTCTCTGGTATAATGGCCACAAGTGCGGGAGCTCGGGTCCCTTAGGGAGGGCGTGACGTTGGCGCATTTCATTACGGATGCGTGCATCGGCTGTACCGCCTGCGTGAAAGTGTGCCCGGTGAACTGCATTACGGGCGAGCGCAAGCAGCGGCACGTGATTAACCCTGAGTTGTGCATTGACTGCCACGCGTGCAGCTACGCTTGCCCGGCGGAATGCATCGAGGACCAGTACGGCAACTTGCTGCCGCGCATCGCTGGTCGCTCCAAGTGGCCCAAGCCCGTGGTGGACCCGATTCACTGCACGGGGTGCTCGTTCTGCGTGGACATTTGCCCCTTCGACTGCTTAGCCATTCCTGGCGGCGCCTTCCACGGTATCGCGGAGCTGGTGGATCCCAAGAGCTGCGTCGGTTGCAAGCTGTGTGAGAGCGTCTGCGCGAAGAACGCCATCGTAGTGGTGCCGCCGGATCAAGCCGAGAAGGCCTTCGCAGCGTAAAGGCCTCCCCGGGCCAAACATCCCCCTCCCCGGTTTGGCCGGGGAGGGGGTTTTCGCATTTTCCGGATCGATCGCTGAGAGGAGGCAAGGCCTTGTCCACGGGACACAACGTCATGACCCGAGCCGCGGCGTGGGAGCTCCTGACCCAGTACACCAAGAGCGAAAGCCTGTTGCGCCACGCCCTGGCGGTGGAGGCGGCCATGCGGGCCTATGCCCGGCGCTTCGGCGAAGACGAGGAGCGGTGGGGGATCACCGGTCTGCTGCACGATTTTGACTACGAGCGCTGGCCGAACCCGCCGGACCACCCGCTGAAGGGTGCCGCCATCCTGGAGGAGCTGGGCTACCCCGAGGACGTCATTTACGCCATCAAGAGCCACGCGGATTACCTCAACCTCGAGCGGCGCGACCTGATGTCCAAGACGCTGTACGCGGTGGATGAGATGTCCGGCTTCGTGATGGCGGTGGCTCTGGTGCGTCCCAACAAGAGCATTCACGAAGTGGAAGTCCAGTCCGTTAAGAAGAAGATGAAAGATAAAGCGTTCGCGAAAGGCGTGCACCGCGACCAACTTGTCAGGAGCGCCGCCGAGCTGGGGGTGGACCTGGACGACCACATCCAGATGGTCATCGATGCCCTGCGCTCCATCGCACCCGCGCTGGGCTTGGATGGGCAGCGCCAGGTCCAGGGTGCGGGCGCAGTGTCCTGACCCGCGGGAGGCGGTGGCCGTGCGCGACGCCGCGAAGCCCTTTGACGCGAAGAACCTGTCGACGGTGGCTGGTGCCTTGCGGCGTTTCCTGGACGCCCTGCCTCCGTACCGTCCGCCTGAGGAGCAGGTGACGCTCCTGGAAGCCGGCGGGCGAGTGCTCGCGCGGGAAGTGCGGGCCGAGGCGGATGTTCCGGCCTTTGCCCGCGCGACCATGGACGGCTGGGCGGTGCGGGCGGCCGACACGAGCCCTGTTGAGCCGGGCATTGCGCCGGTGCTCACGGTGCGCGGGCAGGTGCGCATGGGCGAAGCGCCCTCTGTAAACGTCGGACCCGGTGAAGCGGTCTGGATCCCGACCGGCGGCATGTTGCCCGCGGGGGCCGACGCCGTGCTGCCGGTGGAGAGCAGCGAACCCGCCGGCGGTGCCGGTGATGGGGGACTCCCCGCGGCCGTTAAAGTCTTGGCTCCGGTGCGCCCAGGGGAAAACGTGCTGCCGGCCGGCGCGGACGTCGCGGCCGGGCGGGTCGTGCTGCGTTCCGGCCACCGGCTGCGGCCCCAGGATGTAGGCGCTTTGGCGGCCGTCGGGTGCACCGCGCCGTGGGTGTTCCGCCGGCCGGTGGTGGCCATCATTTCCAGCGGCGACGAACTGGTCTCACCCGATCGGCAGCCCGGGCCCGGCCAAATCCGGGACGCCAACGCGTACTCCCTGGCCAACGCGGTGCGCAACGACGGCGGGGTCCCGCGCCTCATGGGCATCGTGCCCGACGATCCGGAGCGTCTTCGGGCTGCGGTGGAGAAGGCCCTGGCCAACGACATGGTGATCATTTCCGGCGGCAGCTCGGTGGGCCGGGACGATATGGTCGCGGACATCTTGTCCCAACTGGGTCTGCCCGGCGTGCTGGTGCACGGGGTGCGCATGGCCCCGGGGAAACCGACGATCCTGGCCCTCATCGGCGACCGGGTGGTCTGCGGGCTGCCCGGCAATCCGGTGTCGGCGCTGGTCACCTACGAGCTGTTTGTGCGCCCCGCGCTTCGCTGGCGCATGGGATGCGTGCCTTTGGAAACCTGGCAGCCGACGGTCCGGGCGCGGTTGGGAGCGCCCCTGACGGCGCCGCCGGGCCGGGAGCTTTACGCCCGGGTACGCCTGGTGGTGGCCGGTGGGGAACTGGTCGCCCAGCCGGTGCCCGGCGGATCCGGGCAACTGTCGTCCCTGGTGCAGGCCGACGGGCTGGTAGTCGTGCCCCTCGAGCGGGGGAGCCTGCCTGCGGGGGAAATTGTGGACGTGCGCTTGTTCGGGTAAGCCAACTTCCCGGTTGCTTTATAATTGAGTGAGGTTTCCATGGACCAGTGTGCCGCCCCGCCCGATAGCGCCTTGCGGCCGTTGCTCGCCTTTCCGGGACGATGTATAATTATGCATCATAGCTGGAAAAGTAGGTGACCCGGTGAAGGATGTACTCTCCCTGAAAGAAATGCCCGCGGAGGCAATCTGGGCTGTCTTGGAACGGGCGCTGGACGTGAAGCGAAACCCCCAGCGTTATGCATCCGCCCTGGCCGGCCGCAACCTGCTGATGTTGTTTCAAAAGACGTCCACGCGGACGCGCCTTTCCTTTGAGCTGGGCGTGCAGGAACTGGGAGGCCGGGCGGTGGTGATGGACTGGGACAAGTCCAATTTCGCCATTTCGCCCATCCGCTACGAGGCGCGCTACGTCTCCCGGCATGTGCACATGATTATGGCACGCCTGTTGCGCCACAGCGACGTGCGGGAGCTGGCGGCCGCCGCCCCGGTGCCCGTGATCAACGGCTGCTGCGAGCGGTACCACCCGACGCAGGCGCTGGCGGACCTGCTGACCATCTACGAGCGCACGGGCACCTTTGACGGTGTCACCATTGCGTATGTGGGCATCCACAACAATGTGGCCAATTGCCTCACCGCCGGCGCTACCAAGGTGGGGGCGCGCGTCATCCTGGTGACGCCCGAGGTCAACCCGGCTTCCTGGGACGAGGAGC
>PKQR01000236.1 GCA_017578085.1 Bacillota bacterium
ATGCTTCGGGCCGCCGGCTTGCGGGACGTGCATTACTACAATCTTACCGGCGGCATCAGCTGCCTGCACGTGGGTGTCGTTTGAAGGGTGTGAGGCCGGTGCAGGTCGTGGAAGCGGTCCTGGCAGACATCGGGCCGTACTTGCAGGAAGTCGAGCAGCAGCTCCGGACGGCCATGGAGGAGAGCGGGGCGGAAACCCAGGCCATCGCCTTGCACTTGATTGAGAGCGGGGGCAAGCGGATCCGTCCCATCATGACGCTTTTGTCGGGCCGGGTGTTCGATCCGGACGTGCGGCGGGTTGTGCCGGTTGGCGTGGCTGCCGAGCTGATCCATATGGCCACCCTGGTGCACGATGACGTCATCGACGAAGCCGCCACCCGCCGCGGCCGGCCGACGGTCAACTCCAAATGGGGCAACCACTCGGCGGTGCTGGCCGGCGACTGCCTGCTGGCCCGGGCCCTGGTCATCCTGGTGGACAAGTCCACGCCCGAGATCGTGCGCATCATGTCCGACATGATCCTGCGCATGTGCGACGGCGAGATCCAGCAGAAGCAGTCGCTCGGGCGGCTCGACCAGACCGAAGACGACTATTTCCGGCGCATCGAGAAGAAGACGGCGCTGTTCTTCGCGGCCTGCTGCCAGTCGGGCGCGCTCATGCAGGGTGCGTCGCCTCAGCAGGCGCAGGCCCTGTACGAGTACGGCCGCAACATCGGCCTGGCGTTTCAGATCGTCGACGACCTGCTGGATGTGAGCGGGGAAGCGGAAGTGGTCGGCAAGCCCGTCGGCAACGACTTGGCCGCGGGCATCCTCACCTTGCCCGTGCTGTATCTCTTGCAGCAGGACGGCATGCGCGAGCGGGTGGCGGCCATCCTCGGGCAAGGTCCCGCCACCGGCGAGCAGGTGCGAGCGGTGCTGGAGCTGGTCCGCAGCAACGGGGCCATCGAGTACAGCCGGCAGGTGGCGTCCCGCTTTGCCCGGCGCGCCAAGGACGAGCTGCTGGCGCTGCCTGAGTGCGAGGGGCGGGAGCTGCTCGCCCTCATCGCCGATGAGCTCCTAAAGCGGGCCTATTAGTCCATGGCGTTCCGCATCGGGATCCTCACCGTCAGCGATCGGCGCGCGCAAGGGCTTGAGCCGGACGAGAGCGGCCCCCGGTTGGCCCAGCAGGTGGCGCAACTCGGGGAAGTCGTTTGTTACGAGGTGGTGCCGGACGAGCACGACCGGATCGCCGCGCGCCTCAAGGCTATGGCGGACGAGCTGGACCTGGACCTGGTGTTGACCACGGGCGGCACGGGCCTAGGGCCCCGGGACGTAACCCCGGAGGCGACCCTTTCGGTCGTGTCGCGCCTGGTGCCGGGGCTTCCCGAGCTGATGCGGGCCGCAGGTGTCCAGCGCCAGCGGCGCGCGGCGTTGTCCCGCGGGGTGGCTGGGGTGCGGGGGCGCACCTTGATCGTCAACTTGCCGGGCAGCCCCCGCGGCGCCGAGGAAAGCTTGGCAGCCATCCTGGACCTCTTGCCCCATGCGCTGGCGGTGTTGCGGGGCCAGCCGGCGGGTCACTAGGCGCAAGACGCAGGGAGACAGGACGCGGTGAACGGCAGGGAACAGGTGGACTCCAGCTCCGAGTACGTGCTGCCGGAGATGACCACCGAGGAGCACCTGGC